>DATCUC010000144.1:0-3544 GCA_036567625.1 Anaerolineaceae bacterium | reverse complement strand
CGCGGGCGACCTGGCCTTCAAAGTTCTGCCGCTGCATGCCAAGCTGCGTATCGGTCTGCCGGCTATGGCGCGCATCTTCAGCACCATGAGCGATCAGAACAGCACCGTGCAGGAATACGAAGACCACTTCATTTACACCATCCACCGCTGCCCGGTGTGCTGGGGCCGCAAGTCTGACAAGCCGGACTGCTTCATCGCCACCGGCCTGCTGCAAGAAGGGCTGAAATGGGTATCGGGCGGGATGGAATTTCGCGTGAATGAGTCTAAGTGCGTGGCTGTGGGGGACCCGACTTGCGACTTTGTGATCTACAAAGAACCTATTGGTTAGGGGACTACCGTGAACGAGGCGAAAGCCAGACTACTTATCGTCGAGGATGATCTTGATATCGCCGAAATGCTGGATGCGTACTTCCGCATGCAGGGTTTCGGCGTTACAGTTGTCAACTGGGGTGAAGAAGGCGTGTCGTGCTGCTTGAATCAGCAGCCTGACCTGGTGATCCTGGATATCCGCCTGCCGGATATCGACGGATTCGAAGTCGCGCGCCGCATTCGCGCCAACCGCCGCACCCGCGATCTGCCGATTATCTTCCTCACCGAAAAGCGCGAGCGCGCCGACCGGCTGGAAGGGCTGTCGCTCAAAGCCGAAGACTACATCACCAAGCCCTTCGACATCCAAGAGCTGCGCTTGCGGGTGGTCAACACCCTGGAACGTAACCGCCGGGTGACGCTGAACAACACCGTCACCGGCCTGCCGGAAGGCGAGCTGGTGGATGAGCGCGTCCTTGAATATGCCGCCAATCCCGATTACGCTATTTCTGTGTTATCATTGAAGAACTTAGGGCGGTTTCGTGAAGTCTACGGGTTTGTGGCTTCGGATGATCTGCTCCGCGCGATTTCGCTGATGCTCCAGGAGAGCCTGCGCGAGAACGCCGCGCCAGACAGCTTCCTCGGCCATTTAGACCTGACCAACTTTATCCTGATCTCAAAGCAGAGCGCGATGGGGGGATTGAAAGACACCATCCGCAAACGGCTGGCGCAATCTTTTGAGTACTTCTATCGTGACCAGGACCGGGATACAGACCTCTTCCGCGATCACCGCCTTGCGATTGAGATGTATGATTACACGCCGGGCCCGGAACGGGAGCGCAACATTCGCAAGCTGCGCAGCGACCTGGAAAGGCTGGCACGATAGAGGGAACACTTGAAGACAACCTTTGTTATACCGACCTACAATGAAGCCGAAAACCTGCCCAAACTGGTTTCGGCTATTTTTGCGCTTCCCCTCCCCGACCTGAGCCTGCTGGTGGTGGATGATAACAGCAAAGACGGCACCGGTCAGATCGCTGACCAGATCAGCCAGGAAAGCGGCGGGCGGCTGCGTGTGATGCACCGCCCTGGTAAGATGGGCCTGGGTACGGCCTACATCCAGGGATTCCAGAACTGCCTGGAAGCCGGCGCGGAAGCCATCGGCCAGATGGACGCGGATTTCTCGCACCCGCCGCAAAAAATTGTCGAGTTGGTCGAAGCGCTGCAAACCTGCGATATGGCGCTCGGATCGCGCTACGTGCCGGGCGGCAAGCTGGACGAACGCTGGCCCTTCTGGCGCAAGGCGCTTTCGGGCTGGGGCAATTTTTACGCGCGCACCATCCTGGGTGGCGTGCCGCTGCGCGATATGACCGGCGGGTTCCGCCTGTGGCGGCGCAATACCCTGGCTTCCATGCCCCTCAACCGCATCCGCTCGAATGGCTACGTCTTCCAGGTGGAAATGGCTTACGTGGCCCACAAACTGGGCTTCAAATTCCAGGAAGTGCCGATCTATTTTGCTGACCGGCGCTGGGGCCAGTCGAAAATGAACTTCCGCATCCAGCTTGAAGCCGCGCTGCGCGTCTGGCAGTTACCGGGAATGTACCGGGATCTCAGACAGCTGGCGCAGGGGAAGAATCCGTAAACCCATTCACCAACCCGCGCCATTCTTCAATCGACAGCGTTTCCGCGCGGCGCATGGGGTCAATCCCGGCGGCGCGCAGCAGTTCTTCAGCCCGCCCGGTATTCCAGCGCAGCCCCGCGGAGAGGGCATTGCGCAGCGTCTTGCGCTTTTGCGAGAACCCGGCCTTGATCAGCTTGAAGAATGTATCAATCTGCTCCGCCGGGATCAGCGGCTGCGCATACAGGTCGACCCGCACCACTTCGGAATCGACGTTGGGCGGCGGGTAGAACGCCCCGGCGGGGATGCGCACCGCGCGCCGCGCCTGCCCGTATACCTGCACGCTGAGCGCTAGCAGGCTTAAATCGCCCGGCGCAGCCGTGATGCGCTCGGCTACCTCTTTTTGGATGGTCAGCACTACCCGCGCCGGTTTTTTCTCCGCTTCCAACAGGTGGCGGATCAGCGCGGAGGTGATGTAATATGGGATATTGGCTACCACCAGGTAACCCGGCGCGGTCATCAGCGCCGCGGGGTCGAGTTCCAGCATATCGCCCTGAACGATCGTGACGTTTTCCTGCCCGGCGAGCACGTCTTGCAGCGCGGGCAGCAGCATTGAATCTAATTCCACGGCCACTACGCGCCGCGCCGCGACGGCCAGGTGGCGCGTCAGGCTGCCCAGCCCGGGGCCAATCTCCAGTACCTCGGCCTCGGGAGGAATTGCCGCGGCGGCGACGATCTTACGCAGCGCAGTAGGATCGACCAGGAAATTCTGCCCGAGCGATTTCTTCGGGCGCAGCCCATGATCGCGCAGCAGGTCGGGAACGTTCAAAGGAGGCAGATCTATGGAAGCTGCCATGCAACGTCCGCGGGAACGGGGGTGAGGAAATAAATGGTCACGTTGGAATGCCAGTTGGTGAAGTTTTCTTCATCATACCCCAGATCGATCCAATCCGTGCCCGGAATCCCGCCACCCGTATCGGCGATGGTGCCAACGCCGTAACCGGGAACATAGATCTGCTGCCCGGCGAACTGCCGGTACCAGGGCAGCGTCACCGCGATCACCCCTTTGGTGAGCGGGATGCCGCTGGCCGTGCTCTTGCTGCAGCGCCCCATGCCCTGGCGACAGGGCGAATACGAAGTGGCGTAGACCGTGGCAGTGCGGTAATACTCAATCTGCCCATCCGGCGTATCCAGCGTTTGAATCACCGGGCGCGTGCCCAGGCCAACCACCTGCGTTTTCGGCTCGCTCACCACCCACTCGGCCTCGCTTTCGCGCGCCACTTCCACCCCATCCTGGTAGGTGACGCGCTCGCGCGACACTTTCAAGCCGTATTGCCCAGGCTCGATGACCTTACGCGTGTCCAGGTCGGTTTCAGCGTCCGGCTGGTAGGTGTTCTCAAACGGAATGACCGTCTGGGTGAGCAGAACGTCTTCACGCACGCGCACCACGCGGATTTGCCCGCTTGCCGGCAGCGGATCGTCCGCCGCCGGTTCGGAGAAATCCGCGCCTTGCAGCGCCATACCGGCTTCAGCCAGGGTTGCGCCCACGGTTTCGGCAGCGGAGCGTACGTTGATCGACTGCGACCCGGCGCTGATCACCAGCGGCACGGCGCGGTGCAG
>DATCUC010000143.1:0-6373 GCA_036567625.1 Anaerolineaceae bacterium | reverse complement strand
CGGCGGTCCACCCCGGCTGCCAGGCGTTCCAGTCGGCTTCACTCACCGTTTCGGGCATGATCAGGTCTACCAGCCCGGCGGCCAGCCCCGGCCGGTTGATGGCTTTGGCGCGCTGCAAATATTGGAGCAGCATGCGCCGTTCAGCCAGCGGCGGCCCGCTGAAACTGGCAACGGCATTGGCCGCGTCTTCCAGCGCTTCCAGGTAGGCTGAAACGCGCCGGGTTCCGCCGGTCAGGTTGTTGAACTGCAGGTCCATCCACGTCTGGCGCGCAGTGGCGGCAAAATGCCCCACGCGCTGGTAGACGTTCTCCGGGTCGTTGAACTGCGCGCATACCGACGCCTGGGTGAATTCGAACCAGTGCTGGCTGTCGTGCAGCACAATCGGGTTGTGGCACAGGTATGGGCCGATCCACGGCGAGACGCGCAGGTGACGCGGCTGGTGGAATACCATCTGCGAGTAATGCGCAATATCCAGGTGCACTTCCTCGCTCAGCCGCACGATCTCGCGGTTGGTGTAGGGTTCGCTGTCGTGCACAAACACCAGGTCAATATCGGCGGTGCCGCCCAGCAGCGGCTCATCCGTCAGCAGGCTGCCGGTGAGATATGCACATACCATGCGGCGGTCGCGCTGCAACCGGAGCTGTACATTCTCGCGGGCCAGTCGGAGCAGGTGATCTCGTGTAATGCGCATAGGATACGCCCTTTTCGCAGGTGTTACGGGTTCTGTTTTCCGGTCAGCGGCAGCATTGGCTGGAATGGAGCCAACTGCAGCGCCTGGCGGATGCGGTTCTCCACCGTGCGCAAGTCATCGTGATTGCGCACAAAATCCATCTGGTCGGTTTCAATGGTCAGCACCGGGCATACGTGGCTGCCGTTGAGGTAGTATTCATCGTAAGCCTGGTTCAGTTCGCCAATATAGCTGCGCTCCATCGCGCGCTCATATGGCCGGTCGCGCATGGCGATGCGCTGCATGAGCGTGTCGGTGCTGGCCCGCAGATAGACCAGCAGCTCGGGCGCTGTAATCTTTTCGGCCAGCGCCTCGTGCACCTTGTAGTACATTTGCAGTTCATCACCCTTCAGGTTGATGCTGGCAAACAGCGCGTCTTTTTCAAAGGTGTAGTCGCTGATCAGGCTCTGACCGCCGGCGGTCAGGTCGATCACGGCTTTGTGCTGCTGGTGGTAGCGGCTGAGCAGGAAGAATATCTGCGTCTGGAACGCGTAGCGCGCGCGGTCGCTGTAGAAGTCGCTCAAGAACGGGTTTTCTTCAAAGACTTCCAGCAGCAGGTTGGCCTGAAAGGCCGGCGCTAACAGGCGGGCCAGGGTGGTTTTGCCTACTCCAATAACGCCTTCGATTGAAAAATACATTCTGTCTCCGCAGGATGGAGTGCGAGCAGTGCTCGAATGGTAATGAATATACCACAAAATGGCGCGCGGCTTTTCGGATGCAGCCCAGGTACAGCAGAGCGGTCTCACATGGCGTGAGGCCGCTCTGCGTAGAAAACTGGCGAACGCTTCTTCTCGCGGGGAAACTTAAATTAAGCCGTCGCTTCGGCCTCGCCGCCGCCCATTGCCTGCAGCGCCAGGTACTGCGCGCCGTACTTTTCGATCTTCTGGATCTCCATGTCATACTGGCTGTAGTGGCGTTCTTCGTCCGTCACCAGGCCTTCAAACACCTTGCGCGAGCCAGCATCCGCGTTGGCGGCGCATTCATTGGCCCACAGGTTGTAATCGCGGATGCTGCCGGTTTCCATGGCGCGGGCCTTTTCCAGCATGGCTTTGACATCTTTGATCTTTTCGATCGGGGTAGAGGCCACCATTTCCACATCGCCGCCCAGGAACAGGATGCGCTCCGCGCAGCGTTCGATGTGATTCATTTCTTCCACGGCGGTTTTCAGGAACAGTCCGGAGAGCTTGTCGTAACCCTGGTCTTCACAGTGGAAATGGAAATACATGTACTGGTGCACCGCGGAAAGTTCGTCCGCCGCGGCCCGATTCAACAGCTCGATGCTTTTCTCGAACATGGCAAATTCTCCTGTGGATTCGACAATATGTGAATAAAAGGATTATACATGATCTCTGGATTTTTCTGGCGAGGCGGGCCCGGCGCAAGTTCCGCCTGATTTCCATAAACACTGCGGGCCGGCAAGTTCGCCGGCCCGGGATAACTAAGCAAAAACTGTGGATAAATGTGGATAAATGTTCGATTATCCACGCTGGACGGGGATTTCCTCCAAGCGCTGCACCAGCCCGGCGATCACGTCAAACCCGCCCTGCCAGAAAGCCTCTGAGGTGATATCGATGCCCGCGTCTGCCAGCACCTTTGCCGGGGCCTCTGACCCGCCGGTAGACAGGATCTTCAGATAGCGCGGCTTGAAGGCTTCGCCTTCTTTCTGGAACTGCTGGTACAGCGAGAACACCAGCAACTGCCCAAAGGCGTAGGCGTAGACGTAGAACGGCACCTGGTAAATATGCGGGATCGAAACCCATTCATAGCGGAATTCATCCGACACTTCCACCGCGTCGCCAAACTGGGTCTTCAGGTTTTCCAGGTACGCCGCGGCAACCTCATCCACCGACGCGCCATTTTGGATCATCTCGTGCGCCTGACGTTCGAACAGGGCAAAGAAGCTCTGGCGCTGGATGGTGGCGTAGGCATCATCCACCTGGCGGAAGAGCAGGTCGCGGCGCACATCTTCGCTGGTTTCCGTGGCCAGCAGCCGGTCGACCAGCATCATCTCACCAAACGTTGAAGCCGTTTCGGCCATCGGCAGGCTGGAATGGAAGGTGAAGATGCTGTGCTCCGAGGCCAGCATGGCGTGAATGGCATGGCCCAGTTCGTGCGCCAGAGTAGCCACATCGCTGGCCTTGCCCTGGTAACTGGTCAACACCCAGGGGGTCAGGTCGGGGGCAATGCCGGCGCAAAACGCGCCGCCGCGCTTGCCGCGCCGCACTTCGCTGTCCAGGTGGCCTTCGGCAAAAACGCGCTCGGCCAGCTCCGCCAGCCGCGGGTGGAACTGCCCAAACGAATCCAGCACCATGCCGGCGGCCTGGCTGAAAGCGTACTCTTTGTTGGCGGCGGCCACCGGGGCGTAGATGTCGTAGCGGCGCAGCCGGTCGACGCCCAGCCAGCGGGCCTTCAACTGGAAGAAGCGCTGGAACACGCCTGTGTTACGCTGGGCAACGTTGAGCAGCGTCTCTACCACCGCGTCGGGGATGTCGTTCACCAGGTTGCGCGCTGAAATCGGCGTGGCAAACCCACGCAGGTCGATCTGCTCGTTGTGCCAGTCGCGCACGATGGTCTGGTACATCTGGCCCAAAATGGACGCATCCTGCCCATAGACGCGATACAGCTCCTGGTAGGCAGCGGCGCGCAGTTCTGGGCGCGGCGAATAGGCCAGGGTCATCAGTTCACCGCGGGTCATTTCTTTCTCTTCGCCGTCGACTGTCACTTTGAAGACATACCGGTTGGTGATCGAGTCGTAGAGCATCTGCAGCGCGCTGATGCCGGTCACGTCCTTGATGTTGATGATTTTTTCTTCAGCTTCCGAAAGGGTGTACGGCTTGAAGTGACGCATTTCTTCCAGCCAGTAGCGGTAATCGCCGCTGTTTTGCATCAGCCGTTCGGCGGCCGCGTCGGAGAGCGATTTCCACCACAGGCTGAAAAACATCATGCGGTTCGAAAGATTCGCGCCAAACTGCTGCACGCGGGCCATCAGGCTTTGCGCCGTCTGATCTTGCGTGTCTTCAGCAAATAACAGTGAGGCGTAGGCTCCCAGCCGCGAAGACGCCTGGGAAATGGCTTCTACCTGGTGCACGAGCTGGAAAAAGGCGCTTTCCGGCATATCTTCGCGCAGTTGTCCGCGCACGCCTTCAAACTCAGCCACCATCGAATCAAGCTGCTGGAAAGCGCCTTCCAGTTCCGGGGTAGTTGGCCCGGGGAACAGATCGGCCAGGCTCCAGCGGGCCTGGGTATAGGAAACACTTTCTTGGGTCATGGCTCACTCTCTTCATCGGATAATGTGTTCCACCGCGCGCGAAGCTGCTCGCGCAGAACATGGATCGGACGGCGCTGCCGGGACTGGGCGTCCCAATAGTGCCACAATTCCCAGCCGTTGCACGGGCCGGGGTGCAGCATGGCGGCCATGCGGTGGATCGAGCCGCGCTGGCCGTCTATCTCCAATTGACCATCTGCCATCACGCGCGCGCTGATTTCCTCTTGCGGGCCAAGCGTCAGCGTTTCTCCGGGCTGCAGCAGGCCATATTCCAGCAGGCTGCCAAAAGGGATGCGCTTTTCGCGGCGCGGGTGGACCAGCTTGAACGCCGCCGGGTCGCCGGGTTGGACCGCGGCCAGGCGCTGCTCAGCCAGCGCCACATACTTCGGGTCGCGTTCCATGCCAATCCAGCGGCGGCACAGGCGTTTGGCCACCACGCCGGTGGTGCCGGTTCCAAAAAAGGGATCGAGCACCACGTCGCCCGGGTTGCTGCTGGAAATCAGCACGCGGTAGAGCAGGGCCTCAGGCTTTTGCGTGGCATGCGCCTTGGCGCCGTTCTCGCGCAGGCGTTCTTTGCCGCCGCAAATCGGCAGGTACCAGTCGGACCGCATCTGTAAATCTTCGTTGAGGGCGCGCATGGCCTGGTGGTTGAAGGTATACTGCGCGCCGCGCTCCTTCTGCGCCCAGATCAGCGTTTCGTGCGCGTTGGTGAAGCGCATGCCCTTAAAGTTGGGCATCGGGTTGGCCTTAATCCAGTTGATCTCGTTGAGGATCCAGAAATCTAGGTCCTGCAAGATCGCCCCCACGCGAAAGATGTTGTGATACGTGCCGATCACCCACAACGTGCCACTGCGCTTGAGTACCCGGCGGCAGGCGCCCAGCCAGCGCCGGGTGAAGGCGTCGTATTCGGCGAACGTGGCGAACCGGTCCCAATCGTCATCCACCGGGTCAACCCGGGTCTGGTTGGGGCGCCACAGATCGTGGCGCAGTTGCAGATTGTACGGCGGGTCGGCGAAGATCACATCCACCGATTCCGCCGGAAGGGCCTGCAGCAGTTCCACGCAGTCTCCGGTCAACACCTGGTCAAGCGGCAGCGGTTCCATGGAGAATTATTGTACACGAAGTTAGGAGAAATGAAACCTCCCGCGGCTGGCCACCTGCGGGAGGTTCATGCAAAAACCCTTAACTCTCGGTCGGAGTTCAAAATGGAAGTTTGGCCGGGGGTTCGTCCTTGATCTGGGCGAGGATCTTGTGCAGCTCGTCCAGTTCGGCCTGAATCTCGTCGCGGTCGCTGATCACCTGTTCCAGCAGGGTCTGGAAAGCCGGTTTTTGTTCGGCCGGCAGGGTTTCCAGCAGGCGCTCGGTGCGCGCGATCTGCGTGTTCTTATGCTTGAGCTTGCTCTCCAGCCGTTCGCGGTAGCGCAGGTAGAATTCTTCTTCGTCCATCGGCTGCACGGCCTGGTCATAGCCCATCGTCAGCACTTCGGCGATGGTCAGCAGGAATTCTTCCGTGTCGATCGGCTTTTCGAGGAAGCGCGCCGCGCCCAGGCTCATGGCGAAGGCTTTATCTTCGGAATTGAGGTAGGTGGCGGAGAGGAAAATGAGCGGGATCTGGCTGCTGCGCGGGTCTTTGCGCAGGGTATGCGCCAGGGTGAAGCCGTCCATCCGCGGCATCAGGATGTCGGAAATGATCATCGCCGGGTGTTCGCGCTGGATGATTTCCAGCGCTTCCTGTCCATTGGTGGCTGTGGCTACCGGGTACCCCTTAAAGCGCAGGGTTACTTCCAGCAGTTCCAGCACATTGGGCACGTCGTCGACAATGAGGATGGGGCCATAAGGAACACTCATAGCAGCATTGTAAGGGCTGCCGCCCCACAGTACAATGCGCGCGCGCCTTACAGGACCTTAATGGAGTTGTAAGGTTTGTAAGGTTGGGCTATTCTTCTCCGCGGTATTCCGCGCCCAGCTTGCGGTAATACTCAGCCAGGTAGGCGTTACGTTCTTCGGCGATTGCCTTCGCCGTGGCGGTGAACATGCGCTCTTTCACTTTGCGCAGCTTAAACAGGAATTCGTGGTATGAGCTGTGCGGTTCGCCGGGTTCTTCCACGCCGCTTTCCACGAACTGCGCCGACGGTTCGACGTAGATCGGTTCGCCGGCCAGTACGGCATAAGCGATGGTGCGCGCCACGCCCACCGCGCCAAGCACATCCAGCTTGTCGGCGTCGAATAATATCTTCGCTTCCAGTGTAGCCGGCGGCTCGCTGGTATCGCGGTAGCGGTGGGCGCGGATGCAGTGCTGCACCGCGGCAATGCGCTCCGCCGGCCAGCCTTCGGCGGACAGTACCTCGGCGGCAAATTCCGCCGACTGGTGATGGTGCGCC
>DATCUC010000142.1:0-4948 GCA_036567625.1 Anaerolineaceae bacterium | reverse complement strand
CGGCCTGCGCCGCCAGCCGCAAAATCGCTCGCGCCAGCCGCCGCTCGACGCGCTCGGTGGCCAGTTCGCGGTAGCGGTTCTGGAATTCGCGCACCTGGGTACCCATCACTTCCAGCGCGTTGAGCGCCAGCAGCGGGTACTGCCGGATCAGTTCCAGCATGGCAGAGTGCGTCCAGGAGATCACCCGGCAGTCGGCCGCGGCTTGCGCCGAAACCGGGTAGCGCGCGCCCTCGACGATGGAAATCGCCGCGAACAGCAGCCCCGGCGTGATCACGCGCATGATCACCTGCTGGCCGTCGTTGGAAAGCTGCGAAAGCTTTACCCGGCCATCGATCAGCACATACACGCGCTCCACCGGGTCGTCCTGGTAAAAGAGGAAGCTGTCCTCGGCATAAGTCAGTTCCTGCCCGGCAGCTAACACGGATTGCAGCGCGCGCTGCGGCAGCCCGTGGAACAGGCTCACCTGGGCCAGGAAATCGGGGGTGACGGTCATAGCGCCATTGTACTTCAAATAGGAGAACCGATTTCCATGCAGGGGAGCTGTATTTGCGCCAGGGCAAAGACGCGCGCGCAGTTGCCGGGTATGATTTTCCTGTACAAATCGCAATTTTGATGTATCTTAGAGGTGCTTTCCGATGAATATGAACCAATCCGACCTGATCGAACGCACGACCAGCATTTCTGACCTGCTGCGCGACTATCCGCAGGCGATTCCCGTGTTCCTGAAGCACCACATGGCCTGCGTGGGGTGCAGCATGTCAGCCTTTGAAACTATCGAAAGCGCGGCCTGCATTTACGGCATCGCCCCCGAAACGCTGCTGGACGAAGTTCGCAGCGCGGTCGGCGGCCTGGTGTAATCGGCCGCTGAATTTTGGCATCAAGCGCACCTGCCGGAAACCCGGCGGGTGCGCTTGATTCTGGTACAGTGGGACAAAACTGGCAAATTCGTCAAATCCCGGTATAATCTAACTGGAATTGTCTGATTTATTCGTTCGCCCCGCTGGGGTGAAGGGTGTTAAGCCGATGGCGTTAGATCGTTTTGGACGAAATATACATTATCTGCGCATCAGTCTGACCGACCACTGCAATTTGCGCTGCGTGTACTGCATGCCGGAAGATATGACCTTCCGGCCCAACGCGGAGATGATGCAGGATGAGGAAGTGCTGTTGCTGGCGCGGCTGTTCGTCAGCCTGGGCTTCGATAAGTTCCGGCTGACCGGCGGCGAGCCGACCGTGCGCGCGCGTATCGTTGACCTGGTGCGCGGCATTGCGCGCATCCCCGGCGTAAATTCACTTTCGATGACTACCAATGGCGTGCTGCTGGAAAAGCTGGCGCGTCCGCTCAAAGAAGCCGGGCTGGAGCGTGTCAATATCAGCCTCGACACGCTCGACCCGCAGCGCTTCCGGCGCATCACCCGCTGGGGCTCGTTTGACGAGGTGTGGCGCGGTATTCTGGCTGCCGAAGCGGCCGGGCTGACCCCTGTCAAGCTGAACGCGGTGGTGGCGCGCGGCTTCAACGACCAGGACGTGCCCGACATGGCGCGGCTGACGCAGGATCATCCCTGGCAGGTGCGCTTTATTGAAATGATGCCCTTCGCCGGCGATACGGCCTTCCAGCGCAGCCAGGTGGTGACCGCGGCCGAGATGGCGCGCATGATCGAGGCTGAGTTCGGGCCGCTGGAGCCGGTCAACGGCGGCAAGCTGGACGGCGAAGCGCGCCTGTTCCGCCTGCCCGGGGCGTGCGGCACGCTGGGGTTTATTTCATCAGTCAGCCTGCCGTTTTGCGCAAGTTGCACCCGCGCGCGCCTTACCGCCGATGGCAAGCTGCGCCTGTGCCTGCTGCGCGAAAAAGAGGTCGACCTGCTCACTCCGCTGCGCGCGGGAGCAACCCTTGAAGATTTGCGCCAGCTCATTGTCGACAATGTGTGGGAGAAGCCCTGGGGCCACGGCCTGGCCCAGGGTGAGGTGGCATTAAACCGCACCATGAGTGAGATTGGCGGATAATCCCGCTTAGCCTTGCTTCTGCTTGAACCACGCGTAGGCGTCGCTGATGGCTTGATCAGCAGGAAGCGGCTGGTTGAGACCCAACTCGACCACGGCCTTGCTGGTCTGGTAATAAAAGCGGTATCCGGCCAGGTACAGGCTGTTGTAGGCCAGCGGCAGTGAGATGAAGGTTTGCGCCAGGCGGGCCGGTACGACCAGCCCGCGCGCCATCCAGGGCGGCAGCACCAGCAGCGGCGCCGGCGCCCCGGTGATTTTTGCGATCTTGCGCGCCAGCGTAGCGTGGGTCATATTCTCACCGCCCAGAATGTAGCGCTCGCCGGTAACGCCGCATTCCAGCGCCGCAAGGTGACCGGCCACCACGTCCTGAATGTGAACGACGTTCAGCCCGCCTTCGGTCAGTGCGGGCAGCCGCCGCCGCGCCACCTGCATAATGATTGAACTGCTCTGGCGGTACACATCCCCTGGGCCAAACACCACGGATGGGTTGACGATCACCGCGTCGAGACCCTGGGCCACGGCTTTTTGTACTTCTAATTCGGCCAGGTGCTTGGCATAACCGTACGGCCAGCGGTCGGGGCGGTAATTCCACGAATGATTTTCATTAATCGGCAAGGAGCCGGGGTCGGCAAAATCGGGTACGCCCAGCGCGGCCACCGAACTGGTGTGTACCATGCGGCGCACTCCGGCGCGCAACGCAGCCTGCAGCACTGCGCGCGTGCCCTCAACGGTGATGGCATACATGCGCCCGCTGTTCTCTTGACCGCCGAGCAGCGCAGCTACATGAAAGACGACTTCGATACCCTGCATCGCTGCGTTGACGCTATCCGGCTGGGTCAGATCGCCCAGGGCATGTTCCACTGGCAGTCCTTCCAGAACGCGCGTCAGGCTGGTGGGGCGATGAAAGGCGCGCACGGCATGACCCTGCTCGCATAGAGCGCGGCACAACTGCCCGCCGATAAAGCCCGTCGAACCGGTCACCAGAATGTTGGCCATGCGTATCTCCCCGGAGATCTTTCTTCCAGTGATTGTATCATCAGTACAAAAAGCGGTTTCGCCGCAGGGGATTGGTGAGAAAAAAAAACCTGCCGGATGCGGAAGAAATTCCTTGTAATGTTTCCCGAAGGATGTTACTATATTCTAACTGACGATTTACTATCCTGTAAGGCACTTCTTGTCATGCAAGAAATGTGCCGAGTTATAATACGGTATTCATCTCTTGATTTTATTAGTGGTTAATACGCTATTGTTATCCTGGCGGTTTTTCTAAACCGAAAAGCAGTCGACTCAAATGCTGAAACGCGGGGGCGGAGTATGCGGGTATCAATCTCTGAAAGGCGATTGACCGTCATTTTGATAACAGTAAGTGTAGCGCTGCTGCTTTCGGCTTGCAGTTCTGCTGGCGCGCCAGCCGAGAACAGCCTGCCGTCCGGCGCTGTTCCGGTCGACCCCGTTTTCCGAGAATTCTACAACTCTCTGGGCGGGCGAGATGTGCTGGGCTATGCTATCGCTCCCGCTACCCGAGATTCGATGATCTGCCAGTATACCGCAGCGGCGTTGATGTGTTATGACCCCAACGCCGCTGATGCTGAGCGCTTCTCGCTCCAGCCGCTTGGCGCGCGCGTCATCGCTGACCGCGACCAGCCGGGCACGTACATCGGCGGCAGCGGGCTGGAAGTGGACGGCTTTCTGATCAACGAAGCCTTTGTCAACCAGTATAAGCGCATGAACGGCGCGCGCTACGTTGGCCGCCCGCTGATCAATGCGCGCCGCAATCCGGGGCTTAACCGGATTGAGCAGTTTTTCGAGAACGTTGGCTTTTATTATCTGCTCGACGATCCTGACCACCGCGTGCGCCTGATTGCCTACGGCGCGGTTGATTGCCGCGAGCGGTGCAACTATCAGCCGCAGGGCGAGAGCACGGTCATTGGTGGGCAGGCCCCGGTCTCCGAGCCGTTTCTGCCGGTTATCCTCCGGCTGAACGGCGCCAGCGCGTTTGGCCGGCCACTGACCGGCGCATACTACACTCCAGATGGCAGTCTGGAGCAGGTGTACGAGCGGATCGTGTTATTTGCCGATCCGAACAACCCCGCCAGCGCGCGGCTGCGTCCAACCGCGATTATTCTTGGCAAGGCATTCACGCTGCCTGTAGAGCGGCGCGACGATCCGCGGCTGGTTTTCTACCCGGTTCAGGGCAACCTGGGGTATAACGTCCCAGTCGTCTTTGATCACTTCATTGCCATGCACGGCGGCAAGGAAATTTCTGGCCCGCCGATTTCGGAATTGTTCACAGTCAGCTCGCAAAATATCTTCCGCCAGTGCTTTGAGAACTACTGCCTGGATTACGACCCGGCGCAGAGCCAGGATTTGCGCGTCCAGATCGCCGCGCTGGGCCAGGAGTATATCAACCTCAGGGGCCTGGGCGGGCAGGCGGTGACCCCCTTCCAGTTGACGCCCGAAACGGTGATCCTGAGCGTGGGCGAGCTTCAACCGCAGATCGCGGCCGACGCCGAGCAGAAGATCGTGATGATGGTGGTGCAGCGCAGAGATCAGCATCCCATCCCAAATATTGAAGGCGAGCTGACCCTGTATCTGCCGGACGGCAGCACGTATACGGCTTACTTCCCGCCCACCGGCCAAAACGGACTGTCGGAAGTGACCATCCCGGCGCAGCCCCAACTGGCAAACGGCACGCTGCTCACCTACCAGGTGTGCGTCAGCGGCGGGAACATCGAGCAGGTGTGCGTGCCCGAGTCCTACCTCATCTGGAATAACCAGTAATCAGGGCCGCGCCTGGGCCAGCACTTCCACGCGCTGGATTGCCGCGCCGGTCGAATACACGGCGAAGTCGAATGCCGCCTCATCTCCGGCGGCCAGCGCGGACTGCGCTTGCCAGCGCCGCGTGCCCACCACCTGCCCCCGGGCATCATAGGCGACGGCCGCCACC
>DATCUC010000141.1:0-16248 GCA_036567625.1 Anaerolineaceae bacterium | reverse complement strand
ACAACCGGCGGTGGCGCTGCCCATGCCCTTCTTTGGCCAGGCTCAGGCCGCCGCGGACGAGCGCGTCCAGCCCGACAAGCTGCGCACCATTATTGGCAAGCGCATGGTCGAATCCAAGCAGAACGTGCCGCATTTCTACATTACTTCGGAATACCGCATGGACGCGCTGATGGCCCTGCGCAAGCAGGTCAACGCCATGCTGCCCGAAGATCAGAAGCTGTCGGTCAATGATTTCATCGTCAAGGCCGTGGCCCTGGCTCTGCGCGCTTTCCCCGGCATCAATGTGTCGATGGACGGCGGGCAGATCGTGCGTCACGGGCGGGTGAACGTGGGCATCGCCGTTTCGCTGGATAATGGGCTGATGACCGTGGTCGTCAAGGACGCGGATCAAAAACCGCTGCGACTGATCGCCGTTGAAGTCCGCGAAATGGCCGCTCGCGCGCGGTCTGGCAAAGTGCGCCCGGACGATATTGAAGGGTCGACATTCTCGATCAGCAATCTGGGCATGTACCAGGTCGAAGAGTTCATCGCCATCATCAATCCACCCGAGGCCGCCATCCTGGCCGTTGGTTCGGCTCAGGAAGTGCCGGTAGTGGAAAATGGCGAGATAAAACCCGGTTGGCGCATGAAGGCCACAATTTCCGCCGATCACCGCCTGACGGATGGGGCTGAGGCCGCGAAGTTTATGCAAGCGCTGCGCGGTTATCTCGAAAACCCAATGAGTTTGTTGCTGTAAACCAAAAAAGATGAGGGCCGCGCGGCCCTCATCTTTTTATCATAGCCCACCTTATGGCGTGCGGGTATACAGCCGGTTGTAAATATTCAAGAAATCCACGATCTGCATCACGTAATTCCGAGTTTCGGCAAACCGGATCACCTCGACAAATAAATCCGGGTCACCGTTCGACTGATCTTTCCATAATTGGGCATTGCCCGGCCCACCGTTGTACGCCGCCAGGGCTGCCAGCAGGTCGCCATCCAGGTAATTGCGCTGGCGGTTGAGGTACAGCGCGCCCATGGGAATATTGACCACCGGGCGCTGCAAATCGCTGGTGGTATAGCCCCTGGGTTGGCCGGTAAGGTTAAACATTTCCTGCCCCGTGGCTGGCATAATTTGCATCAACCCCTGCGCTCCGGCGCTCGAACCGGCAAAGCCTTCAAACAGACTCTCCTGACGAATAACGCTGAACAGCAGCAGCGGATTGAGATCTTCTTCCGCAGCCGCGGCAAGCACATAGTCTTTGTAATACGTGCCAAACCGGATGTGGTTGAAGTACGCCGGCGCATTCAGGCTGGCGGCATCATCCAGGCTGGCCAGGGTTAAGATCTGCCGCGCGGCCAGGATGGCGGTGCGGTACAGCCCCAATTCCAGGGTGCGATTCATCAGCCGGTAGGTCGCCACCACGTCACCGGTGACCGCCTCGCGCAAGTCTTCAAACTCGGCCCGCGCCTGGGTGTACAGGCCCAGCTCCCAATAGGCGTTGGCGCGCTGGAAGCGCGGGTCGCCGCCCATTTCTCCGTAGCTCGACAGCACCGTTTCCGGCGGCAGGACAAAAGTCTTACGCAACCAGGTTTCGGCCTCAGCGCGCTCGCGCTGCAGATCGTAGCCCAGGTCATAACTGGCAGACGCAGCGACCACCGGCTTACCTTGCAAGATGCCTCGCGCGCGTTCGCTGTAGTAACCGGTCGGGTCGCGCTGAGCGCTCTGCTCAAATGCCTGGCGGGCAGCGTCCTCGTTGCCTTCGGCAGTTGCTGTTTTGCCAATCCAGAAATACGCCTGCGCCTGGTCAGCCGGTGAGGTAGCCAGCAGCAGCAGGCGCTGGAAAATGGTCATCGCGCCGGCGTAATCGCGCTCGCGGTACAGCGCAATCCCCGCCAGGAACAGGGCGCGCATACTGTCATCCGCCGAGGGATATTCGGCGATTATGCGCGCCCAGGTTTGCGCGGCCTCTGGCAGCCTCCCGGAGCGCTCCTGAATCCGCCCGGCTTCGTACAGAATCCCGGCTGCCGCGGCATCCGTGGGGTACAGCCGCACAAAACTGAGCAGCGTTTCGGCAGCCAGGTCGGGCTTGTCCAGGTAGGCCCACTGTACATAGGCTTTTTCGCGGAAGGCATCAATGAAGAATGGATCGCCTTCATGATCTTTGATCAGTTCATCGAACTCTGCTACCGCGTCGGTAAACCGGTCGCTGGACAGCATTGCTAACCCGTTGTAATAATGCGCGGCGCCGCGATGATCCGGCGTGGCGTTGATGTAGCGCGTCAGCAGGTCGATGGTAATGCCGTACTGCCCGGCGTAATAATCCACAATGGCGCGGTTGACCGGGTCAACGCCGATCCCGGCATCGATCAGGTAGGTGAGCGCCTGGTAGCTTTCGGGCTGGTTGGGATAAGTATTCACCGCATCTTGAAAGCGCGCGTACGCCTGTTCAGCCAGGCCCATATTCAGGTACACCTGCCCGGCCAGTAAATCGACCTGGGCTTTGACCGCGTCGTTATTGCTGGTTTCATAAATGCTCATAAACTGGCGCACGGCGTCGTTATTATTGCCGCTTGAGGCCATCGCCCGGCCGATTTTGAGCTGCACGAGAACCGGGTCGGTACGGCGCGGCGCAGCGGCCGCCGCCTGAAACGAAGTGATCGCTGCCGCGTAATCCCCAGCCAGTACCAGGTTATCGCCTGCGGCCTCCAGCATGTAAGCGTCCAGCGCGCCGGGGCGCCGCAAGGAAAAGGCGTTGAAGTCGGCGGCAGCCGCGGCATAATCACCGCTGGCTTCGTTCAACCGCGCGCGGAAGTAGTGCGCGTTGGCCAGGTCGGGGCTGTTGGGGTAATTCTCAATCACGTTGTCCAGAGTGGCGCGTGCCTGTTCGTAGTCGCCTTGCAGGTACAGCACCCGGCCAATGCCGACCAGCGCCCCGGCGCGGGTTTCCTCATCCACTGCGTCGCGCTCCGCCGAGCGGTAACTTTCCAGCGCGGCGGTGTAATCCCCCAATAGAATCCAGTGGTCGCCAATCCCCAACCGGGCAGGCGGCGCCGGGGTAGGGGTGATGGTGGGCGTTGCGGTCGGCGGCAGGGTGGGCGTGAACGTGGGGGTTGGCGTGCTGGACGGCGCGGGCGTGGCAAAGATTTTTTGCGTAATCGAAGAGACGCTGCACCCCATGCTGATGAGCACGAGCAGGGAGAGAACCAGGCTGGCACGTTTCATGATGGTTTCCTTATACCTTGTACGCTAAAAAACGTCAAGCAGGGTGAGGTTGCCACTTGCGCGCGGCTTGACAATTTCGAGCGCTTCTCGTATGCTGATTAAGCTGCGCTTCGCCAGCGCAGCCTTATCCCTATTTCGACATCCCTTAGAAATGCAAGTCATAGACCACGGCTTTGTAACGTTTCTGGTGCAGCCGCGAACGTTGCCTACTCAATGGATATGGAGGGTAAGGATGTTCAAAGTCGAAAAGCCGCAAATCATCTGGATCAACCTGTTCATCATCGCGCTCGGCATCATTTTCATCCTCTGGGGGTATCTGGGCGCTTCTGGGGCTGGGGCCGGCATTCTGGAAGCGATTGGAACCGGCCTGATCGCCACCGGCGGGGTTAACTTGCTCGACCGGCTGTTTACCGAGGTTCCAAAACGCACTGGCGTTTCGCTGGTTTCGCTGATGCGCACCACGATGGACCCCAAAATTCACGAGCGCAAAGATCGCGCTTTGAAGATTGACACCCTGGGCGTTAGCATCACTGCCGCCCTGGCCGAGATCTATAATGACAGCCAGCAGATGGTGATTAAGAACATCCTGTATAAACCAAAGACGCGCGTGCGCATGATGTTTCTGCACCCCGAAGCGGAATTTATGAAGCAGCGCTATCTGGAAGACGAGTTCCGTACCCTGGATCAACTGGTAGACTGCCAGAAAAAAAGCCTGGAATACTGCGTGCTGATTTACGCGGCGATCAAGAAGCGCTACGACAACGAGCGACGGATCGAACCCAGTTTCGAGCCGCTGGGCTCGCTGGTCATCAAGCTGATTGAAGTTTGCCCGTATGTTTCCATGGAACGCTACGACGACGATCTGTACTGGGGCATCTACACATCCGACTCCCCGGGCAAGAAAGCTCCGGTGTTCTTGACCACCGAGGCGGATAATTCGGAATTAATTCGCAAATTCAAAGATCACTTTGAGCATCTGCTGTTTTACGGCTACGAGGCCACTTCCAAAAAAGCGACCGGCAGCGCCAAAGACATGAATATCATCGTGCGCGTGGGCCAGGACGGCCCCTGGTTGAATGATGACCTGGTACGCCGCCTGTACAACGATGATGCGCGCATCGACCAGTTGCTAAACGCCGGGTAGGGTTATACATGCCGGTCCCACGATCGCAAAATCGATTATGATCCACGCCAGACGCTGAGCCGGGGCTGCTGGCTCCATTGATATTCCAATTTCGCGGTGGTGATCACATGGCAAGCATCCTGCTGATCACCGCACCCAGGGCTTGCACAATGGTGGATGAGGACGTCCTGATACTATGAATCCTGGTTTGATTGATCCTTACTCCGCTCTGCCCGGCCCGGCGCTGCGCGAACTGCTGCGTATGCTGCCCGGCCTGCGCGACAACCCGCTGCAGTTCTTACTGGATACGGCTAACCGTTATGGCGACCTGGCGCAGTTTAAGGTTGGCAATCGCTATGCCTTTGTACTCACTGGCCCGGAAGAAATCCAGTACGTGCTGCAGGAGAACAACCGCAATTACACCAAAGACACCATCCAGTACAATTCGCTGGCGCGGGTCACCGGGCGTGGGCTGCTCACCAGTGACGGTGATCTGTGGCTGCGCCAGCGCCGCCGGATGCAGCCGGCTTTCCACCGCCAGAAGATCGCCAGTTTTGGCCCGCTGATGGCCGCGGCGGCTGCCAGACGTATGGACGCCTGGGCCGCGCTTCCGGGCGGAAACGCGTTAGATGTAGACCGCGAAATGATGGAACTGGCGCTGGAGATCCTGGGCAGGGCCTTGTTGGGCGTCGATTTGCGCCGTGAGGCCCCCGCGCTTACCTCGGCCGTGCTGGTGGCGCTGGATCACATTGTATTGGGACTTAAATCGCCCAGCCTGCTGCCCGGTTGGGTTCACACGCCGCGCCAGCGCCGGTTTGAACTCGCCATGCGCGCGCTCGACAGCGCCGTGCAAGACATCATCCGCGCCCACCGCGCGCGCTCCGGCGGCGAAGGCTCGAGCCTGCTGGATGTGATGCTGCGCAGCACCGACGACGGCGAGGGGATGAGCGACCAGCAGCTTCGCGATGAACTGATCACTATCCTGATCGCCGGGCATGAAACCGTGGCCAGCGCGCTCACCTGGGCGTGTTATTTGCTGGCGCAAAACCCCACCGCGGAGGCGCGCCTGCGTCAGGAACTGCGCCAGGCGCTGGGAGAAGGGCACAATCTGCGACCGCCATCCGTTGATGACCTGCCCGCGCTGGACTATACCCGCCGCGTATTTGACGAAACCCTGCGCCTGTATCCCCCGGCCTGGCTGGTGACGCGTAAGAATGTGCAGGATGACACCATCCGCGGCGCGCGCATCCCGGCCGGGTCGCTGGTGGTCATCAGCATCGCCGGGGTACAGCGCAGCCCGGCCAGTTGGAATAACCCGCAGCAGTTTGACCCCGATCGTTTTCTGCCCGAGAACAGCGCCGGGCGGCATCGTTACGCATACTTGCCGTTTGGCGGCGGGCCGCGCCTGTGCATTGGCAACACCTTTGCCCTGCAAGAAGCGCCGCTGGTGCTGGCAGCCATCTACCAACGCTATCACCTGGAACTGGTCGATCCGGAAGCAGTGATTGTGGACGCGCTGGTCACCCAGCGCCCGCGCGGCGGGCTGCACATGCGCGTGCGCCCGGCGGACGGCTAGACTTTGCGCCGCAGATACACGCGCAGCAGCGCGCGCAAAAAAGGCGCGGGCGGCAGCGACGCAATCAAGGCAATATCCTGGGGCAGGCTGGCGTCTTCATCCAGGAAGTGAAATACGCGGTGGATCGGATTGCGCCGGAAAAGCTGCTCAAAGATTGGTTTCATCAAGTGGCCCTGGCGCAGCAGAATTTGCAGCAGCAGCGTGTCATAAAACCGGTAGCGCGCCGGCGCGCGCCGCCCATTGAACGGGTGACCGTTCTCCACCAGCGATTGGACGATGGCGCGCGCATCCTGCTGCATGCGTTTGAAGGCGTACCCGGTGGAGGGTTTGACCAGCCCGCCGCGCGTGCCAATGTTCATCACCCGCGGGCCGGCGCGGCGCTGGAATGGGTAATCGGTCATCGGGATCCAGGCGTGTTCGGTGTGTTGGATGTTGAAATCTGTGACGCCGAAATGTTCGCGTAAATAGCTGCGCATAGCCGATGAATATTCCGCTGGCTTCAGCAAATCCGCGGAAAAGATGGTGTACTCCACCAGCGCGCGCGTGGTAGAAAACGGCAGCACGTAGAAGAAGCGCAGGTCGTTGTGCTGCGGAGTGCGAAAATCGAACAGCGTTGCGCGGGAAGGGTCAAAGGTGGGGAGGGGGGTCTCAATTTCCCAGCCCTCAAAATGCTGCTTGAGCACGTGATGGCGACGCAGATCCACTTCCAGGTCGCCAGGGCGCAGGATGCTGTCAAAAACCCAGTTGGCGGTAAAGGTTTCGCCGTTCACCCTCACCTGCGCTTGCCTGGAATCTGATTGGATCGAGTCTACCGATCCAAGCACAAAGTGCACGTTCGGGTGGGCTTGCAGTTTCTGGAGCGTGTGCCGGTAATAGTCCGCTCCGCTGACCATCCAGTAACGCCAGCCGCGATGGGCCGGGTCTTCCATTGGGTAGACCTGCTCAAACCCGTCGGATGTTACCATCAGACGGTCCCACGCGTGGCGGGCGATGCTGGTGAACGGCGTTTCCGGCCCGCCCCAAAAGCACCAGGTGCGGTCGTTTTGCTGCTTGGCGTCGCGGTCAATGATCATCAGCGAACAGCCGCGCAGCGGGCTCTCAAGCAGGGCGCAGGCCAGCCCCAACCCCGCGCCGCCGCCACCGGCGATAATAATATCGTAATGTTTCATGGGTTAATTATAAAGGAAAGTGAAACAAATGATGAAAAAACATTATGCAAACATTGTACGCTTCTTCTATTTTATGTAAATTCTCTTTACAATTAAGGCATGAAAACCTACAAGATCGCAATCATAGGAAGTGGTTTTGGCGGCCTGGGGGCTGCCGTTCGGCTGGCGGCCCGCGGGCACCAGGTAGAAATCTTTGAACGCCGCGACAAACCCGGCGGACGCGCCTATGTGTACGAAAAGAACGGATTCAAATTTGACGGCGGCCCTACGGTGATCACTGCGCCGTTCATGTTTGATGATATTTTTGCCGCTGCCGGCCGCCGCCGCGAAGACTACGTCAAGTTCGTGCCGGTTTCGCCCTTCTACCGCATTTTCAACTCCCAGGGCATCCAGTTCGATTACAACGGCGATCTGGAATTCACCCTCAAGCAGATTGACCGCATTAGCCCGGCGGACAAAGAAGGTTATCTGCGTTTCTTGCAAACCACGAAGCCGATCTTCGAAAAAGGTTTTGTCGAACTGGCCGACAAGCCCTTCTTGCGCATGAGCGATATGCTCAAAGTCGCCCCAGATTTAATCCGGCTGCAATCGTACAAAAGCGTTTACGCCTATATTTCGCAATTTATCCAGCATGATTTTCTGCGCCAGATCTTCTCCTTCCACCCGCTGCTGGTGGGCGGCAACCCGTTCGATACCGCCAGCATTTACGCCATGATCCACTACCTCGAGCGCGAGTGGGGCGTGCATTACGCTATTGGCGGCACCGGGGCGATTGTGGATGCCATGGTCAAGCTCTTCACCGAACTGGGCGGCAAGCTGCATCTCAATCAGGACGTGGCCTCGCTGGGAATCGAAGGCCGCAAGGTTACCGGGCTGTATACTCGCGACGGCGCTTTCCACCCGGCGGATATGGTCATTTCCAATGCGGACGTCGCCAACACCTACATGAAGATGATCCCCGGCCAGCAGCGTCGCGTCAACAAAGATTGGAAGCTCAAGCGCATGAAGTACAGTATGTCGCTCTTCGTCTACTACTTCGGCACGAAGAAGCGCTACAATGATACCCGGCTGGCGCACCACAACATCATCCTCGGACCGCGCTACAAGGGCCTGCTGGACGATATCTTCAATCACAACATCCTGGCGGATGACTTCTCGTTGTATCTGCACATGCCGACCCTCACCGATCCTTCTACCGCGCCGGAAGGCTGCGAAGGCTTTTACGTGCTGGCCCCCGCGCCCAATCAGAAATCCGGCATCGATTGGACGGTGATGGCCAAACCTTACCGTGACCGCATCGTCAATTTCCTTGAAGAGAACTATCTGCCCGGCCTGCAAGAAAACATCATCGCCGAGCACTGGATCGATCCACTGCATTTTGAGAACGAACTGAACAGCTATCAGGGTTCGGCGTTCTCCTTCCAGCCGGTGCTCACTCAGTCGGCGTGGTTCCGCCCGCACAATCGTTCAGAAGATTTTGATAATCTGTACTTCGTCGGCGCGGGCACGCATCCCGGCGCGGGTCTGCCCGGGGTGTTATCTTCATCGATCATTGTTGAAAACCTGATCCAGGAATTAAGCTGAGGAATACCATGGACGTTGACTCCCGCTTTACCCTGAACAATCGGCGCAAGGCTATCAAACCGTTTCCATTTGAAAACGGGGGTCTGCTCGACCGGGTCGAAGAATCGATCCGCAAGAATTCCAAAACCTTCTATTTCGCCACGGCCCTGCTGGCGCGGCAAAAGCGCAGCGCCATCCGCGCGCTGTATGCCTTCTGCCGCGCCACCGACGACCTGGTGGATGAGCATAAGGCCACGCCGGAGACGATGGAAGCCTGGCGTGAGGCCGTCCGCCGGCCCGTGGAGTTGCAAACCGACCCGGCGCTGGCAGCCTGGGCGTTGACCCGCGCCAGCTATGCCATCGACCAGCGCTACCAGGATGAGTTGGTGACCGGGGTGATGATGGATATTGCTCCGCGCCGCTACGCCACCTGGGATGATTTACAGACCTACTGCTACCATGTGGCTTCCACGGTGGGCCTGCTTTCCATTCCCATTGTTGGGCTGCGGAACGGCATCACCTTTGAACGCGCCGCGCCGTATGCCGTCAAGCTGGGCATCGCTCTCCAGCTTACCAATATCTTGCGCGATGTCGGCGAAGATGCGCGCCGCGGCCGGGTATATTTGCCCGAAGAAGACCTGGCGCGCTTTGGCCTGACCCGCTGTGATATTCTCAACGAAGTGCACGACAGCCGCTTTGTGGCGCTGATGAAATTCGAAATCGCCCGCGCGCGCAAGCTGTACCTGGAAGCGCTGCCGGGCATTCCCATGCTCAGCTTTTCCGGTCAGTTGGCGGTTGGCACGGCTGCATTCCTGTATCGCGCTATTTTGGATGAGATCGAGGCGATCCATTATTCGGTCTACTGCGCGCGCGCTTTCACCACCCAGCGCAAGAAGCTATCTATGCTCCCCAGCATTCTCGTGTCTGTCCTTCGCCTGCCGCTCCCACGAGACAAAAACGAAAACAGGCACGCCTCGTAAGCACCGGTAGCCGAAAATTCCTCATATCTTCGCAACCCCAGCCCGTGGACTCCTCTTTGACAAGCGGGCGGGTTCATGTTAAACTAGCCTTGCTGTGTGTCCGGACGCTCTCGCTGAGAGCGTCGTTTCCTGTGTAGCGCAGCAAAACGTTTTACCCAAATCGGCTCGCTCAACGCGGGCTGGAACAGAGAACCCATGCGCATCATTTGTACCGGCTCGGTTGCCTACGATTACTTGATGTCCTTCCCGGGGCTTTTCCGGGAACATATTTTGCCCGACCGCCTGGAATCGATCAGCCTTTCTTTCCTGGTTGACAGTATGATCCGCCAGCGCGGTGGAACCGCACCCAATATCGCTTACACCCTGGCCCTGCTGGGTGAACGCCCCGAATTGATGGCCACCGTTGGCGAAGACTTTGACGATTACCGCGCCTGGCTGGAGAGCAAAGGCGTGGATACGCGCCTGGCGCATGTCGTTCCCGGCAAGTACACCGCGTCGTTTTTCGCCAATACCGACCGCTCCAATGCGCAGATCGCCAGTTTTTACACGGGCGCAATGGCCGACGCGGTCCAGCTTTCGATCCGCGATATCAACGGCCCGCGCCCAGATATGGTGTTGATTTCCCCCAACGATCCGGCGGCGATGACCAAGTACGCGGTGGAATGTCAGGAATTGGGAATCCCTTACCTGTATGATCCCAGCCAGCAGGTCGTGCGTTTGCATCCCGATGACCTTCGCGTTGGCGCAATGGGCGCGTACGCGCTGTTTATGAACGAATACGAATATGAACTACTGCGCAAGCATACCGGCCTCACCGAAGAAGACCTGCTGCGCCAGGTAAAAATCATGGCTGTAACGCTGGGCGAAAAGGGTGCGGATATCTACGCTGAAGGCTGCAAGCACCATATTCGCATTGCTCCGCCGCAGCGCATTGCTGAACCAACCGGCGTGGGCGATGCATTCCGCGGCGGTTTCCTGCGCGGTCTCAGCCTGGGGGTAGATTACCAGACCTGCGGGCAAATGGGCGCGCTGGCCGCCACCTACTGCCTGGAGCAGCACGGCCCGCAATCTCACAGTTATACTCCGGCAGAGTTCGTGGCCCGCTACCGTACCTGTTTCGACGATCAAGGCAAGCTGGACGCCTTGTTGTAAATTCTTTTTTCTGGTGGTTTTTTCTGGAGGAAGCATGGAGAATTATCATGTCAAGGATCTGAGCCTGGCCGAGGGCGGCCGGCGCCGGATCGAATGGGCGGAGCGGGAAATGCCCGTGCTGCGCATGATCCGCGAACGGTTTGAGAAAGAACGCCCCCTGGCGGGTGTGCGCGTTTCGGCCTGCCTGCACGTGACGACGGAAACCGCGAACCTGGCGCGCACGCTCGTGGCCGGTGGCGCTGATCTGGTGCTGACCGCGTCCAACCCGCTGTCAACCCAGGACGACGTTGCTTCCGCGCTGGTCAGCCATTACGAAATCCCGGTCTACGCCATCAAGGGCGAAGACAATGTCACCTATTACAAGCACCTGCGCGCGGCCCTGGATCACAAGCCGAACATGACCATGGACGACGGCGCCGACTTGGTGAGCGTGCTGCATAAAGAACGCCGCGAACTGCTGGGGGATGTTATTGGCGGTACCGAAGAAACCACCACCGGTGTCATTCGCCTGCGCGCGATGGCAGCCGATAAAGCCCTCAACTTCCCGGTCATTGCCGTCAACGATGCGATGACCAAGCACCTGTTCGATAACCGCTATGGCACGGGTCAGTC
Source organism: Anaerolineaceae bacterium (assembly GCA_036567625.1). Lineage (GTDB taxonomy): Bacteria > Chloroflexota > Anaerolineae > Anaerolineales > Anaerolineaceae > CALDSL01. The sequence goes on along the minus strand of DATCUC010000141.1, from coordinate 4,868 downwards.
CACTATCGACGGCATCATCCGCGCCACCAACATCCTGCTGGCCGGGCGCACCTTCGTGGTGGCCGGTTACGGCTGGTGCGGCCGCGGCCTGGCGATGCGCGCGCGCGGTATGGGCGCTAACGTCATCGTCACCGAGATTGACCCGCTGCCCGCCCTGGAAGCGGTGATGGACGGCTTCCGCGTCATGCCCATGCCCGAAGCCGCCAAGATCGGTGATATTTTCGTCACCGTTACCGGCGACCTGAATGTCCTCGACGCCGATGACTTTGAGAACATGAAAGACGGTGCGATTGTTGCCAACTCGGGCCACTTCAACGTCGAAATCAACATCCCGGCGCTGGAAGATATGTGCCTGGAAAAGCGGCTGGTGCGCCCCTTCGTTGAGGCGTATGACCTGAAAGATGGCCGCACCATTTATCTGCTGGGTGAAGGCCGCCTGATTAACCTGGCCTCCGCGGAAGGCCACCCGGCCAGCGTCATGGATATGTCGTTTGCCAACCAGGCCCTCAGCGCGGAATACATGCTGCGCAACGCCAGGCAGTTGGAAAAGAAGGTCTACAGCGTGCCGGATGCCATCGACCGCGAGATTGCTCGCCTCAAGCTCGATGCCATGGGCGTCAAGCTGGATGTGCTCACCGAGCAGCAGGTGCATTACCTGAATTCCTGGGAAGAAGGCACCTAGATCGAAGCAGCGAAAATGCGAGGCTGGCCCCAAAAGGCCAGCCTCATTTTCTATTTAAGGGCCTGTGTCTCGCCCGTCCAAACGATTCAATCCCCGCTCAGGTTGGAAGCCGTCACTGCCATGTTTTGCAGCACGCCCCACGATATCTCAAAATCGCTGCGCGAGCGGGTGTAGCGCAAGGCACCATCCAAAATGGTGACCGAGCTTTCATCGTAGCCGATCAACAGCACAGTGTGCTGGTAAGGGGCAACAATGGTTTTTTCGCCGTCCGAGGCGGTGTACTCGACGCCGATCTGTGCCGGCTGCACCGGGCCTACCACCCACACAATCACCGGGTGACCCGCGGCGACCTCGTAGAGCAGGTCTTCAAACTGCATATGCTTCCCGGCATACGCGTTGACGCCGTAGGCCTGGAGCATATCGGCGATCGGCCCGGCATGGATCCCATAGGAATACGGGGGGATATTGCCTGCCGGGTCCCACCAGTTGCCCACGTAGCCCTTCTCCGGGTTGTCGGAGCGCGGCATATTGTCCAGGAACTCGCGCTCGTCGATGGGCGTGCCAAAGTAATTGGCCCAGTCCACCGCGGCGCGCGCCTCGCAATCCAGCAGCGAAATCATCGGGTGGCCGCTGATGTCGTTGATCATTGCTGCCGGGGGCAGGGGCGGCTTTGTGGCCGTCGGTTTCGGCGTCCTGGTCGGCGTGCGCGTGGGCGTGGCGCTGGGAGAGGCCGTTTGCGTTGGCGTGCGCGTCGGTGAAGGCGTCCGCGTTGCTGGAACCTGCGTGGCAGTGAAGGTAACCGTCGGCGTTTGCGTGACAGCCGGTGTGGGCGTGGCAAAGTGGAACGGCGGCCACCAGTTCGGCAGGTCGATCCCTGGCGGCAGCGAGATTCCGCCCGGGTTGAGCAGTGAATAGGTGAGGATAAAAGCCGTCGCCAGCCCGGCAATATAGGCGGCGATCAGGGCGATGATCATGGGGGGGTCGAGCCAGCGGTTTGAAGCGTTATTCACACAGACACCTGTTTTGTCCCACCATCCTGGTGCAAAATGCGAACGATGCCAACAAATGCATGTACAGGAATAATATATACGAAAAGTCCAAAAAGCGTTACGAACCTGTACCACCCAAGATGCAATTAGCGTGCCTGGTAGCTGCCCGCAGACGAAAAAAAGCCGCCCGTTGATGCGGGCGGCCTGAGAAAGCAATCGGGCTACTGCTATTCCTCGCTGAAACCTTCGTCTTCTTCGCCGGTGGCATTGAGCGCCAGGGGCATATCCGCGCCAACGGCGCGGCCGCGCACGGCGTTTTCAATTTCACGCGCCAGTTCAGGGTTCTGCCGCAGGAATTCTTTGGCATTCTCGCGGCCCTGACCCAGGCGAATTTCGCCGTAGGAGAAGAACGCGCCGCGCTTGGTGACGATCTCAAGCTGCGTGGCCAGGTCGATGATATCGCCGACCTTCGAGATACCTTCGTTGTACATAATATCGAACTCGGCGGTGCGGAATGGGGCCGCGACCTTGTTCTTGTTCACGCGCACGCGGATGCGGTTGCCGATGATCTCCGCGCCTACCTTAATTGACTGGATCCGGCGCACGTCGAGGCGCACCGAGGCGTAGAACTTGAGCGCCAGGCCGCCGGGGGTGGTTTCCGGGTTACCAAACATGATGCCGATCTTCTGGCGCAGTTGGTTGGTGAAAACCACCGCGGTCTTGGTCTGGTTGATCGCGCCGGAGAGCTTGCGCAGCGCCTGCGACATCAGGCGGGCTTGCATACCCATCGTCGCATCGCCCATATCGCCTTCAATTTCCGCCCGGGGAACCAGCGCCGCCACCGAGTCGACCACCACAATATCCACCGCGCCCGAGCGCACCAGGGTTTCGGCAATTTCCAGCGCCTGTTCACCGGTGTCGGGCTGCGAGATAAGCAGGTTGTCAATATTCACGCCGCAGCGCGACGCGTACACCGGGTCGAGGGCGTGTTCCATGTCAATGTAGGCTGCCATGCCGCCCAGGCGCTGAGCCTCGGCTACGATATGTTGGCAGATCGTCGTCTTGCCCGAGGATTCCGGACCGTAGATTTCGGTGATGCGCCCGCGCGGAATGCCGCCGATGCCCAGGGCAATATCCAGCGACAGCGAGCCGGTGGGAATGGCTTCGACCGCCATGTGATGGGCTTCGCCCATGCGCATGATCGAGCCTTCGCCGTATCGTTTGACAATATCGCTTAAAGCCTTATCCAATACCGCGCGGCGGGCTTCATCCTGCGGCGAATTGCCGTGTAGCTGGGGTGAAGGCTGAGAAGACGAGGTGGATTTACGTGCCATTGTGCTTACGCTCCTAAAAGATTCAAGTAACCAAAGTTGATTATATACCGTAAGACTGCGTCTGGTATCTCGTTAATCTTATAGTACATTTGTTCAGTTGTCAAGATGGAATCTCAAAAATCGATGATCCCACCTGACCTCACGCGTTTTGCCCAACCAGCCGGCAAAACGCGCAGCGCTCCGTCGATGTGGTCGGCTGCCCGCAGACCGGGCAGCGGTGCATTTCACCCACTTCTTCTGCCGCAGTGGCGGCAAACAGGCCGTTCTTGCGGGCATGCAGGAAGGCCATGTAATAATTGTACTTCGTACCCGGATGTTCGGCTTCCAATCTATTGAGAATTTCTTTAAAATACAGCGTGCGGTTTCCTACCGCAAAGGGACATTCTTCCTCAATGTATTCAATGCCGCGCAGCAGGGCGTAAGCCGCCGTCTCGCGCTCGTAAAAGCGGCACAGCGGCTTGGCCTTGCGCGCCAGCCCGGGAGCTTCTTCCAGCACCGGGGCCTGGCGGCGCAGCGAGTCGACCGTCCAGGTCATCGAGTTGCTGAATAGAACGCTGGCTTCATCATCCAGGTTATGCCCGGTGACGAGCACGTCATAGCCGTACTGCGCGGCATTGGCATTCATCACATGCCGCTTGACCAGGCCGCACACCCCGCACGGCCGCTGCTTGCCCTGGTGCGTACGCGCTGCCAGGCTGGGGGTAGTGCCGCCGTAGGTTTCTTGCAGATTGATGATCTTCAACTGCAGGCCGCGCTCCGCGGCAAAATCCCGCGCGTACTGCTCCGAGCGTGTTGAATAGTCGTCCTCGCCTGTGATGCCCAGGTGGATATACAGCCCGTCGGCGGTATACCCCAGCCGCCAGAGCACATCCCATAGCGCCAGCGAATCCTTCCCGCCGGATACAGCCACCAGCAGCTTATGCCCGCGGTGAAACATATGGTATTTCTCAATCGTGCGCCCGGTCTGGTCGACGAACCAATCCAGGTAGTGCGGGCGGCACAGCGCCAGGCGGTGATGGCGCATCTGGATCACCGCTTTCTCGCGGCACTGCGCGCATTTCATGCCCCGCTCCCGCCGGAAATGACCGCGATCAGCTTGACCGTGTCGCCTTCGCGCAGCACTTCATCTTCGGCAATCATTTCGCCATCCCGCATCGCCAGGTACGCTTCCGGGTGTAGGCCAATCTGCCGGATCGCCTGCTGCACGGTCAGCCCGGCGGGAACTTCATGCTCTTTTTTGCGGACGATTAATTTGACAGTCATTTAAGGTATTCCTTCCTGCACGCAGCCCAGGAACGCGCGCAGCGCGCCGGTTGGCTCGGCAGCCGCCAGCGCCACAACCGGTTGGGTGAGCGCATCCTCATCCAGCCCGCTGATCTGCACTTCCTTCACGCTTTCATCCAGCAGCGCCGCGGGCAAAAACCCCAGCGCGGCTGCGTCACCGGCAATCGCCTGCCGCGCAGCTTCTGGGTCGGGGGCCAGGTAATAGGCGCTGGTGCGCGCCGCCTGCCTCAGGATGAGCGCATCGATCAGCGCCTGCAAATCATCCCCGGCCGGGTAGCCCCAGTTGTGGATCTCGCCTCGCGCGGCCCCATCCGGCGCAAGCTGTTCCCAGGTGGTGATCGCGCCGCTGTACAGGCCGGCAAGCTGATCCAGCGACAGTTCTTGCAACTCGCTCGAAGGATGCGCGGCCAGCGCCAGGCGTTGCGTTGCTATCTGCGCTGAAAATGCCGGCAGTGCTTGCGGCGCGCCCCAGCGCAAGGTCAGCGCAGCCTGCTCTGGCGCGAGCTGACCGGCGGGACGCTCATCCAAAACGATGCCCTGCCCGCTACGCCGCGCGCAGTCGTTGAGCAGCGGGCGCAG
>DATCUC010000140.1:0-5410 GCA_036567625.1 Anaerolineaceae bacterium | reverse complement strand
GGCCATCGAACTGGCCGCCCGTTACCCGGATTGCGTGGCCGGCCTGGTGTTAAGCGGATGCAGCTTTAATTTTGACGGGCTGACCGGAGCCTACCTGAAACTGGTAAGCGCCATGGTGCGGCGCGGCTGGATTAAGTTGAGCCGCGAGCAGGCCACGGAAAAAACGCGGCGCATGTTTCCGCCCGAGATGGCCGATGTGGCCGCGGAACAACTGCGCGACGGCGTCTACCCCCAGGCGCTGGGCGCGGCCTATGCTGCCCTGGCTGGCCGAGATTTTACCGTGCCGCTGGCGGCTTACCCCGGGCCGGGGCTGATCCTCAACGGCGAGAGGGATACTACGCCCATCCGCGGAGCAGCAAAATTCCTGGCGGTGATGCACCCGGGGCGGGCGCAGGTGATCCGCAACGCGGGGCATGCCTGCAACGTGGACCAGCCGGAGCAGTACAACGCCGCCGTGCGCGCCTTTGCGCGCGAGATCGGCTGGGCGTAGCCGCCGGAAAGGACGTCGGGTGGCAACCAAGGCGCTTTCTGTCGAAGAGATCCTGGCGCTGCTGGAAAGCACGCCACGGAGTATTGTTGAATCAACGGACGGGCTGAGCCGGGAGCAGCTTCACCAGCCGCCTCAGCCGGGGGAGTGGTCGCTCAACGATATCCTTGCGCACCTGCGTTCGTGCGCCGACATGTGGGGCGGTTGCATTACGGCGATTGCCGTGAAAAAAGTAGAAACCTTGCGGGCGATGAACCCGCGCACCTGGATACGGCAGACCGATTACCCGGTGCTGGAATTTGCGCCATCACTGCAGGCCTTCCTGGCGCAGCGCGCCGAACTGCTGCGCGTGTTGGCGAGATTCACGCCCGAAGACTGGACGCGCACGGCCACCGTCAGCGGGGCGGGCAAGCGGCTGGTGCGCGACTCGCGCTTTTATGCGCAGTGGCTGGCGGAGCATGAACGCTCGCACGAGAAGCATATCCGGCGCATCACCATGCTGATGCGGCAGGCAGGCAAGAACTAACTGCACGCGGCATCCGCTGCCAAAAAATCACCGGGAAGGATTTTGCGCGCGCAACGGGGAAAGTTGTTATGGAAACGAAAATGCTTTTACAACGCCTGGATGCGATCGGCCAATCGCTTGAACAGAGCAGCCATGCCCTGGCCCTGATTGGATTAGGTTCGGTGGGCCTTGAGCTGGAACGTTTGGATGCCTATTCTGATTTAGATTTCTTTGTCATTGTAGAATCGGGCCACAAGCCCGATTATTTGGATGATCTGCACTGGCTGACCAAAATTGCACCGGCCGCGTATTATTTTCGCAATACAGCCGACGGCTATAAACTTCTGTTTGCCGATGGCATATTTTGCGAATTTGCCGTTTTTGAACCGGATGAGTTGCAGGCAATCCCGTATTCACCCGGGCGGGTTGTCTGGAAACGGCCGCAGGTAGCGGAAACGATCGGCCAACCCACCAGGCAAACACCCGACCGTCAAAAGCAGAGCCAGGAATGGCTGTTGGGCGAAGCGCTGACCAATCTCTACATTGGATTGGCGCGGGAAAAACGGGGCGAGCAATTGTCCGCGATGCGGTTTATTCAATGGTACGCGGTCGACCGGCTGTTAGAACTGGCGGAGGAGATCGAAACACCCCAACCCGGAATCCGCGATGCGTTTTCTCTGGAAAGGCGTTTTGAACAGCGTTTTTGCGCCACAGCCAGCGTTCTGCCGGGCTGGATGCAAGGGTATGCCTCGAACCGCGAGTCAGCGCTGGAAATTCTCGCGTTTTTAGAAAAGCACTTTGCGGTAAACCAGGCGATGGCTGAGGCCATCCGCAGGTTGTGCAGGTAAGCAGCTTAGGAGGGTACTAAGTTTATGAGTATTGCGCAAGACTCCGATGCTTCGGACATCCTGCGGGGCGGAGACGCCCTATTTCCCTGTATGCTTCAACGGGGCTCAGCGTACTACGTTAAGACGAGGCTTGTTCTGTTACGATGGCTGTTTAGATCGAAACACAATCTCATCATCCAGATCGGTACAAAAATTATCCAAAAATGTGTTCTTTGTCAGTTTGAGTGGGATTTGTCGGCCCGTATACTAAATGCACTCGATTTTGCATATTTCCTATCTATCGCAGTAAATTCTCCATCTACATTTGCATACTAAAGGATATCGCATGACCACTGGCGCCTATTCGTTGTTCACGCCGAAGCACAAGCGACTGTTGCGAATTGCTACTGCCGCGAATATTTTTGCCTGGATCAGCCTGGGCTACTGCCTTCTCGTTCAATTTTCTACTATTTTCACACGGATCTATATCAGCCAAACGATCCAACAGCCGGTTGCAACCGATATCACCCAATGGATTGCGACCTTGGGTGACTTTGAATGGATTGTGCGAGGGGTTGTCTATTGGATCATCTTGCGAGCAGCAGCCCTCTGCCTTTCTATGGTGGTGGAAACGGATTGGAACTATCGGGTGCCTCTAAAGGAAAATGGCAATGGCTAACGATCTTCGCTGGCATATCTTTCAAAGCATGGATGGCAAGCCAACCGAGGAACTGCTGGAAATCTGGCAAGCTAATGACCGCTCCGTCTGGTCGGACCTGGCCTTCGAAGTAGTGGCCGAAATATTGCAGCAGCGCCTGGGCGAACTTCCAGTGCAAAACGAGCCAATTACCGTGTCACCAGAGCCCATCGCAACCCGCGGAGGATTTTGAACCAGCGGGTGATGAACCCGAGTTCTACCGTCCGAAAGAAATCCTGTGGTTGCAAAAACAACTGAAATGGGTTTCGGTGGTTTTTGCAGCGGGAATTTTACTCGTCAACATCATCAGTATCCCGTCATTGCTGGGGACGTTTTCTGACCAAATCCCATCCTCGTCACTCGATTCTGCTCGGGATGCATGGATCACCATACTGTTTATCATCTTCACTCTTTTCTGCGCCGTCATTGGATACCTGGCACTGCGTTGGCTGGCCTCGATCCTTGGGATTTTGATGGAAATGGAATATAACAGCCGGTCAAAACGCGAACTGCCGCGTGGATAATTTTTCCCAATATCAATCAGGAGACATTTACCTTGAATCAAGACCGCCCTTCCCTGTTTCGCATCCTCGTCACCGATTTTTTGGCCTTTTTTACCTGGATGATTACATTTTTCTTTTGGGGATTTGTGCTGTTCGATGTGCTGAGTGAGCGCGGGAATATGCAAGCCACGCTCATGTGGTTGCTCCCAATTACCCTGGTGGCGTTGATCGTCATCCTGTGGCGGGTGATCTCCATCTACACGGTGTTCAATGAAGCTCAGGAAGTGCAGGCCGCAATTACCGGGGTTTCGTTCTTCCGCGACCGGGGACGGATCCATTTCATCTATTCATACCAGGGCGGCAAGTGGACCAGCAGCAATTTTGTGCTCAAGAATAAGCGCACATCCAAATTTTCCGCCGGTGACAGCGTAACAGTGTTGGTTGATCGTAACCATCCCAAGAAAGCCTACATCAAGGAGATTTTTCAATAGCGATGGACATTGAATTTCAAGGTGAATATACCAAAGAGCAGTATTTTCGCGCGGTGCGGCTGGCGGGCCGGCCTTCCAAACGAAGCCTGATCTGGCGGATTGCGATTTTTGTCCTGTTCGCCGGGCTGCTGATCGCATATGCGGTCGCTGCTGGCCAGGACGGCGAACGCACGGCGGCCGAATCGACCCGGCTGGTCCGCTACCTGGTCACCGGGGGGCTGCTGGCGTATTTTGTGGCCGCGCCGTTCATTAAAACTGAACAGACCGCGGCGAAGTTGTGGAGCGATCCTCTCGTGCGGCGCAGGCTCAGCGGGTATGTGTCTGGCCTGGGCATTACGGTAGGGAGTTATACCGAGCCGTGGGAGAAATTCGCCTGGAAATACCTGACCGATGACCTGGTGGTGCTGGTGACTGGCGAACGGACGATGTCGCTGCTGCCGCGCAGCTTTTTTCGTGACGAGGCAGACTGGCGCGCCTTTCGCGAGATGGTAGATCACAGGGTGGTTGTAGCGAAGTAGGCCGGCGTTGAGGCCAATAGGGATAGAAAACCGATGCACAGGCTGTAGCCTGGGTCTGCATCTTTTACTCGGTTCGCATATAGAAAGAGTGCACGTCTCATAAGAGCTAAGTAACACCTGCAAAGGAAGCAGGTGCGAGTCTCATCGAAGGCACAGTCCAGGTGGTACGGATTGCGCAAGGCTCCTATGCCTCGCACGTCCTGCGAGTGCTGAATTGCCTTATCGTCCTGTAGGCTTCGACGGACTAGCATACTACGCTTTCCTTCAACAAGTCTTAAGGTGTCGGACTGCCGGAGGCAATCAACCGTTCGTGGGCTCGCCGCAGGGCGGTAATGTCCATTTTTTCGACGGCGCGGTCGTAGGTCAGGTAGCCGTTGATCTCGGTTTCTACGTCGGTGGTTTGGGTGTACACAGCGCCCATCAGGCCCTGCGCGATGAGCGGGGCCAGTTCGTTCTCCAGCAAATCCAGGTAAGCACGGGTGAGCGCTTCGCGCGTGTCGTAATGGCGGTAGCCGAACTTTTTATCCGGGTTCCATACGTGGCCGGCGATTTTCAGGCTGTAGCCGCCAAATTCTGACAGGAAGAACGGGCGCGAATCCGGGCGCGGCGCGGATAATTTCTTGAAATAAATATGCCGGCTGCGGAAGTCCGGCCCGCCCTGGTCGAACCAGCCCGAGGCGTGGTCTACCAGGCGGGTGGGGTCGCAGTCTTTCACCCATTGGCCGATCTCTCTGGCGTGGAACTGCCCCCAGCTTTCGTTGAACGGAACCCAGGCGGCGATGCTCGGCACGCTGTAGAGATGCTCGAGCATGGCCTTCAGTTCGGCGCGGTATTCGGCGCGGTTGGCTTCTTCCGCGCGGCCAAAACGCGCCAGGCGGTGGGTATCGGTGCGGTGGAAGCCAAAGATCAGCGAGAGGAAGGCTACCACCTCACCGTCAATGCGGCCGCCGTTGGGCATGTCCTGCCAGACGATCATGCCCAGCCGGTCGCAGTGGTAGTACCAGCGCAGCGGCTCGACTTTGATGTGCTTGCGGATCAGGTTGCAGCCCAGGGCCCGGGTGTACTCAATGTCGAAAAGCATGGCTTCTTCGGAAGGCGGGGTATACAGGCCGTCGGGAAAGTAGCCCTGATCGAGCGGGCCGTAAAGGAACAGGGGCTGGCCGTTAAGCGCAAAGCGCGGATGGCCGTCAGCGCCGGGCACCAGGCTGAATGAGCGCATGGCGAAATAGCTGCTAACTTCATCGATCAACTGCGCGCCGGACGTGAGCCGCACGCGCAGATCGTAGAGGAACGGGTCGTTGGGGCTCCAGGGGCGCGGATTGGGAACGTTGAGCTGCAGCGCGGCGCCCGGTTGGCCCACGGCGGCGCCCACCAGCGCGCCG
>DATCUC010000139.1:0-2004 GCA_036567625.1 Anaerolineaceae bacterium | reverse complement strand
CGCGCGGTGGAAATCAGCGCGGCAGATATGCCCGCGCTGTATGCCGCCTTCCGCACCCTCGCCTCGCTGGGCAGGGGCTAAGCCCCATCGAAGCGTCACGAAGTTCGTAGATCGGGTTTCGCGTGCTCGAGCTTTTTTGATAGCGGCTCTTTGCGCTCAACCCGACCTACGAGCTGCACCTGCGCTCGTACGCCAACATCGTTATGGTGCGTCGGCGGCAGGAAGATCGCGCCAACGCCCGCACAACGCAACACAATCGGCCGCAGCGCGCCGCCGACGCACCATAACGCCCTCCCGGCCGTTCCACTCCCGTCGAAACGTCACAAAATACGCTCCTATTCACCTATACCAGAATTAAACCCGCTCCACCTTCCTTTCCGTAGAATAGAGCATAGTCAGCTTACTGATGCTATTTCTACTGGAAGGCAACATGCGACCCTCAACCCGAAAAACCCTGCTCATCTCAACCATCGCCGCCCTGATCCTGGGCGTGACCGCGTTTCTGGCGGCGGATCGTTACCTCATTCGCCACGTTGAAATTGCCAACGTCAGCGCCTACGCCGAAGCGGTGCAATCCGCCGCCACCGCGACTGCCGCGTCCAAGGCTGCCGCTATCCAACCCGCCATGCTGACCCAGGCGGCCACCCCCGCCCCGGCCACCGCCGACGACTGGAACTATCACAGTGACAACCTGTCGATCTCCATCCAACAGTACACCACCGGCAGCGGCAGCGATACCGTCACCTACTTCGTCGCCGATGTAATCGTAGCCGACGCCACGCAGATCGCCAGCGCCTTTGCCGACGACCAGTTTGGCCGCAACATCATCGAATATACCTCGCAGATCGCCGCGGACAACAACGCCATCTTTGCCATCAACGGCGACTATTACGGCTTTCGCTCCGACGGCATCGTCATCCGCAATGGCGTGATCTACCGCGACCTGCCCGCGCGCACCGGCCTGGCCTTCTACCGCGACGGAACGATGCAGGTCTACGACGAGACCCAGACCAGCGCGCAAGAACTACTCGCCGCCGGCGCGTGGAACACGCTGTCGTTTGGCCCGGCGCTGCTGGAAAATAGCGCCCTGGTCAGCAACCTGGGCACGGTGGAAGTGGACACCAACTTTGGCAACCACTCCATCCAGGGCAACCAGCCGCGCACCGGCATCGGCATCATAGCGCCCAACCATTTCGTTTTCGTTGTCGTGGATGGGCGCAGCAAAGGCTACAGCCGCGGCGTCAGCCTGGAAGAGTTCGCGCAGATCTTCCAGGGCCTGGGCTGCACCAGCGCCTACAACCTGGATGGCGGCGGCTCGTCCACCATGTACTTTATGGGCCGCGTGGTCAACAACCCGCTGGGCCGAAACAAAGAGCGCGGCACCAGCGATATTCTGTATATCGGGTAAACCCTTCCCCTTCTCAGCCAACCGTCCCCGGCCCATGCGCGGGGATGGTTGTTTTCTTCCCCAACCAGCCCACGCAGCGACCCATCGTAGAGCAGGGTAAACGTGTCCCCGCCAATAATGCGCGTGGTCATGCTGCCGTTGGCGTCATAAACGAACTGGTCGCCATTCGAAAGCCGGCTCACCGCGTGGGCATGGCTGGTTTCGTAGAAATACTCCACCCCGCCCCGAGTGTGCAGGCGGCCTTCCTCGTCATACGTATAGTTTTCACTGTACGTTCCCACGCTGCCGCCCACCGCCTGCGCCGAGGTGATGCGATCCAGCGCGTCATACGCGAACACCTGCGTCTGCGGCCCCAGGTTGGCATCGGTGATCTGGGTGATGTTGCCCTGGATATCGTAGCGGTAGCTCAGGTCTTGCAGCCGCCCAGGTGCTTCGGCTGTCCCCGCCTGGATGCGCTCCAGCCGCCCCTGGCTGTTGTTTGGCAGGCTCGCATTCGCCTCCCACCCGGCATACTGGTACTGCGTCAATAGCGGCTCGCCTACCGCGTCGCGTGCTCCCAGCCCGCGCTGCGTCAGCCGCCCGGCGGCGTCGTACTG
>DATCUC010000138.1:0-4691 GCA_036567625.1 Anaerolineaceae bacterium | reverse complement strand
CTCCGGCGGTTCAGGCGGTGGTTTTGGCGGCTTCGGCGGATCGGGCAGCGGCAGCGGGGGTGGTTTTCCCATCCCGCGCAGCACCGGCGGCCGCACCGGCTGCTTTGGCGGCCTGGGTATGATCATCCTGATCATCATCTTCTTGATCTTCATCGCTCCCAATCTGTTTGGCGGCGGCGGGTTGAACGTTTCGCAGGACGACACCCTCCCGCAGGACAGCCAGGACCAGTATATTCCTCCGGCAGACGTGGCCCAACCAACCCGCGCCCCGCTGATCATCAACACCGCTGTGCCGCGCAAGACGTCTACCCCGCGTCCGCTGGGCAATACTGCCAGTGGCAGCGGCGGCGAGAAATGGTTAGTGATGCTCTACCAGGATGCCGACGATAAGATCCTGGAACAGGATATCACCCTCGACCTGAATGAGGCCGAGCGCGTGGGCTCCAGCGACAACGTCACCATTGTCGCCCAGCTCGATCGCTATCGCTCGGGATTCTCCGGCGACGAAAACTGGACTGGCGCCCGGCGCTATCTCGTCACCCAGGATAATGATCTCAACCGGATTGGCTCCGAAATGGTGGCCGACCTGGGTGAGGTGAACATGTCCGACACCCGCACCCTGGTGGACTTTGCCACCTGGGCTATGCAAACCTACCCGGCTGACCGCTACGCGCTGATCCTTTCGGACCACGGCATGGGTTGGCCCGGCGGATGGAGCGACACCGACTCGTCGGCGCGCGCCAGCAGCAACACTCCGCTCGGCCAGGCCGCGGGTGACCAGTTATACCTGAATGAAATTGACGACGCTTTGGGCCAGATTCTCCAGGCTACCGGCGTAGATAAGCTCGACCTGCTGGGCATGGACGCCTGCTTGATGGGCCACCTGGAAGTGCTCAGCGCTCTGGAACCGCACGCGCGCTACACCGTCCTTTCGCAGGAAACTGAGCCTTCGTTGGGCTGGGCCTATGCCAGCGTGTTCAACGACCTGGAAGCCAACCCGGCCATGGACGGCGGTCAATTCGGCCAGTTGATCGTTAACAGCTACATCGTTGACGACCAGCGCATCCTGGACGATCAAGCCCGCGCCGACCTGCTGCGGCAGAGTTCGGGGATGAGCGGCCTGTTCGGTTCTACGCCGCGCATGTCGGCGGCGCAGCTTGCGCAGCAAATGGGCGGCGATATCACCCTGGCCGCCATCGATATGTCGCAGGTGCCGGCGCTGATAGACTCCGTCAACGACCTGGCCTACACGCTGCAATCCGCCGACCCGAACGGCGTGGCGCGCGCCAAGCGCTACACGCGCTCGTTCACCAGCATCTTTGGCAGCAACGTACCCGCGTCATATATCGACCTGGGCAACTTTACCCAGCTCTTGCAGCGCGAAGTCAACAACCAGCAGGTGGCGCAGGCCGCCAGCCAGGTGATGGCCGCCATTGACCAGTCTGTGGTGGCCATCAAGAACGGCCCCAACAAGCGCGGCGCAACCGGCGTTTCCATCTACTTCCCCAACTCTTCGCTCTACCAGTCTGGGGCGGGTGGGCCGCGGTCATATACCGTCATCGCCAACCGCTTTGCCCAGGATTCGCTCTGGGATGATTATCTGGCGTTCTTCTTCACCGGGCAGCAGTTCGCCCCCGACACCACTCGCGCGCCGCAAACCGATATCGTACCCTCGCGCGCGCCCGGCGCGGAAAAGATCAGCATCTCGCAGGTGCAGCTCTCCGCCAGCGATGTTGCCCCCGGCCAGACGGTGCTGATGAGCAGCCAGGTGACCGGGCAAAATATCGGCTACATCTATCTGTTTGTCGGCTATGTCGACAGCACCGGGCGGTCGATCAATATTGCCGATATGGACTACCTGGACAGCGGTACCACCCGCGAGGCCGACGGCGTCTTTTACCCGGATTGGGGTACGGCGGGTTCCTTTACCCTGGAATTTGAATGGGAGCCGCTGGTGTTTGGCCTCAATGACGGTCAGAACGTGGAAATGGTGACCCTCAAGCCCGACCGCTACGGCGCAGCCCCCGAAGAAGCCGTCTACCGGGTGGATGGGATCTACACCTACGCCGACGGCGAGCAGCGCTACGCGCAGTTGATGCTGCAAAATGGAAACCTGGTGCACGTTTATGGCTTTACCGATGAAGGCATGAGCGGCGCGCCGCGCGAGATCGTGCCCACCAGCGGCGACCAGTTCACGATTTTGGAGCAGTGGTTGGACAGCAGCGGCAGCGGCGGCCCGGTCACGCCTGCCACCCAGGAAGGCGCTACGCTGACCTTCCGCGACCGCAGCTTTACCTGGGAATTGATGGATGCCCCGGTGGGTGAGTATGTCATCGGGTTCATCGTCGAAGACCTGGACGGCAACCAATACGCCACGTACGCCCCGATCAGCGTGCGCTAACCATAAAACGAAACAACACCCGAAGGGCGCTTATGCCTTTCGGGTGTTGTTTTTGGTTAAGTGTTCTGCACCGGGTAGTAACACACGCCCACGGTGCCCGGGCCGCTGTGAACGCCCAGCACCGGCGAAAGCTCGGCGAACAATTCTTCCACCACATTGATCCGCGCATGGATCATCTGGCGCAGCTTTTCGGCTTCATTCAGCGCGGCGGCGTGGACGTAGGCAATCTTCACCTTGCCCTCGCTGCCAATCGCCCTGGCCACCAGGTCAACGATCATTTCGTAGGATTTCAGGCGGCTGCGCGCCACGCCCAGCGGCACGATGACGCCATCTTCCATGCTGATGATCGGGCGCAGGTTGAGCAGCGAGCCCACCAGGTGGCTGGCGCGGCCAATGCGCCCCCCCATGAACAGGTAGCGCAGCGTGTCCGCCGTTTGCAGCATACGCGTCACCGGGATCATCTTGCACACCAGGTCGATGATTTCCGCCATGCTCTTGCCGGCCAGCGCCGCCCGCGCCGCTTCGATCACCATCCAGCCTTCGCACATCGAAACGTTGAGCGTATCGATCACCTCGATCTTCAAATGCGGCAGCTTTTCTTTGATCAGGTTCCTGGCATCCAGGGCGGCTTCGTACACCGCGCTGCCCTTCGAGGTGATATGGATTGACACGATCTCGCGCACGCCTTTGCGTTCCAGCGCTTCGTACATTTCCATGAATACGCCGGCCCCAGGCGTGGCCGTTTTGGGTAGTTCGCGCGCAGTTGGCAGCCAGGCATAAAACTCGGATGGCTGGATCGTCACCAGGTCTACCAGCACTTCATTTCCGCGGTGGATATAACACGGCACCCAGTGGATTTGCAGGCTGTCCATCATTGCGACGGGGATAGTAGACACGCTATCGGTTACGATCGCTACATTCGGCATGCTGGCTCCTTTTAATTACGCGGAACAGGCAATAACTATTCAATACCAACCCAGGCCGCAGCGCGTAATTCCGCGGGGAGTTCTACCACCGGCACGGGGTTATAGTCGAGGAACAGCGCTTTGAACAGTGTTCTTCCGCTGATGAACAGCAGGGTATTGTCGGGAGCCCACATCGGCATGCCCGCGCCCGCGTCAAATACTTTGCGCGTTTCCAACCCCGGGCCGTTGATCCACAACCCCGGTTCGGGGCCAATCTCACTGCAGGCCCAGGCATAGATCAGCCCGTACCCGGCGGTTTGATAGCCGTAATTGCACTGCGCGGGCGGAGAAATGGCCATCTGGTCGCCGTTGTTGCCGAATACTGCGCCGCCGGATTCGGTGCCCACCAGGATATCCGGCCATACGTTGCGCGTGGAAACCGTGTAGGTGGTGTCACTGAGCAGTTGCCTGCGCTCGGTGGTCACCGGGTCAATCATCCATAACCCCGAAAGCTCGTTGCCTTCATACCCGCCCGCCACCAGCACCTTGCCGGTGAACGGCGCCGCTACCGCGTTAGAAAAGCAGCCTTGCAGCAGCGTCTTGGCCGTGCCGGTTTGCGCGTCCATCACGCGCAGGTTTTGCGCGCCGCAGTCCGGTCTCCAGGCATTGATCAGGAACTGGTGGTCGTTGATCCATCCGCCGAACTCCTGCCCGCTGCCGCCGCCGTTGAACAGGGTGATCACGCCCGCGCCCGAAGCCCAGGCCGACCAGCCGCCGGCCATGCTGTAGCCCGCGCCAGTGCCAAAACTGGTCACGCCAAAATGGACGATAAACCGCCCATCCGGTGAAAAATGCGGGCCAAAACCCTGCGACGGGCCGTCCGTCAGGCGGCGGATTTGCCCGTTGCCGACCGAGTATGTGTACAGGTCTGCCGAGGGGCCGTCCTGCGCGCCTATAAAGGCCAGCATGCTGCCGTCCGGCGACCAGGCCAGCGAGTCCACATCGGTGATGGCGCGCACCGCCTCCATGCGGTCGTCGAGCATCGCGTCATAACCCGGCTCGGTGGTGCTGTTGGTCAATTTGGTGATCACGCGCACGCCACCGTCAGGAAGCGACATCAGTTTGAGCGCCAGGTTGTGCGTCTGATCCGCGTCACCGGTGATGAAGGCCACCAGGTTGCCGCCCGGCTGCACGCCAACCGAAAGATCATGCGGGGCGACCACGTTCTCGTTTGCCAGCAGCGTCAACCCCGATCCATCGGCGTTGGTGGCGTACAGGCCGTCTTGCATTTGCAGCAGCAGCCACGGCCCGCTGGCCGAAAGCCCCGCGCGGCCCGGTGAAACCGCCGGCTCTGGCGTGACGGTGGGCAGCGGGGTTTCCACCGG
>DATCUC010000137.1:0-7654 GCA_036567625.1 Anaerolineaceae bacterium | reverse complement strand
TGGCCTGGTAATCAATGCCACCGGCGCCTGGGCTGATGAACTGCGCGCGCACGTAGGCCAGCGCCCGCGGCTGCGCCAGCTGCGCGGCAGCCACCTGATCTTTCCCCGCGAAAAACTGCCGGTTGAGCAGGTAATCAGCTTTATCCATCCCGCGGATCGCCGCCCGGTATTTGCCTTCCCCTGGGAGGGCGTCACCCTGGTGGGAACCACCGACGTTGACCACCGCGAAGTGATGCAAACCGACCCGCGCATCAGTTTGCAAGAAGTGGACTACCTCATGGCCGGAGTCGAGCATATTTTTGGCTGCCTGAATCTGAGCGCCGCGGACGCGCAATCAAGCATGGCAGGTATCCGCTCCGTGCTCGATACAGGGAAAGCCAACCCATCCAAGGAATCGCGCGACGAAGTTCTGTGGAACGAGGATGGCCTGGTGACGATTACCGGCGGCAAGCTGACCATGTTCCGTCACATGGCGCAAACCACGCTCAATTTTGCGCGCGTCAGCCTGCCGGAGCATACCCGGCCCGATGCCCACGCTCGCGCCCTGGATGAAATTGACGGCCGCGAATTTAACGCCCTGGCCGAACAACTGAACCTGGAACCCGCCCTGCAATTGCGCCTGTTGGGGCGCTACGGGCATTTTGCCGCGCAGCTGTTACGCTGCGCCCAACCCGACGATCTGCAGCCGGTAGGTAGTTCCCCGACCCTGTGGGCTGAACTACGCTGGGCCGCCCAGGCCGAGCAGGTGGTGCACCTGGACGATTTGCTGCTGCGGCGCACGCGCCTGGGCGTACTGCTGCCCGGAGGCGGGCAGGCAGATATGGCGCGTATCCGCGCGGTTTGCCAGCCTGCCCTGGGCTGGGACGATGCCCGTTGGAC
Source organism: Anaerolineaceae bacterium (assembly GCA_036567625.1). GTDB lineage: Bacteria > Chloroflexota > Anaerolineae > Anaerolineales > Anaerolineaceae > CALDSL01. The sequence continues at coordinate 6,775 of DATCUC010000137.1, read as the reverse complement.
TGCCGAAGAAAGCGCCTACCGTGCGCTCTGGCAGCGCGCATACAGCCCGCCCGCGCCCGCCGCCCAAATTCAGCTTGACCCCGCGATTGAGGTGACCCGATGAGCACAGCCGAACGCTTTACCCCCAACTGGATCGAAAACGCGCCGCCGCCGGAATCGTACCGCAGCCTGTTCAAATGGGGCGACCCGCGCGGCTTTAAGCACCCCAACCGCGGCCTGTACGCGTTGATGAAAGAAACCTTTGGCCTGACCGACGCAGATTTTGGCGAAACGCACCGCACCGGAATGGAACGTTTTGATGCAGTCGCGCCATCCAGCCTGGACGCGGCTCATCAGGCCGCGCTGGAATCGATGGTGGGCGCGGAAAACGTGCGCACCGGCGCGTACGACCGCACGCGCGCCTCTTACGGCGCAGGCATGATCGACGCGCTGCGGCTGCGCCAGCACATCATCGAAAACCTGCCCGGGGCTGTCGTCGCGCCGCGTTCTACGGAAGAGGTGCAGGCATTAGTGCAGTACTGCGACGCGCAGCGCCTTCCATTGTACGTATACGGGGCGGGTTCGACGGTTACGCGCGGCATGGAAGCCGTTTGCGGCGGCATTTGCCTGGATATGAGCCGCCATATGAATCGCGTAATTTCCTTCAATGAAACCAATCAGACGATCACTGTGCAGGCCGGGCTGTGGGGGCCGGAGCTGGAGCGCATTCTCAACGATGCCCCGCAAACCCTCAGCGCGCAGCGCCGCTACACCTGCGGGCATTTTCCGCAGTCATTCATGCACTCCAGCGTGGGCGGCTGGGTAGTCACCCGCGGCGCAGGCCAGAACTCAACCTACTACGGCAAGATTGAAGATATTGTTCTCTCGCAAGAGTATGTCACCCCGCGCGGCGTGCTGCAAACCCCGGGCGTTCCGCGCTGCGCCACCGGCCCAGATTTCGACCAGATCATGATGGGCTCCGAGGGCTGCTTCGGCGTGCTGACCACGGTTACGCTGCGCGTTTTCCGCTATATGCCCGAAAATACCAGCCGCTACAGCTACCTGTTTCACACCTGGGAAGACGCGCAGCAGGCCGTACGCGCGGTAATGCAGGGGGAATTCGGGCTGCCATCGGTCTTCCGCCTATCTGACCCGGAAGAAACCGACGTAGCTATGCGCATGTACCACATCCACGGTACTCCGGCAGATACGGTGCTTAAAGCGCTCAACTACCAGCCCATGCAGCGCTGCCTGCTGCTTGGCTCGGTAGATGGCGACCGCGCCTATACTCGATTGGTAGCGCGTAAGATTGGCGCGATTGCCCGGCGCTACGCTGCGTTCCCTCTTACGCCCTTCCGGGTAACGCAGCGCTGGGAGAAAAGCCGCTTCACCGACCCCTACCTGCGCGAAGACCTGATGGACTTTGGCATTCTGATTGATACGCTGGAATGCGCCGTCACCTGGGAGCAGGCCCCACAGGTGCACGCCTGCGTGCGAGCGTTCGTCAAGAGCCGCCCGCAGACGATCTGCATGACGCATCTATCGCATGCCTACCCGCAGGGAACCAACCTGTACTTCATATTTATCGCGCGCATCAGCGAAATTGACGAATACCTGCGGCTGCAATACGGCATACTGGAGGCCATCCAGCGCTCCGGGGCGGCGATGAGCCACCACCACGGCATTGGTAAACAGACCGCCCCCTGGCTAGAGCAGCAAATTGGCACGCCTTGCATGGACGTGATCCGCGCGCTCAAAGACCATTTCGACCCCAACCACATCCTCAACCCGGGCGGCACGCTGGGGTTAGATATGAGTAAAGATCAGCAAGAGAAAAAATGGGGGTTTCCCGGTTAGCTCGAAAAGGCGGGGTCGACTGCACATTTTGCAGCAAGGAAAAACTTAACCAAGTTTTCTTACCGCTTATCAGGTGGGTGGATTTTATAGGAATCATTGCCGATAAAATCACCGCCTTGTGTGTTTACGTCACCCTCGATATAGTTTCGCGAATTGATTAGTTTCTCGATTAACATTGGAGGCCGGGGCGGTCCCGCAGCAAGTTTCTGACTGGCTTTACACAAATACTCCCATGCCACATCTAAATCAACTTCACTCTCAGCCATTCGCAAGCATGAAAAAACTTCTTCCGTAAATTTGACTGCTTCTTCAGTCGTAGGCGCAATCTTTCTCGCTTCTGCGGAACTAAAAGAAAACTTTGCATGCATTGCATTGGCCCGGCTTTCAGCTTCCTTAAGCCTGGTAAGCATGTTTCTACGGATATTCTCCGTTTCAGAATCGAGATCCTGGCAAACGCGATAACCCTCGTTTATCGTATTCGCTACTGCCGCGTCCCTCCACTGTTTATGCATAATATCCAATTGTCGCCTGATTTCGTCTACATCATCCGCCACCAAATTAAGAATTTTGGGCCATTTTTGCTTAATAATGCTCACACTCGAGTCAATCTGGCTTTTCAGGGATTGGATCCTCTTCCCCGTACGGTCATATGAACTGGTGTATTTCCTTCGTTCCTCGCGGAATATTTGAATTTTCGTTTTTGTTTCGGAAATAGCCTCGGCAACTTTTAAGCTATAAGTGTTCAATGTATCAAAGTTTATGGAGTCTGCCGGAAAGTTTTCGATCAGAAGAATAACATCGCTAAGTAGACCGGCGCAGTTCACTTCTACCCGTGGTTTCAAAGCAATTTCCGTTTCCAATGCATTTTTCTGGATATTGGCATTTGACCATTGAGATTGGATGGATTGTTTTAATTGCAGAAGTATCTCATCATGCTGCGCCCTTAGATTCTTGGATCTTTCACAAAAATCATGAATTGATACAACCATAGCCGGAAAATCGACCTTGCGTTTTACCCCAATTTGATACGTATATTTTTCAAACTGACTTTTCAGATCATGAATGCTAGTCTTGATATCTGATGTGGTGTCAGGAAATATCGTTTCGAGGTCCCGTAGTAAATTGCTGGCTTCTCCACTTATGCAAACGCTTTGATTTGCAAGATTATAAGCATGTTGATATTCAAGATGTCCGAGCTGTAATTGCTGAATGTCCTCATTTATTGACTCAAAATTGCGGATAAAAACTTCCATTTTACTATTCAGATCTGGCAGCAAATCTTGTCGAATCGCCTTGCGGTTTTCTTCATATTCCTTAATGTAGCTATCGTAATAGACTCTGCAAGAACTTAACCGATCTGAAGGTAGTTTTCTGCCCTTTAAGTATTCTTTCCAGGCTTTGTAACCATCGGAAAATGGATCCCAAAACTCGACGCATTCGCTTTCTATCTTGCCTACTTGACCTATCGTATTTTGAGATTGAAGCTGCTGAATCCTTGTTTCCAGCGCCGCCAGAGTCTGAAAGTCAATCTCAAATTGATCAAGGGATGTCTTTGCAAAAACAAACAATTTCTGCAGGGCATTATATTTCCTTCGCGTGGTAAACAATCCTCTCCAGTTATCCATTGCTTCTAACGAAAGAGTGGGTTGTAAAATACGTCTTGCCAGGGTTAAAGCATTTTCTACTCGATTGAGATCGAACCGCTCATTGTACTGGTAGGCACGATAGAGGATTGAAAAGTATTCCAAAAAATATTCTGCCGTATTGCTTAATGTATCTGAAATTGCATACTCTATACCGTCATTTGCTTCCACTTCTGCTGCGTGGACAAGCTGTTCTTCTCCAAAATGCAAGCAAGTTGCGGCTCCCTCAACAGACCATAATAAGCGATTGTAGATCGACGGGAACTGCTTTATTGATTCGATTTTCGTTTCTATAGAATTAATTTCATCACGAAGTTTGAAAATCTTTTGTCTGGCTTCTTTCTTTAGATCATTGATTTTCTTATGCGCAGAGCGAAGCTGTTTTAAGGATGTTTGCGTGTCCTTTAAATTTACTCGATGTAAGTGTATACAGCGGTTCATCGTCCGACAAAATCCGATGACATGCCGGTAATAGATTAATCGTTTGTATATTGTGGAAGGATGATCCATTTCTGGGAGAGGTCGAATATCTCCCTGATACATTTCTGCATCACTTAGCGCTCTATGGGCATTGGCGAACTGAATTTGAGCCGCTCGATCAATATCCATATATAGAACGGGTCGAATTCTGATTGGCCAATACCATGATTCATCCAATAACATCTTCTTTAATTGCTGCGAGGTATGTACATCTTTTTGGTAGAGCGGGTATTTATCAAGATAACTACGCATATAGCCAGTCGCTATGCGCCAGATAATTGCATAGGTAACCACTGCAATCAGGGAAATCCCGAGAAGAAACAAAATAACGATTTCCATAGTTATCTCGCGGCAGTGAGTCTCATTTGCGCGGGTTTATGACATATTTATCACCGCTGACGAAATCACCATTAACGTTCACGTCACCTTCAATATAATTGCCGCCCGAAATGTTTATCGTCCGCGTTTCGGATTTCGATGGACTGAATTCTTCCCGCGATGTATCCGCAGCAAATGCCTGCCTGGCGCTGGCAATAAAACTTACTACACCAGATATGACCATTACGCCCAGTGTCAATAATAGCCGAAGGCTTTGCCGCCATTCCGGAAACAATACAATAGTAATAAGAAAAACGATCCCTGATAACGTCAGGCTGACTACGAAATACTTAAAGCGAGGGTGCATCGAAGTATCCCCCCTTCTACAGCATAGAAAACAACATAAGTGATGTAATGATTATAGCAATTTGCGTGATGATTTGTTGATTAACTTATTGAAAGTTGACAACATATCCGATTTGCAATCAATCTGTGGCACACCCCTCGCACCGGCCAAATAATACCAGGTGGCGAGTGGCAATTTGAAAATGGCTCTGCGCCTGCACTGTTTCAAAAAATGCGCCGACAGTGGCATGGTCAATAGTTTGCACGTGCCCGCAGCGCTGGCAAACCAGGTGATGGTGCGGCCCTGCGCTGAGTGATTCGTACACTGTTGCGCCGGTGCCCATATCCGATACGCTGATCTTGCCGGCCTCGGCCAGCCGTTCCAACGCGCGGTACACGGTGGACTGGTTCACCGCGGGCAAGCGCTGCCGGATCGTTTGAAACACCTGCTGCGAGGTCAGGTGGACGCTTTGCTTCGACAACGTTTCAAGGATGATTTGCTCAACCGACGAGGCGCGCATCGCCGCTCTCCGATCTGCATAATGATACGCAAAGATTTGCATTTGCGAGTAACAGCATTATCATGGTAATATTCTACCATAAGGAGAAACGATTATGTTCGCTGCGCCTGTTCCCGCTCCCCAACCCATGCACATTCCCGACGGTTTCCTCTCCGTCGTTGTTTCCATCATCTTCTGGCTGCTCTCCGCGGCGGTGATTGCCGCGGCGCTGCGCTTTGCCAGCCGCGAACTGGGGGAACGGGATATCCCGCTGATGGGCGTACTGGCCGCGGCAATTTTTGCCGGGCAAATGCTCAACTTCGCGGTGACCGGCGGCACATCCGGCCACCTGCTCGGCGCGGCGCTGGCTACGATCCTGCTTGGCCCCTGGCCGGCGATCCTGGTCATGACTTCGGTGGTGTCGGTGCAGGCGCTTTTGTTTCAGGATGGCGGCCTGTTGGCGCTGGGCGCCAATATCTTTAATATGGCCATTATCGGCGTTGCAGTTTCCTACGCGGTCTACCGCCTGGTGCGCCGCCTGGTCAATGGGCGGGCCTGGGGGCTGGGGCTGGCGGGTTTTCTGGCGGCCTGGTCGTCGATCTTTATTGCCTCGCTGGCCGCCGGGCTGCAGCTGGCGCTTTCCGGCACGTCGCCGGCCAATATCAGCGTGCCGGCCATGGCTTCGATCCACGCGTTGATCGGCATTGGCGAAGGGTTGATCACTGCCGGGGCGCTGGCGTTCATTTTTGCCGCGCGCAAAGACCTGCTGGATGTTGACCGGCGCCAGCCGGCGGATAATCGCGGCATCCTGGCCGGCGGCCTGTTGATCGCGCTGCTGCTGGCGGTGCTTTCGCCGCTGGCCTCCAGTCATCCTGACGGGCTAGAATGGGTGGCCGAGCAAAAAGGTTTCCTCGACAGCGCGCAAGGCGCGGTTTTCAACATCATCCCAGATTATGCCCTGCCGGGCATTTCCAATGCCGCCCTGGCTACCATCCTGGCCGGGGTGATCGGCGTGATCGTTGTCTTTGGCATCGCGTACCTGATTGGCCGCGCAGACCGCCGCAAGCTGGACGAACAGCAGTAAGCGCCCATGCAAGAGCTATACGCGCACGGCCAGAGTCCGATTCACTTACTGGACGCCAGGGTCAAGGTACTGCTGACCCTGGCTTTTCTCCTGGCACTCAATCTGACGCCGGTCAATGCCTGGGCAGTGTATATCCTCTTTCTGACTCTCACCCTTTCGGTGGCGCTGCTCTCGCGCCTGGGGATTGGCTTTCTGCTCAAACGCGCGCTGCTGGCGCTGCCGTTTGTGCTGGCGGCGCTGCCGCTGATCTTTACCGGCGCGCAACCGCGCTGGCCGGCGCACCTGTTCGGGATCAATTTCGCCATCAGCGAGCCGGGAACGCTGCGGTTTGTGAGCATTGCCCTGCGCTCATGGATTTCGGTCCAGGCCGCTATCCTGCTGGCCGCCACCACGCGCTTTCCAGACCTGCTTGGCGCGCTGCAGCAGATTCACGTGCCGCGCCTGTTCATCGCCATCATCGGCCTGATGTGGCGCTACTTATACGTGATCAGTGAAGAAGTGACGCGCATGCTGCGCGCGCGCTCCAGCCGCAGCGCCAGCGCACCCGGAACCCGGCGGGCTGGCGGCAG
>DATCUC010000136.1:0-2033 GCA_036567625.1 Anaerolineaceae bacterium | reverse complement strand
TGAGCGTGGGACGCGGGGTGGGCGGGTCGCCGATGATGACAAACCGGCCGGAGTTGTTCCACTCCATGCCCACGAAGATCTGCATTTCGTATTCACCCGGCAGCCACTGGTCCGCCGGCAGGGTGCATTCGGAAAAGGCGTAGCCGCCGGTGCCGCCGTCCCAGGGCTGGGTTTCTACGCACACCAGGTCTTCACCGCGGTACCACAGCGCGGTCCACTGCGAGCCGGCCAGCATCTTATCGTAGCTAAAACTGCCGTAGAGCGTATCTACCGGGTTCTGGAATTCGGTCGCCGGCTCAACCGGGAGACCATCTTCCAGCGCGCGCGAAAATACCGCCGCGCTGAACACCGAATCGGGGTTTGGCGTGATCGTAGATTCAAACAGGGTCGCCACCGCGCCGGGCATGGATGGTGTGTCGGTCACCGAAGGCGTGTTCGTGATAGTAGGCGTGTTGGTAATGGTTGGAGTCAGCGAGATCGTTGGCGTCAGGGTGATCGTGGCCGTATTGGTAATGGTGGGGGAAGGCGGGAAGACGGTATACGCCACCGGCTCGGCGAAGCGGTTGACGGCAAACGCTACCCCGGCCCACACAAAGCCCATGAGGATCAACCGCCAGCCGCGGGCAACGGCCTCGCGCCGTTTGCGGAAGAAGGGCAGCTTTCGCCCAGCGCGGATGGCGCGGATGCCCGTCCACACACTGAGGATCACCGCGATCACCGTGAGGACGAAGATGGTTGTGATTCCGGTAGAGATATCGAGGTTCATGATGGTTCGCCGCTAGGAGCATACCATAGAATTGCGCAACTGTTCAGGGCAAGCGCGGCGCGGGCCTGCTGTGAGCCTGGCTGCCGGCTAAGATGATTATAGAGGGGATTAATAGATTTGATAAGTGAGCTATGGTGGTCTATATATTATTGCCTTGCGAGGGCTTGTTGGGTACAATAAATTCGAATGCTCCTGGGACAATAGATGAATATTACTCCGGGTACCTTACTTAACAACCGATATCGCATTAAGGCTGTGTTAGGCCAGGGCGGTATGGGTTCTGTCTATCGGGCGGTGGATGAGAATCTGGAGATTCCTGTCGCGGTAAAGGAAAATCTGTTCTTAACAGAAGAATACTCCCGGCAGTTCCAAAAAGAGGCCAATATCCTGGCCAGCCTGCATCACCGCAGCCTTCCGCGCGTCCGAGACTATTTCACGCTGCCTGGAGTCGGCCAGTACCTGGTGATGGATTTTATCGAGGGCGAAGATCTGCGCCAGCGCATTGAGCGGGTGGGCGTGCTGCCCGAAGACGAGGTAGTGCTGATCGGCGCGCATATTTGCAACGCGCTGGATCACCTGCACACCCGCCCTGTTCCGATTATTCACCGCGATATTAAGCCCGGAAACATCAAGATCACTCCCGAAGGCGACGTTGCCCTGGTGGATTTTGGCCTTGCCAAAGAAATGCACACCGTCGATCAGGCCACTACCACTGGCGCGCGCGCCATGACCCCCGGCTATTCGCCGCCTGAGCAGTACGGCACGGCCCACACCGACGCCCGTTCGGATATCTACTCGCTGGGGGCCACGCTCTACGCCGCGCTGACCGGCGTCATCCCCGAAGATGGTCTCACCCGCGCTACCAATAAGGCAGAACTTACCCCCATCCGCGATCTGCGGCCGCGCATCAACCGCAAGCTTGCCGCGGTGATCGAAACTGCGCTGGCAGTTGATCCCGACGAACGCTACCAGACCGCCGTGGAATTGAAACAGGCGCTGATCGAAGCCGGGAACATGGCGCACAAATTCCAACAGGTCGATACGGTGACTCCACCGCCCGCTTCTGTCGAAGCAGCCGGCGAAGGTGGCAGCTCGAGCTCGAACGGCAACGGATCGCCGTCGCACCCCATGCGGCTTGCTGCTCGCTCGCGCCGCCGCCGTCGCAGGCCCTCCTTTGCCGTTCCGTTTTTTGCCACGCTGGCGCTGCTGGCGATTGTCACCTTCATCCTCTGGCCGCGCCAGTCACCGGCTGCCGGGCAGAGCGGCG
>DATCUC010000135.1:0-10025 GCA_036567625.1 Anaerolineaceae bacterium | reverse complement strand
AAAGACCGGAATACCGCGCAGCGCGGCGCTGGCCGTGGGTTTGGGCGGGCGGGTTCGCGCCGCTACCGCCTGGGTGAGGATGCGATCAGCAAACTCTACCTGAAAAACGCGGTACAGATTCAACCCGCGAAAGCGAAACGCTTCCGGCGTCGGAACAATATCAAAGAAATCGTCGGCTCTCATGCCCCGCGGCTCTGCAGCCTCACCAATGCGCGGATCACCCGCTGCTGGTCTTCTTCGGTCAGCCCCACCGAGCACGGCAGGCTGATCGCGTCGCGCTGGATTTCATCTGCCACCACGCATTCGTACGCCTGCACGCCCGGGTACGCCGGGCTGCGGTGCACCGGCTGCCACAATGGCCGGGTGTGAATGCCTTCGGCGGCCAGCGCGCGCAGTAGGGCGCGGCTGTCCATGCCAAACTGGCCCGGTTCCACCAGGGCAGTGTACATCCAGAACACGCTGAACACATCCCAATGCTCACGCATGGGCGTCAGGCCGGGGATCATTTGCAGCGCCTGCCGGTAGGTTTCGGCGATGCGGCGCTTGGCAGCGATGTGGTGCTCTAACTGTTCCATTTGCGCGCAGCCCAGGGCCGCCAGTACATTCGTCAGCCGGTAATTGTAACCCACCGTACCGTGGATGTACTCCAGCGGATCATCCTTGGCCTGGGTCACCAGGTAGCGCGCGCGTTCCATCCAGGTCGCGTTGTCGGAGACGATCATCCCGCCGCCGCCGGTGGTGATCAGCTTGTTGCCGTTAAAGCTGAAGCAGGCAATATGCCCCAGGCTGCCGATTTTGCGGTCTTTGTACAGCGCGCCCAGGCTTTCGGTGGCGTCTTCGATCACCACCAGGCCGAACTCTTCGGCGGCAGCCAGGATGTCGTCCATCTCCACCGGGTGGCCGAGAATATGCACCGGCATGATGGCGCTGACGCGCCGCCCGCTGCGCCGGTTGTACAGCGCTCCGCCGCGGCGCTCGCATTCCTGCTCCAGGAACAGGCGCACTTTAATCGGGTCCATCTGCCAGTACAGCGGCTCGCAGTCGATCAGCACCGGGTGCGCGCCGGCATAGCGCACGGCGTTGACCGGGGCGATAAAGGTCAGGGTTGAGGTGATTACCTCATCGTCCGGGCGCACGCCGGCCACCATCATCGCAATATGCAGCGCCGCCGTACCATTGACGGTGGCGACCGCTTGCTGCGTGCCGGTGTACCCGGCCAGCATTTTTTCAAACTGGCCGACAAACGGTCCAACCGAGGACACCATGTTGGTGTCCAGGCATTCTTTCACGTATTCCCACTCGCGGCCGCCTAATTCGGGCACGCACAGCGGGATCTCGCCAGCGGCAACCGCCGCACCGGGTTCATATGACATACAGATCCGCTCGATACCTTTCCGAATGAGTTTTGATCCAGGCGATGGTCTTTTCCAGTCCTTCTTCCAGGCTTACGCGCGGTTCCCAACCCAACAGGCTCTTCGCCAGCCGGTTGTCCGCGATCAGGCGTTCCACTTCACTTTTCTCCGGGCGCACGCGCTGCGTTTCGCTGTGCAGCCGGAATTCGACCCCCATCAGGCCGGCGATTAACTGCGCCAGGTCGCCAATGCTGATCTCGCGCCCCGAGCCCAGGTTGATTACCTGCCCCAGCGCCGCGTCGGTTTCGGCGGCGCGCAAAAAGCCGTCGACCGTGTTGGCCACGTAATTCAAATCGCGCGTGGGGTGCAGGCTGCCCAGGCGCAATTCTTGCCCGGCCAGCAGTTGAGTGATGATGGTGGGGATCACCGCGCGCGCCGATTGGCGCGGCCCAAAGGTATTGAACGGGCGCACGGTGGCGACCGGCACGCCAAACGAACGGTAATATGCCTCGGCCATCTTATCCGCGCCGATCTTACTGGCCGAATAAGGTGACTGCCCCTGCAGCGGGTGGCCTTCGTCGATCGGCGCATAGCGCGCCGTGCCATAGGTTTCGCTGGTGGAAGTATGCACCATGCGCGCCGCGCCGCTCTCACGTACCGCCTGCAGCACATTCAGCGTGCCGGTAATGTTGGTTTCAACGTAGGATGAGGGGGCTGAGTACGAATAGGGGATTGCGATGAGCGCGGCCAGGTGAAAGACCACCTCACGCCCTTCCACCGCGGCGCGCACGCTGTCGCGGTCGCGGATATCCCCGGCGAAGACCTGCATCTGACGGGCCAACGGCGAGTCGTCCAGCCAGCCCCACGCGCCCAGCGCATTGTAGTGCACCATCGCGCGCACATCCGCGCCCAGTTCCACCAGCCGTTCGGCCAGGTGGCTGGCAATAAACCCGCCCGCCCCGGTCACCAGCACTTTTTTGCCTTGCCAACTCACGGGTTCACTCTCCCATCCTGCACGTCGCGCTGCACCTGTTCGTAATCAGTGTGCTGGCCGATATCCTGCCAGTATTCCACAATGGGGAAGCTGACCACGCGCTTGCCCTGCGCGAGCAGCACTGCCATCAGGTCGGTCATATCAAAGTGCTGGCCGGCCGGGATCATCTGGTGCGCTTCGGGTTCGAGCAGGTACACCCCGGCGTTAACAAAAAAGGAATACACCGGCTTTTCGCGCACGCCGCGCACATCCGGCCCATCGCATTCGATCACGCCGTAGGGAACCTGGAAGTTATACGCGCGTACGCCAATGGTCAGCGCGGCATCGTGCTGGCGATGAAAGGAGAGCATGGCGCGAAAATCTACCCGGGTGAGGATGTCGCCGTTGATCACCAGCAGCGGCTCTTTGGGGGTTTCGATCAGGCTCAGCCCGCCCGCCGTCCCCAGCGGCGTTTCTTCGTTTATGTAGCGAATATCCACGCCGTACTTCTGACCGTCGCCAAAGTAATCAGCGATTTTTTCGCTCTTGTAATGCGTGGTAACGTTGACATTTTGAATCCCCGCCGCGCGCAGACGCTGGATGATGATCTCCAGCAGCGGGCGGTCGCCCACCGGCAGCATCGGCTTGGGCAGACTGTCGGTCAGCGGGCGCAGCCGCGTGCCCTCGCCCCCGGCCATCACCACCGCCGACATGGGAATATGATCCACCTTGATCAGGTCGCTACGCAGCACCAGGTCGACCACCTGGCCGCCGGCGTTGAGCACGGGAAGCTGATTGACGAAGTAGCTGCGGCTGTTGTCCATCAGGTCGAGCGCCTCGGCGGGAGATACCGGGTCGGTGGCGATGATCGGCGACCGGCTGGCAATATCGCCGCAGGGCTGGTCGAGCGCGTCACCGCGCAGAATGGCCTTGCGAATATCGCCGTCGGTCAGCACGCCTTCCAGCCGCCGCTCCGCGCCGCAGATGAGCAGGATACCGAAACCGGCGCGGTCCATGGCTTCCATTGCCGCGGCAATGGACAGGCTGGCCGGGATGATTAATTTCTGCAAGCGGGCTTCGATATCGGCTGGCTCTCTCATTTCCATGCACCTGTATTTCTTGTGGGCGTATTATAACACCCCATTGGATCGGCTTCCTTACCCCAGGTCGCCCCACTCCAGCTCGTCATCTGCCGCCAGGTCGCGGTTGACCGGGCGTCCAACGACATACTTTAACTCGTCCGGGTGGATTCCGTTGCCGGGGCGCTTGTAATCCAGGTCTTCGGCTTGCAGCACTTCGCCCTTGGCCAGCGCGCGGCGCACCACCATGCGGCGGCGGAACTTGACGCGCTTTTCCATTTCCGCCGGGCTGACGGTGCGCACCATGCTGCCCAGGGCCTCAAATACGTTGCGCCCTTCGCGGCAGATATATTCCAGCTCGGCCGGGTCGGCGGAAATCCAGTGATCCCAGCCTTCCATATCTTTATCCAGGGTGAAATGCTTTTCGATGACGCACGCGCCCAGGGCGACAGCCGCTACCGGGATGGATGTGCCGATGCTGTGGTCACTAAAGCCCACCGGCAGGTCGAACGCGGTTTGCAGCATGGGAATGTTGCGCAGGTGGATGGTATCGTACGCCGGGGGATAGATGGAAATGCAGTGCAGCAAGATCACGGCGCCACTGCCGTTTTGTTGCAGCGTGTGCACCGCGCGCTCCACCTCGCCCAGGCTGGCCATGCCCGTCGAGAGCATCACCGGCAGGCCGGCGCGGCCCACATGGGCCAGCAGCGGCAGGTGGGTCACGTCCATCGAGGCAATCTTAATCGCTGGAACGCCCATGCCCGCCAGCAGGTCGACCTCTTCGGGGGAAAAGGCCGATGACAGGAAATGAATATCCACCGTCTTGCAGTAATCCGCGATCAGGTAATGCTGCTCGGGGGTGAACTGGTATTTCTCAACCATCTCTTCCAGCGAGCCAAAATGACGCTTCTTATCGGCATAAGCCGTGTTGCGCTGGTACTCGGCTTTAGAGATCAGCGACGTTTTCGACCAGGATTGAAACTTAACCGCATCCGCGCCGCAGGCTTTGGCGCGGTCGATCATTTTCTTGGCCAGGTCCAGGTCGCCGTTGTGGTTCGAGCCAATCTCGGCGATGACATACGGCGGCTGGCCTGGGCCAACCAGGCGTCCGGCAAGGTTTACGATTTCCATAATTCCTCCAGTTGGGGGTGAGCGACAAATGACCACCAGATATGATCCGCCGGGAGCGCATTCAGCGCCCGGGTATAGGCATCCAGCCGGGCCGGGTCGGCCAGCATGGCGCGTTGAAATGCCACGGCCCGCTGCCGGGCGGATTCCAGTCTCGCGCGGACAGCCGCGGGCAGCGGCCAGCCGGCGTCCAGCATCAGCGCATAATGATCCAGCACCAGCCACGCGCCGCTGATCACCTGTTCTGCGCTGAACGGCGGCAGCACGCGCGCGGTGTTCTGCGGGTACTGGCGGTAGGCCATCAGCACCGCCGGGTTGAAGCGCAGCCGCGCGCCAAGCGCCCAGGCGCGCGTCGCCAGGAGCCAGTCTACCAGCACAATCCCCGGCGGGATGGGCAGCAGGCGGCGCAGCAGATCGCCGCGGTACGCCGTGTTCGACAGTCCAAAGGCGTTGCGTTCCACCAGACATTCTTCCAGGGGCGCATCCGCATCAGCGCGGAACACCTGCCCCAGGTCACTGCCGCCGGTGGCAACCACGCGCATGGCGCAGGCCGCGCCGTCCGAGGCTTCCAGGTCCGCCCGGGCCTGGGCCACGCGGTCGGGCAGCATCCAATCATCGGCGTCGGTAAAAATGACGCCAAAATAACGCTCGGCCAGCGGCGCAAAGGCTTGCTGGCGCAGCCCGGCCACGCTCAGCCCGGGTTCGGCCACCACCGGGGTGAAGTCGAAGCGTTCCCCGGCCAGTTCCCACACTTCTTCCGGCACGCAGCGGTCCAGGCCGATCCACACGTCCACATCGCGGTCGGTCTGCGCCTTGAGCGAGGCGTACCAGTCGGCGAAATATGGCCGCAGTTGCGGGTAAACGGTGGTATACAGGGCCAGGCGGCGCGGACTGCTCATTCTTCCATCGTCCGCACCTGCATCAACGCTTTGGCCAGCAGCCAGTCGTCTTCGTCGTCGATGTCCACCGCGCGGAACCAGGGGATTTCCCAACCGCGCCGGTCGGGGGTATGGAAGGTCTTTTCCTGGCGCAGCACCGCCGATTTTGCCCACCACACCGCGCCGGTGGGCACGAACAGGGCGGGCAGATCCTGGCTGCGCTGGGTGAGCGCTTCTTTGAAGATCGGCTCCAGGTGATACTGGTCGTCGCGGGTCATCGCCCACCACGGGTTAAGCCAGCCCGAACGGGTGACGGAAATCTGCGTGCGCGCTTCGCTCTCGCGGAACTGGCGGTAGCTGTCTTGAATATCTTCGGCAGTGCGCAGCGGGCAGTTAGCCATCAACTGGCACACGTCCGGGTACAGGCTGCCGTCCGGGTCGAGCCGTTCCAGCACGTCCACCGTCACCGCGGAGATCGGCACATGGTCGCCGGCCAATGCATCGCCGCGCAGGAAAGGCGTTTCCGCGCCAAACTGCCGGGCAATTTCGGCGTACTCCTCGCTGTCGGTGCTGACGATAACCCGCGCGAACAGGCCGCTCGTCAGGGCGGCTTCGATGGTGTAAGCGATAATCGGCTTTCCCAGGAACAGGCGGATGTTCTTGCGCGGAACGCGCTTGGAATTGGCGCGCGCGGGGATGACCGCGATACTGCTGGACGACATACACTGCTCTCCCGTGCTGGAATTTTGGTTATTATACCGCGAAGGCGTGGCCCACTTCACTCACCCTTGTAGCGGATCAGCCGGGCGGGCACTCCGCCGACGATGCTGTTGGGTTCCACGTCGCGCGTCACCACGCTGTTGGCGCCGACCACGCTGTTGCTGCCAATGCTCACGCCCGGGTTGATAAACACGTTGGCCCCAATCCACACATCGTCGCCAATGCTCACCGGCGCGACCTCTTTGCGGCGCTCACCGCTGAAATCCTGATCGGCCAGGTTGGAAGTGGTGTAGATGCGCACATTATGGCTGATGGCGCAGCCGCGCCCCACCGTCACCGCGCTACCCGCGCCGGATTGGATGCTCGACCCGCGCCCAATGTACGAATCTTCGCCCAACACAATTTTCCCATCGCCGTACATCAGGATTTCCCAGCCGTTGAAGCGGAAGGACGGAGCAATCTTGTAGCGCGAGCGGTACTGCAAATAGCGGTACTCTTCGTGCCAGCGGTGCAGGGCCTCGTAGATCAGGTACGGCAGGAACAACAGGGCTTTTTTCATGATCCACCATCCAGAGTGTTATGCCGCGCGCGGCTTGCGCAGCGCGGGCAGCAAAAGCAGCCAACCAACTAATGCAGCAAAGAGCAGCAGCGCCAGCGTCTTCCATGTCAGGCCGGAAAGCGTCAACGGGGGGAACAACGCAGCAAAAAAGATCGCGGCGAACAGCACCAGCAGCACCAGCCCGTAAGCGGCAAAGGGATACGGCACAGGCTGGTAGCGCTGGCCGATCACCAGCGCGCTTAGCAGCAGCAGAGCATAGGTGAACGTCGTCACCCAGGCAGAACCCAACGCCCCGTACCGCGGGATGAACAGCAGGTTGAGCACCACATTGATCACCGCCGCGGAACCGGTGAGCAGCGGCACGACGCGCGTCTTTTTATAGAAGAAGACCGGCGAAATGGCAAAATAGTACAGCCCAAACAGGAAGTACCCCAGCAGCACCGGCCCCACAAACGGCACGCCGCCAAAATACTTCTCCGGCAGCAGCAGGTGCACCAGGTCGCCCGCGTAGAGGATGCCCGCCAGGCACAGAATGCCCAGCAGGGCAATATAAATGCTCACCACGCGCCGCATGGTCGGGTTAGGGTTGCTGTCCTTTTCCATCATGCGGAAATAAAACGGCGACCAGGCCTGATTGATGGCCATGACTAGCACGTTCATCACCAGCCCCAGGTTGTAGCCCAGGGTGTAGAGGCCCAACTCGCCCAGCGAGACATTCCACTGCAAGATCAGCCGCCCGGCGGCGTTCAACGCCCAGCCCGCCACCGCGTGCGGCACCAGCGGCAGGCCGTAGGCCAGCGCGGAGCGCACGTGTTTCCAATCAAAGGCGGCCACAAACCACTGGCGGTACATCAGAATGGTGAAGACTACCCCCACCACCAGCGCGGCGATGAAGGTGCTCCACATTTGCCCGGCCGCGCCCATGCGGAACACCACCACCAGCAGCAAGGCCGAGAGGAAATTGGCAAAAAAAGTGCTGTACTGTACCGAAAGATAGCGCCCCGGCTTTTGCTCCACCTGGTACAGGGTCATCGGAATCTGGATCAGCGTGCGCAGGTAAGCAGCCCAGATCATCAGGCGCACGAACGGATCAAAGGGGATCGATTCGAGGTTCATTGCGCGCCAGATGGCCGGGCCTAACCGGTCAAGCAGCAGAGTGATCGCCAGCCCCGCGCCGAGTTGGAACAGCGACACCGAGGTGACGTAGCGCTTTTGTTCGGCGGGATCATCCAAAAAATCGTAGTACTGGCGCGTCACCGAACCGGCCAGCCCCAGCAGCAGTACGGTAAACAGCACCGAGAGGTAGACGTTCATCGCGCCGACGATGCCGTAATCTTCGGTGTTCAGAAAGCGCGTCCACAGCGGGATGAGCAAAAACTCAAACGCGCGCTGGATAAAACTGCCGGTGACGTAGACGCTGGCATTGGCAATCAGCTTATTGCCGCGCAGCCGCGCCCATTCTCTCCGCACCAGCCCCAATCCATTCTGCATCCGGTTGATCCTTTACTCGGCCAATTTCAGCGAAAAATACTTCTGGCGGTTATCCCCGCGGGCGATCTTGCCGCTGGAGGTCTTGATCAGCCAGCGGCGGCCCACCAGCAGCACGTCGCTCAGCGCGATCTCGGTTTGCCTGACTACGCGCTGGCGCAGTTCGCGCTCGATCTCAGCCCGCGCCGCTTCTCCGGCGGCTTCATCTTCAAGCTCGCAGACCATCACAATCGCTTCCGAGCCCATGCGCTCGTCGCTGACGCCAAAGGCCACGCTGCGCCCGGGGTACAGCCCCGGCACGCCGTTGGCGATGGCTTCCAGGTCTTGCGGGAAAACGTTTTTGCCGCCAACGATGATCATATCTTTCTTGCGCCCGGAGATGAACAGCTCCCCATCCGCGATATAGCCGATATCCCCGGTAAAATACCAGCCGTGATGAATGGCATCCCGCGTGGCGTCCTCGCGGTGATAATAGCCGCTGAGCATGCAGTTACTGCGCAGCGCCACCTCGCCCACCTGGCGCTCGGGCAGGGTCTTGCGGTGCGCGTCGACGATGCGCACTTCGGTGCCAGGGATGGGAAAACCGCAGCTTACCATGGGGGTCAGGCCGTCGCGGTTACTGGCAGCATCGGGGTTGAGCGAACCGGCATTCTCAGCCGGAACTGCCAGCTTCTCGCCCTGTAACGCGGCAGTGACCACCCAATCCACGCGCGGAGGCTGGCCCGGCGGGGTCTGCGTGACGGCAAAGGTGTTTTCGGCCATGGCATAGCACGCCGAGAGTGCTTCTTCACGCAGCCCGTACGGGGCGAAGCGCTGCAAAAACATCTGGTGACTGTCGAGCCGCACCGGCTCGGAGCAGTTGATCACCGCGCGCAGGCTGGACAGGTCAACGCCTTCCAGGTCGCGCTCGCGCGTACCGCGCACCGAGTGATTGTATGCAAAGTTGGGCAGCCAGGTGAGCGTAGCGCGGTAGGCGCTCACGGCCTGGGGCAACAGCCGCGGGCTGCGCACCCAAGTGAAGGGCGACATAAGCACCAGCGGCACGCCCGCCACCAGCGGCATGATAAACCCGGCGATCAGGCCCATATCATGGTAGAGCGGCAGCCAGCTCGCCACCACATCGCCGGCGCGCAGGGCAATTGCCTGGCTGTAGGCGCGCACCTGGTTGAGCACCGCGCGGTGCGAGAGCGCCACGCCTTTTTGCAGCCCGGTCGTGCCGCTGGAGTGCTGCAGGAAGGCAATTTTTTCGGAGGAGAAGACAGGGGAGTCTTGCGAGACCCGTACGCTTCGGCGGGGATCGGAGTACTCGTTGTTGAAGGCGGTTTCAGCATCGTCGCTGGTGAGGACGGTGCAGTTGGTTCCGGCCAGCAGTTCGCGCAGTTCGGCGGCGAACTCGGGGAAGGTGATCACCGCGCGGGCTTCTTCTTGCGTCACCAGGGCTTTGACGCGCGCCTTGTACAGGACCGGGTCCAGTTTCTCCGTCAAAAATGGAAAGATGGAAGCAATAGCGCCCAGGTACATTGCGCCCCAAAAGGCTGAAAGCAGCGTTTCGGAATGCTTGAGCACCAGTACCACCAGATCATCCTCGCCCACGCCCAGGCCGCGCAGCGCGGCGGCATAGGCCAGGTTGCGCTGGTGAAGCGCTTCGGCGGTGATGACCTGCTCTGAACCGTCATCGTGCAGGAAGATAATGCTGCGCGCCTGCGGGTCCTCGGCGGCGCGCCGGATTACGGCTTCGACCAGGGTGGTATAGGCGGGAATTTGCAGTGCCGTGTTGTTGGATTCCATGAATGCTCCCATCCAATATCAGGCGCGGGCCGCGCGGTTTGCCGCGGCCAGCACCTGTTC
>DATCUC010000134.1:0-10958 GCA_036567625.1 Anaerolineaceae bacterium | reverse complement strand
AGCAGGCAGCGCCCGGCCAGCGCGGAGAGCGCCGCGGCTACGCCGTACGCGCCCCAGTTGGAAGTGCTGGCGATCACCAGTTCGCTGGTGGCGGTGATGCACGGCTCGGCCGGCAGGCCGGGGATGGTGGGAATGACTCGCGCCAGTTTGCCCATGCCGATCTCGTTTCCGCCGTCGCCAATTCCGAGGCTGGGAATGGCCGGGTCGAACAGCAGGTCCAGCCGGGCGGTATAGGCTGATATTTCTTCGCCGCGGCTGTTCCGATACTGCCCGCGCGCGGTCACTCCGCAGCGTTCCACGGCGATGAGCAGGCTGGGGCAGTACTGTTCTAGCAGCAAATGCGCCGCCGCACGGCTTTCGACTGCATCACAGATGGGAAAATCAATCACATCAGCGCCGGCGCTACAATAATTCAGCAAGGGAGCCGTAAAGCGGTCGCTGACGTACACAACCTGCCCGCCCAGCGCAGTCACAGCGCGGCCCAGCGCCAGCGCGCCCGGCGGGCCGTCCGTTTCCGGCGCGTTGATGCGCGTGACGAAGAACCCGGTCGCGATCAGCACCCGCTCCAGGTTTTGATGGACCAGTCCGGCGGCGCGGCGGCAGTACTCGAGCGGAAGATAGGGGCGCAGGGCGGTCATCCCGCGCCGGTCATGCGAAAGAACAAGGTCATCCAGCCCGGTTGCCACCATACCCGTTCCTTAGAGCCAGCCTCGCAGCCGGTAGACGGCGATGCCGATGTATTCTTTCAGAATATTGGTAGTCAGGTGGAGCGTGCTGACGTTGGGCAGCAGGTTGATCGCCTGGGCGGGCAGATTGGGCGCGAAGAGCGCATCCCACCCGGCCTGTGTGACGGTGAAATCGGTTGGCGCGGGGATGACCTCAATGCCTTCATGCTCAAACAACGCCACCGAGCGCGGCATGTGCATGGCCGAAGTGACCAGCAGCACGCGGTCGATGCCGTGCTGGCGCAGGATTTCAGCGGTCATCGCTGCGTCATCGTGCGTGTTCTCCGATTCGCCCTGCAGCCATATGGCGTCGCGCGGCACGCCGGTCAGTTCCAGCAGATCGGCCATATCTTCGTCCGGGTTGATCTCACTGTCAGCCAGGAAGCTGATGATCCCGCCGCTGACCAGCACATATTTGGCCTTGCCTTCTTTATACAGCCGCCCGGCGTAGAGCACGCGGTCGCCGGCGGTGTTGACTTCTACCGATGCGCGCGGGTAGAGCGCCGGTTCAGTGCCGCCGCCCAGCACTACCAGCGCCTCGGCGGCGGGAATCTCTTCGGCGGGCAGGTACTGCCATTCCAGCGAGCGCGCCAGGCTGTAGCCCACCCAGCGGTTGCCGCCCAGCCAGAGCACAGCCAGGGCAAAAACCACCAGCGTGGTGCGCAGCCGCGGATGTTTGCGCAGCAGCAGGACGAATATCAGCAGGATGCAGGCCAGCCCCAGGGGGTAAACCAGCAGGGGCAGGAATTTCGAGAGAAAGATAAACATAGGGGGCAGTCTTTCATGGCGCGCAAGGAAGCATCACGCGCGGGGTGTATGGTTCAATGCGAATTCCGGTTAGAGCGCGTACTGTTTCTGGCTGACGCGCTCGCGTTCCAGTTTGAGGATGCGGCGCAGGATGGCGATACTGGACGCGTAGGTAGAATCCAACCCAAAGTACGAAAGCGCGCCCGCGCCAAGATTTTTGCCTTTCGACAGCGGCGTATCGGATGCGTAATGGATCATGCCGACGTCAAAGGGCACGTTGTACAGGTTGACTATCTCATTGTAGGGGTGCTGCTTGGGCCGGTACATTTCATAAATCGCGGACAGGTACGGTCCGGCTTCCATTTCGAGGTCGGTGAAGCCCTCGCGGTAGAACACGTCCATAATCTTGGCATTTTGCAGGAAGGTGCCAAACACGCTGACCGCTTTCTGGTTATCCAACACGGTGCCAAAGGTCAGGTAGGGCGAAACATCCGCGGCGGCAAACACATTTTGGAAGAGGTATGTATTCTGCGAATGCTCATCCTGCACCACGTTGGGGATCATCACGTCGCCGAGCACGCCGTTGAGCGTGGCAGCTTTGCCCATCACATACACGCCCAGGATCGGGTTGACGTATTCGGCAACTTTGGCGAGGATGTTATAGGCGGCCAGCCCCAACGGGTAGTCGATGTTGAGGATCAGCGCATCGGACTGGGCCAGAAACGACAGGTCTTCCGGCGCGCCAGTGGATGGATCGGTGCGTACGCGCGGGTCGACATGCGCCGGGTCGAGCTTCGCCAGTTCGATCACCTGGGCATCGACATCAAAGGAATGTTCGCTGGCCACGCGCTGGATGCCGTGCTTCAATTCAAAGGACTGCTGATCTTTGAACGACTTGCGCCCGCCCCGGGTCGACTGGTACTGCTTGAGCGCGTAGTAAAGGAAGTTCTCCATGCTGGCCGGGGCTTTTCCGCTGCGGATCGTGTCCCAGATATCAAACAGATTTGATTCCGGCTGGTTCTGGATATGCGCCTCGAGCATTGAATGCTGGGTGAGCGCATATCCGGAAAGCAGATTCGACAGGCTGTGCATATTGCTGGAAACGAAGTATACCGGCCGGTTGAGCAGTTGGCTGCAGGCAGCCTCAATGTTATCCCACCAGATGCGGGTGGCGCGCCAGTAGTCGATCATCGAGCCGCCCAGCAGGCGGATGCGCAGCGAGCAGGTGCGCTCACGCAGCGCCTGGAGAGTGGGCAGAAACCCGTCGCCCCAGATGGTTTGCAGCCGCTTCAGATCGTCAATTGTGATTTGCAGGATTTCGGCCAGAGTTTCGTATGCCTCGGGCGACTCCATGACCGATTCCAGGCGAAAATCGCGCGGCGCGCCGAGCAGCAGCCGGTGGATTTTGTTCCATTCGATCTGATACGCGGTGAGGGTGGGGATGAGGTCTTCGATATCGGTGCGGCTGGCGATGTAGCACACCAGGGTATCACTGCCGTTGTAAAAATAGCGGCGGCGGCGCGCCGGGGCGATAATCTTTTCCCAGGTTTCAACGTTGCCGTAGCCGTGCTTGAAAAAGCTCTCGCTGCTCTGGCCGAGGATCACTGAGCGCACCTGAGTGATCACCGCGGGCAGGCGCAGGATGCTGTAGATGAACGCGGACATATCCGGGAACTGCGCGCGCGCATCCGGGTGGAGCAGCGAGTTCATCCCCGCGTGCACCTCTTCGAGGGTCCGGATCTGCACTTCAGTGGTTGAGCGCAGCAGGGAGTACAGCGTGCGCAAGAATAGTTCGATTTCTTCAGAAGCCGTGCTGGGTACCGTTCGTTCCATTTGACCTGTATCCTGACAATTTCTCCCTATTGTAGCATCAAGTGGAACGGGGATGGGAATCTCAGCGCTATACGCGGGAAGGGTGGCTGTTGGTTATCATCAGATTGGCGGTGAACCCGCGCTATGACTACTGCACTTGCGGCGCGGGGCGATTGGTTTTATTCGTTTTTCGCCATTTTTTGAGGGAAATATTTGTTTTTTCGTTTTTTGAGGTGCGTTCTCGACGAAGCGCCGGTGGTTGCCTGGATCGAAGGGGAATCTTCATCGTTGTAATATAGAATATTATTTCTATTTTGTTAAGGGATTTGGAAGGGAATTCACCGCAGCAGGTTTTGACCTGCCGATGCTCATTAACAATCTATCAGTCTGATGTTATCGCCAATGGCAGCATGATCACGCGCCTCACCGGCGCGGATACGTTTACCCTGCGCTACGACGGAGCGCTACGCGTGCTGGACGTCGCGGGTAGAGGATTCTACTTCAACAACCGCGCCAGCCAATTCTCTTCTTTCGGTCGATCCGCGAACACCTGGCCGTCGTAGCCGTTGATGACCATGGAGTAGGTCTGCCCGCCCACCTGGTAGCTGGTGACCCACATTGGCACGAGGATCAACTGGTAGGATTCGACCAGCATGCCGGCTGAGCTAAAGCGCAGGTCGCGGAAGCGGCCTTCCAGAGTGGCGATGATGCGCTCTTTCTCATGCGTATACGCTTGCTGGCGCGCATCCAGCGAGGCGTCGCTCATGGCGATCTGATAGGTTTCCGCCAGCCAGTCGGCCAGATAGAGTTCTTCATAAGGCGTCAGCGCATCCATATCGTAGCTCTGGAAAACCTTTCGCGGTTCGCCGTCGAAGCGGGCAATGGCCGGTACACGTATATTCTGCAACTGGACAATGCGCGCATCGTCCATATCTTCCCATTTGTCTTTTTCGACCATCAACTCGTAACGCAGGGTGATCTGGCCGCCCATATTGAACAGCCACACCGGAAAATACACGCCTGATCCGCGCGAGACCCGCGGCTGGTCTTCAAAGCGCTGACTGTTGAACCAGCCACGCAGCACCAGTTTGACCTGATTTTCGCTGACCCGAAAGGGGATGATCGCATCCGGCGCGACAGTTTCCAGGGTGGTCTGCTGGGTGAGCACGTAGCTCGACTGGCAGTAGGGACAGTTTTTGGAAAGCTGGCGGGCGGGCAGAATGAGCTGCGCTCCACAGCCCTGGCAGGTGATGGAGTGTACGGTAACCGGCTTCAGGTGGCCTTTGGCAGTCGCCAGCCCAACGATGAAATCTGCGCCGTCTGCCTGCGCTGGCACGCGTGAAATGGTCAGCCGCTGCTGCGAGTCGCAATACTCACAGGTGAGCGACTGCCCTGAAGCAGTAAAGGTCATTCGCCCGCCGCACTGCGGGCAGGTAAAGCGGTCCGCGCTGCCCTGGGCCTGGTTGGCCTGGGTGGAAACCAGCCGGTTGGGGTCGATGATGTCTTCTTCTTTGAGCTTGCCGTCGAGTATCGCCAGCTCGCGCCGCGCGCGCCCATCCCACAGGTCGGTGACGAGGATGTTTTCCAGGCATTGGCGCTTTTCTTTGGGGTCGGATGCAGACTTGCTCAACCAGAACCAGGCTTCTTTGCGCTCTTCGCTGGAAGCATCCATGCCGAGCATCCATTCCAGGTAAAAGCGGGCTTCCTTGGCGTCACCGCTTTTTGCGGCGGCGATACCGCGCACGAGTAAATCACGAGTAGTGTCCGACATGCACTGAATCCCCTCAATCGTTTTCGGCGCAGAAGGATCGCGCCCCTTTGTCCTATTATCAAGGAAATTGGCGCATGGCGGATATACAGTTATGAAAGCTGGCTTTGCGAACGGCTTATCCCGGCGGCTCGGCCTGGGTCGAGCCATCTGGAGGGGCTTCTCCGTTCAACTGCGTGCCGTCGCGGGCCACCGGCGGAACGATCACCCTGAGGGCCTGCGGCAGCACCTTGACCCACACCGGGCTGTTACCGATGACTTCACCATCCGCCTGCACTGCCTGCGCCGGTTCGGCCACAATCTGAATTTCGCGCCCGCGGTAGCGCGGCATTTTATCCTGGTTTTCGTTGCCGCCGATCACGCTGGCGGCGAGCGAGAATAGCGACACCAGCCCGGCTTTACGGATGACGAATACATCCAGCAGCCCGTCGCTGAGGTCAACATCTGGGGCGAGCGACAGATTGGCCACGCCCAGGTCGCCGATATTGGCGACCACGCAGCTTAGCCCTTCGGTTTCGATGGTTTCGCCATCGATGGTCAGGGTATATTTGACGATATCCGGCTCGGCCAGGGCCTGGATGGTGGAGATGATATAAGCGAATATGCCGTACTTATCCTTGGCCTGGCGGTCGGCTGCCTGGGTTACGGTGGCTTCCAGGCCCACGCCGATGCGTTCGAGGAAAACGGTTTCGCCGGCTAGGCCCACGTCCACGCTGCGCACCACCTGATCCGGTGAAACCAGCAGCGCGGCGGCATCCGTGGCCGCGCGTGGAATGTTCAGCGCCAGTGAGATCACGTTACCGGTGCCGCCGGGAATGATCCCCAGCGGGATGTTGGATCCCACCATTGCCGCGGCGGCTTCCATGATCGACCCGTCGCCACCGTAAACGACCACTAAATCTACGCCATCCTGCACGGCTTCCTGCGCCAGCCGGGTGGCGTCGCCTGCCTGCTGGGTGAGGCGCACATCCCAGCCATACCCGGCCTCGCGGAAGATACGGTTGAAGGCTTTTAGCGAGGGATCATCTTGCCCGGCGGCGGGGTTGAGAATCACGCGAATATGCTTATCCAACGCGATCGTTTCCTGGGAAGCCTCTTGCGGGCTGCCGGCGGCAAGGATATTTTCCGGCGGATTGGTTTCAGGCTGGGCGCTTTCCGCCCGATCATCATTCAACATGCGCATCTCCTCTACCCATTAAGATCCAACAGCACCCCGGAAAAACCGGTCGGGAATCTTATTATAGGTTCGGATGGCGGCGGCTGAAAGTGGGAATATCCCGCGGGGGGAAAGACAGTCAGCCGGTTAAGCGCGCGATTTCGGGGCCGTTTAAGGCTCGCAGCAGGTCGGCGCGGCGCATGATTACCGTGGTGGAGCGCACACCCGAACCGATTGAAATTTCTTCCTGTGCCAGCACGCTTTCGTCAACCAGGACGGGGATGGGCGCGGGCAGACCAAAGGGAGAAACTGCCCCGGTGGGGTAGCCGGTGGCCGCCAGCACCTCTTCTTCCGTGGCCATCGTCAGGCGTGACTGGCCCAGGTGCTTGCGCAGCGCCGGCCAGGAAATCTGCGACGGTCCCGCGATCAGCACCATGACATAACTACCTTCGGAAAGGCGGAAAAGAATGCTGCGGATGATCTGCTGCGGAAGCTGGCCGCGCTCGCGAGCGGCCTGTTCCAGCGAATGCACCGGGTTAGGGTGGCAGAAGAATCGGTAAGGGATGCTTAGCGCATCCAGCGCGCGGGTGACAGGGGTTGAATCGGCGGAATGTTCCATTGCCGGATAGTATAGCACTTCTGGCGGTTAAAGCGGTCAACCGCCGGGGTGAGGGGGGCACCCAGGCGGTTGACTATGATTATTTTACAATACTCCCGCGAAAATGCAATAGCCATTTGTCACTTTTGGCAAGTGACATTGTACAGATTGCTAGACCTTTGGCGGCTGCCCGTGGGCCTGCAGCAGTTCTTCGCGGCGCGCGGCCATCGCCTGGCGCACGCGAGCGGCATCACGCGGATAGGTGAAGTAGAAGATCGTAAATGCCAGCCCGCACAGAATCCAGGGGAAGGGCACCGTCCATAGAAGAGCGGTGGTCAGCCCGAGTCTGTCCGCCAGCGTGCCGGCGATCAGCCCGGCAAAAGCCGAAAGGCCGCCTTCGATCAGGCTGACAACCGAGTAGGCGCTGGAGCGCATTTCGGGCGGCACCACGGCCTGCATCATAGGTTCTTTCGACCCGCGGCCTGGCCAGCCAATGATGAGCGAGGTAAACAGGGCCAGCGCAAACAGCTCCCAGAAGGACATGTTTTTGGCCTGGGTGAGCAGGATGTAAAACAGCGGGACGCCGGCCAAAACGGCGAACTGGCCGATGATGGTACGCCCGTAGCGCGGGCTTTTCGATTCCGCGAAGTCGCCGATCACGCCGCCGAGATAGTTACTGATGGCCGCGCCAACCACGAACACGGCGAAGATGAGTGGCGCGCTGCCCTTGGGATCATTGAACGAGATGGTATTCGCATAGCCAAGTTCGTTTACCATCCAGTTGATGAAATAAACGGCCATGACGACCCAGGGCATCGAGCCGGTAACACCCTGCAAAATGGCAGCCCAGATAGTGGGAATGCGCAGCGTGCTGAAAACGTCTTTCCAGTTGATCAGGTATTTTTTCTCATCCTGGTGGGTAACCAGCCCGGCAATTTCCGGTTCGGCGGCGCCGCGCGGCGGCTCTTCGACCCACAACCAGATGAAGATACCAGTCACCATGCTGGCGATGCCCAGGCCAATAAAGCCCCAGTGCCACAAATCGGGCGTGGCTACAAACCCCATTGCCAGTACGCCCAAAACCGTACCCATTAGCCCAACCAAACCAATGAAACCCAGCGCGCGGCCGCGTTTTTCCTGCGCGAAGTGATCTCCTAAGAGCGAGAACGTCGCCGGCATCAGGCAGCCGAGGCCCAACGCAGAAACGGCGCGCAGCACCATCATCATGGTGAAATTCTGCGAAAGCCCCACGAGCACCGTCCAGATACCCCACACGCCGGTACCAAAAATCAGAACCTGCTTGCGCGAGTAGCGATCTGCCAGATAGCCCCACACCGGCGCGCTGACGGTTTGCGTGATGTTGCGCAGGGTTTCCATCAGGCCGATCATGCCGAAGGAAACTCCCCACAGCGCCTGGATGACGGGGGAAAGCACGCCCATCGCCTCGCCTTCGCCCTGATCGATCAGGTATCCAAAACCAAGCGCGACCAGTGTGCGCACGGAATGCTTCTGCTTTGTCGCCAAGTTGTCATCTCCTCCAGTTGGGATTTGTATATGATTATACGCCTGGTTTGTTATGAGAATCGAGAAAGAGAGGGGTACAATCCACCTGGGTATTCATCTTTTTGTGCGTTGAGGAGATTTCCAGTATGGCATCGGTGTACATTCCAGAAAGCGTGATGGTGATCGTGGCCCATCCGGACGATATCGAATTTAGCTGCACCGGCACGATTGCCCGCTGGGTCAGGGCCGGCACGCGGGTGTGCTATGTGCTGTGCACCAGCGGCGAGGTGGGGATTGCCGCCCCGGGGATGACAAAAGCACGCGCCGCCGAGATTCGCGAGGCCGAGCAGTTGGAAGCCGCGCGGATTACCGGCGTCAGCGATGTGGTCTTTTTGCGCTACCCGGATGGGATGCTGGAAGCAACCATGGAACTGCGCCGCCGCCTGGTACGCGAAATCCGCCGCTTCCGGCCCGAGGTCGTCATCTGCGGCGACCCGACAATCGTCTGGGAAGGCGAGGATTACATCAACCATCCCGACCACCGCGCGGCGGCTACTGCCTCACTGGATGCGATTTTTCCGGCCGCCGGGCAGCCGAATCTGTTTGAGGAATTCGAGGCCGAAGGGCTGCGCGCGCACAAGACGCGTAAGGTGTATGTCAATATCTGGGAAGGCAGCGCGGATTATTATGTCAACATCGATGACACCATTGATGTAAAGATCGATGCGCTGCGCGCTCACAAGAGCCAGATGAAAGACTGGGACCCGGAAATGATGGTGCGCCAGTGGGCTGGCGCATCGGCGAAAGGCAAGGAAATGCAGTATGCCGAGAAGTACCGCGTGGTGACGCTGGTCAATGACGAGGACTGGGAGAAATCCCGCGGCGTAGTGGAATACTGATCCAGAAATCCGCCCCGGTCGATTGATCGGGGCGGATTGGTTGTTGCATCCGGCGCAGTCAGCGCAGGCTCTCGAGGAAGAAATCGCGGATGCGTTCTTCCATGTATACGCGATCTTCCATTTTGCGCGGCATGTGGCGCTCATCGGGGAAGAGAAGTAGTTCGTAGGGCTTGCGGGCGCGGATGAGCGCGTTGATCAACCGGGCAGTGTGCCGGAAATGCACATTCTCGTCGATCAAACCGTGGACGATCATCAGCCTGCCGCGAATTTGATCGACAAACTGCATGACATTCCAGCCGGCATAGCCTTGTGGATTCGACTGCGGCGTGCCCATGTAGCGCTCGGTGTAGCAGGTGTCGTAGCCGTCCCAATGCGTTACTGGCGCGCCAGAAACTGCCGCCTGAAACGTATCTGGGGCTTGCGCCAGGCACATCAGCGCCATGTAGCCGCCGTAGCTCCAGCCGTAAATGCCCACGCGCCGCGGATCGGCCAGACCCTGGTTGACAAGCCAGCGCACGCCGTCAACCTGATCACGCACTTCTACGCTGCCCAGCGCGTGGCGCAGCGCGCCTTCAAACTCCAGGCCGCGCCGGGCGCTGCCGCGGTTGTCCAGCAGGAAGACGACAAAACCCAGGCTGCGCAGGTACTGCGCGCGCATCGAAACAGTCATGGCCCAACTGTTGTTCACAGTTTGCGCGTGCGGCCCGCCGTAGACCTGAACAATCGCCGGATATGGTGCGGCGCCGGAGCCTTGCGGCCGGTAAACCGCCCCATACAGCAGCGTTCCGTCGCGGTTGTTGAGCGTCACCAGTTCCGGCGGCTGCAGATCGAGAGCCTGGATGCCGTCATCTTTCGCTTCGTACAGGCTGCACAGCAGGTCGCCATTTTCCAGCGAGCAAAGATCGACGCGCGGCGGGTGCTGGGTGCTGCTGTAGACATCCACAAAGCGCGCGCGAGCATGATCCAGTTTCACCGCGTGCATGCCCGGCTGCTGCGTCAATTTTTGCGGCTCGCCGCCGGTCAGCGGTACCCGGTAGAGATGGCTCTCCAGGGGCGTTTCTTTGGTGGCAGTGAAGTAAACCCAGCCATTTTTCTCGTCCACGCCGGCCAACGCGTCGACCATCCACTCGCCGCCGGTCAGGCCGCGCACCAGCGTGCCGTCATTGCGGTAAAGGTACAGGTGGCGGAACCCGCTGCGCTCCGAAGCCCATATGAAATGATCGCGCGGCGTGCCCGGCTGTGGGCGCACCGGCTGGAAGATATGGTGCAGGTTGATCCACACCCCCGAGGTTTCGACCAGGATGAGCTTCCCCGCTCCACTGTGCGGGTCAAAGCCCACCAGCTTGAGCTGGCTCTGCTCGCGGTTGAGGAACTGCGCAGCCAGGCGGCCATCGGCCAGCCAGCGGACGCGCGCCAGGTATTGATACGCGTCGCCCTCGGTATGCATCCACACCGGCGCGCCGCCGTCGACCGGCACCACGCCCAGCCGCACGCGGGCATTTTCTGCGCCCGCGAAAGGATAGTGATGGTCTTCTTGCGCGGCCTCGCCGGTTGCATCCTTTCCCTGGTGGACAATGCGGTAAATGGGGATGTGGGTTTCGTCCACTTCGGTGAAAGCAATTTGCTTGCTATCCGGCGCCCACCAGAAGCCGCTGCTTCGGTCCATTTCTTCCTGGGCGATGTATTCGGCCAGGCCGTGGGTGCGGCCGGTGCCGCGCGCTCCGTGGGTGAGCTGGCGCGGCTGGCCTCC
>DATCUC010000133.1:0-11078 GCA_036567625.1 Anaerolineaceae bacterium | reverse complement strand
GTCGACCGGGCCGGGTTTGTGGTGGTGCAGGAGCTTTTCCTGACCGAAACCGCCCGCCGCGCCGACGTGGTGCTGCCCGCGGCCGCCACCGTGGAACGCGAAGGCACCTTCACCAACGCTGAGCGGCGCGTGCAGCGCTTCTATCCCGCGCTGCCAATCAAACTGGGCGCGGAAATCGATTTCGTCATCACCGCCCGAGTCGCTGCGCTGCTGGGCCACAAGCTGGAAGACCGCGCCGGTTCGCTGGTGTTCCTGCGCCTGGCCGAACAGGTTCCCGGTTACAAGGGCCTCACCTATACCACCCTGGCGCACACGGAAGAGCAGTGGCCCATCGTTGGCCGCCAGGATCTGTACTACGGCGGCACCGGTTACGACAACCATCAGGGCCTGGGCGTGCAGCTTCCGCTGGCCGGGGTGTACGCCAAACCGGCGCAGGAAGCTGCCCCGGTGCTGGTTGCCCCGCAGGGCGCGCTGATGGTTTACCCGGTCACCCGGCTGTACGACCGCGGAACTACGGTTCTGCCTTCCAGGCTGTTGAAGGATCGCATCGCCGCCCCGGTGCTGGTGCTGCACCCTGAAACTGCCGCGGCCTTTGGCCTGGAACAGGGCGTGGAAACGCGCCTGACGATCAACGGGGTAACCGCCCCGGTGGGCGTGCGCCTGGATGAAAGCCTGCCGCGCGGCGCAGCCTTGCTGCCGCGCAGCACTGGCCTGCCGCTGTGGGGGCCGGTGGCCATTCGCGTCAACCAGCCTTCTATACGCAATGACTCGCCTTCCGCCTGAGGCGGGCCTGGAGGTTTCCATGGATGGTTCTATGATACTGGAGTGGGTTCTGAAGTCGGTGTTTATCCTGCTGTTTATGACCGCCGGCTTTGCCTATGTGACCCTGTTTGAGCGCCGCGTACTGGCGCGCATGCAGGTGCGGATCGGTCCTAACCGCGCCGGGCCAGGCGGGCTGCTGCAGCCGGTGGCGGATGGCATCAAGCTGATTTTCAAAGAGGAACTGATCCCGGCTAACGCGGATAAGCTGATCTTCATCGTCGCTCCGATCATCACCGTGATCCCGGCGCTGGTGATTACCGCGGTCGTCCCGTGGGGCGGCACGATCGATCTGTTTGGGCGGCCGGTTTCGCTGTATCTGTCAGATGTCAACGTGGGCGTGTTGTTCATCCTGGCGGTCACGTCCATTTCGGTCTACGGCATCACCCTGGCGGGCTGGTCATCTAACAACAAGTACGCGCTGCTGGGCGGTTTGCGCGCCACGGCGCAGATGATTTCGTACGAGCTTTCGCTGGGCATGTCGTTCATCGGTCCCATCCTGCTGGCGGGTTCGATGAGCATGCTGGATATCGTCAATTCTCAAGCGCAAGTCTGGAATATCGTCTACCAGCCGCTGGGCTTTATCATCTACATGTTTGCCAGCCTGGCGGAAGTCAACCGCGCGCCGTTTGATATGCCCGAGGCCGAGCAGGAATTGACCGCCGGGTATCACGTGGAATATTCGAGCATGAAGTTCGCGCTGTTTTTCATGGCCGAGTACATCAAAGTCATCGCCATCGGCATGATCGGCGCGTCGCTCTTCTTGGGCGGGTTCCACGTGCCGTTTGTCGACGCCGCGCGCTACCCCTGGGTTGGGCCGATTGCCCTGCTGGCAAAAACCGTGCTGTGGCTGTTTGTGGTGGTGTGGATGCGCGCTACCCTGCCGCGCATTCGCTACGACCGGCTGATGGCCCTGGGTTGGAAGATTATGTTCCCGCTGGCGCTGTTGAACGTCTTTATCACGGCTGTGGTCGTGGTTCTGGCCGGAGGTTAAAGAGTATGCTTCGTGGTATGTGGACTACGCTGAAATCGATGCTTGAAAAGCCGGTTACGATCGAGTACCCGGAAGAGAAGCGCCCGGTGCGCACCCGCTTCCGCGGCCGGCATGTGCTGCGGCGCTATGACAACGGCCTGGAGCGCTGCATTGGCTGCGCGCTGTGCGCGGCGGCCTGCCCCGCCGATGCGAT
The DNA here is from genome assembly GCA_036567625.1 of Anaerolineaceae bacterium. Taxonomy (GTDB): domain Bacteria; phylum Chloroflexota; class Anaerolineae; order Anaerolineales; family Anaerolineaceae; genus CALDSL01. The sequence continues at coordinate 9,072 of DATCUC010000133.1, read as the reverse complement.
CTTCGTTGAGGCATCGGAAAACACGGACGAAAAGCGCTTTTCGCCCGGTGAACGCTACGCCAGCACCTATGAGATCAATATGATCCGCTGTATTTTCTGCGGCTACTGCGAAGACGCCTGCCCCACCGAGGCGATTGTGCTGGGCGATAACTACGAACTGTCCTTTACCGAGCGCAACCAGTCGATCTACACTCGCGAAATGCTGCTGGAGCCGGTGCCCGATGGCGGCCAGCCCACCCCGCAGCAGACGGAGCCGGGCAAGTTCACCCGATCGGTGCCGGAAATGCTCGATCCCCAGGATTGACCCGCGGGCGAGGAGGATAACGCATGGGAAACAACTTACTCTTTTTTGTCTTCGCGGTAGTCGTGGTGGGAACGGCGCTGGGCATGGCCCTCAGCCGCAACGCGATTTACTCGGCCCTTTTCCTGGTGCTCAACTTCGCTTCGGTGGCCATCCTGTACGTGCAGTTGGGCGCGCCGTTTATCGCCATGGCCCAAGTCACCGTTTACGCCGGCGCCATCATGGTGCTGTTCCTGTTTGTGATCATGCTGCTGGGGGCCGAACAACTGGCGGAAACCGAGGCCCTGCCCGGTCAGCGCGTGACTGCGCTGCTGCTTGGCACCGCCTTTATTGTCGGGGCCACGGTTGTGATCGTGCTGCAGGCTGGCCCAACCACGCCGCTGCCCGCCCCGGCTGGCAATTTCGCCAGCCCGATGGATGTGGGCACCACCCTGTTCACCAAATACACCCTGCCGTTTGAAGTCACCTCGGCCATTTTGCTGGTGGCAATGATCGGCGCGATTGTGCTCACCCGCAGCGACAAGCCGCGCGAAAAAGGCACGCCCGCCGCAGGGAAGGAGTAAATCGATGGCGCCTCTCTATTATTACCTGGGTCTTTCGGTGGTCATGTTTTCCATTGGCATTCTGGGCGTTCTGCTGCGCCGTAACGCCATCGTGGTGTTCATGTCGTTGGAATTGATGTTCAACGCCGCCAACCTGGCGTTCATTGCCTTTTCGCGGTTTTATCAGAGCCTGAACGGGCAGATGTTCGTCTTTTTTGTGATGACCGTCGCGGCCGCGGAAGTGGCAGTGGGGTTAGCGCTGATGGTGACGATCTTCCGCACCAAGCGCAGCATTGACGTGGACCAGCTCAATTCGATGAAAGGCTAGCGCCTGCTCCATTCCCGAAGCGGAATGGAAAAACCGGCGGGGAAATGCGCTCGCCAGAGGAGAGAAGATGCTCTTCCAAGAAACTCTAACCAATCCAACCTTCAACCTGGTCCCCTGGGTGGTTTTCGCCCCATTGATCGGCCTGGTGCTCAATCTTTTGCTCGGCAAACGCCTGGGCGAGGTATTCGCCGGGACAGTGGCGGTGCTGGCGTCGACCGTGGCCTTCGTCGTATCGCTGCTGCTGGCGCTGGCGCTCAACGCGCATCCCGAGCCGGTGATGGTCCCTTTCCTGGAATGGATCCGGATTGGCGACCTGGCCGTCAACTGGGATTTCCGCGTGGATACCCTCTCGGTGACGATGATGCTGGTCGTCTCGGGCGTGGGCACGCTGATCCACATTTACGCCACGCGCTACATGCACGCCGATGTGCGCCACAACGGCGACCCGGGGCGCTACCGGCGCTTCTTTGTCTATTTCAGCCTGTTCATTCTGGCGATGATGATCCTGGTCAGCGCCAACAATTACCTGATGCTGTTCGTAGGCTGGGAAGGCGTGGGCCTGTGCTCCTACCTGCTGATCGGCTTCTGGTTTGAAAAAGGCGAAGACGGCATTGGCAACGCCAAAGCCGCCAAGAAAGCCTTTGTGGTCAACCGCATCGGTGACTTTGGCCTGCTGGTAGCGCTGTTCACCATCTTCTGGGCCGTCGGCAGCTTTGATTTCGACACCGTGCTGGCCGCGGCGGCTGGCCTGGCCCCGGCCGTGCTGCTGGTGATCACCCTGTGCATGCTGCTCGGCGTTACTGGCAAGTCGGCGCAGCTTCCGCTGTTCGTCTGGCTGCCCGATGCCATGGCCGGCCCCACGCCGGTTTCGGCGCTGATCCACGCGGCGACGATGGTCACCGCGGGCGTGTACCTGGTGGCGCGCTCGGCGCCGCTGTTCAATGCGGCTCCCGCCGCGCAGTCCGCGGTGATGTGGGTGGGCGCGGCCACGGCCCTGTTCGCTGCGACGATTGCCGTGGGCCAGTTTGATATCAAGAAAGTGCTGGCCTATTCCACCATCAGCCAGTTGGGCTTTATGGTGGCGGCGGTAGGCATGGGCGCGTATGTGGCAGGCATGTTCCACCTGGTCACCCACGCGTTCTTCAAGGCGCTGCTCTTCCTGGCTGCCGGTTCGGTGATCCTGGGGGTAGAACACGGCGCGGAAGCCGATGCGCACGGCAAACATGGCGCGCACGGGCACAGTGAGCTTGACCCGCAGGACATGCGCAACATGGGCGGCCTGCGGCGCAAGATGCCGGTCACGTTCGTTGTCTACCTGATCGGCGCGCTGGCGCTCTCGGGTATTGCACCGCTGGCCGGCTTTTTCTCCAAGGATGAAATTCTGGTCGCTGCCAGCCGCACCAACTACGTCGTTCTCGGCATTCTCATCCTGGCGGCGTTTTTCACCGCCTTTTACATGGGCCGCCAGTTGATGATGGTCTTTTTTGGCAAGCCGCGCAGTGATGCGGCCGGACACGCCGCGGAAAGTCCGTGGCTGATCACCGTGCCGTTGATGGCGCTGGCGCTGCTTTCGGCGGTGGGCGGGGCGCTCAACCTGCCCGGCTCGCATTTCCTCGAAACCTGGCTGGAGCACACCCTGGGCCACGGCGAACCGGCGGAGTTTATTTTGCCGCTGGCCGGGCTGGCGCTGGGCGTGGCTGTGGTGGGGCTGATCCTCGGCTGGCTGATCTACCGCCGCGGCCCGCAGAGCGCCGATGCGCGCGATCCGCTGGCGCGCACCGGGCCGCTGTTTACCGCGGCCAATCGCAAGTGGTGGGTAGACGAAATCTACCATGCCCTGGTGGTGCGCCCGTATAAGAGCATTTCCGGCTTCCTGGCGGGCGATATCGACATGGGCTTTATCGACACCATCGCCACCGGCGCCGGCGTGCTCATCCGGCGGCTGGCGCAGGTAGGCGCGGCGGTGCAGAATGGGTTCGTGCGTTCCTACGCCCTGATGGTTGTGGTGGGCGTGGTGGTGATTATCATGTACCTGGCGTTGCGCTAAATATGCCTGGAGCAGAGAGCGAATTTATGAACCTTCTCTTTCATCCTCTAACTCTGGTGACCTTCCTGCCTCTGGTGGGCGTTCTGGTCATCGCGCTGTTGAGCGAGCGCCAGCGCGCCGCCATCCGCTGGGTGGCCCTGATCACCTCGCTGGCGACGTTTGGCGTGGCGCTGTGGGTACTCAGCCTGTTTTCGGTGGGCACCGCGGACATGCAGTTGGAAGTCAACGCGCCCTGGCTGAGCTTCGGCGCCTTCCAGGTGGGCTATCACCTCGGTATTGACGGCGTCAGCCTGCTGATGGTGCTGCTGACCACCTTCCTCACGCCGATTGCGCTGCTGTCCACCTGGACCTCGGTCACCGACCGGGTGAAGGGCTTTATGCTCTTCTTCCTGCTGCTCGAGGTGGGCATGACCGGCGTCTTCCTGGCGCTCGACCTGGTGCTGTTCTATGTCTTCTGGGAATTCACCCTGGTGCCAATGTACTTCCTGATCGGCATCTGGGGCGGCGAGCGGCGCGTCTACGCGGCGGTCAAGTTCTTCCTCTTCACCATGTCCGGCTCGCTGTTGATGCTGCTGGCGATCCTCTACATGGGCTTCACCGCCGGGACGTTTGACTGGAATGAGCTGCTTGCGCAGCGCGCGGCGTTCGCCGGGGCCGGGCTGTGGCTGTTCCTGGCCTTCGCGGCGGCCTTCGCCATCAAAGTGCCGATGTGGCCGCTGCATACCTGGCTGCCCGATGCGCACGTCGAAGCGCCGACGGCCGGCTCGGTCATCCTGGCGGGCGTGATGCTGAAGATGGGCGCCTACGGCTTTTTGCGCTTCAACCTGGCGCTCTTCCCTGAAATCGCCGTGCAGGCCGCCCCATGGATGGCGCTGCTGGCAGTGATCGGGATCATTTACGGCGCGGCAGTATCGTACATGCAGCGCGATATGAAGAAGCTGGTGGCCTATTCGTCCGTTTCGCACCTGGGGTTTGTGGTGCTGGGCCTGTTCGCGCTCAATCAGCAGGGCATTAGCGGCGGCGTGCTGCAAATGGTCAACCACGGCCTGAGCACCGGCGCGCTGTTCCTGGTGGTGGGCATGCTCTACGAGCGCACGCACACGCGCGAAATGGCTGCCTACGGCGGCATTTGGAAGATTGTTCCCATCCTGGGCACGCTCATGCTGGTGGTGGTGCTCTCTTCCGCCGGCCTGCCGGGCCTCAACGGCTTTGTGGGCGAGTTCACCATCCTGCTCGGCGCGTACGGATCGCAGATCATCGGCAGCCCCTGGTTCGCGGTGGCGGCCACAGTGGGCGTCATCCTGGCCGCGGTTTACCTGCTCTTGCTGTATGAAAAAGTCTTCCTCGGCCCGGTGCGCAATGAAGAGCGCCGCAAGCTGGTGGAGATTAACGCGCGCGAACTGGTAACCCTCATCCCGCTGCTGATCGTCATTTTCTGGATCGGCCTGTATCCAAAATTCTTCTTTGCCCTGCTCAACCCCAGCGTCGAAAAACTGGTTTCGCTGGTGCAGACCGCCGCCCTGGCAATGCGTTAGCGGAGAGTGACAATGGTTAATTCTGGCGATATCTACGCAATGCTTCCCATCATCGTGCTGCTCGTCTGGGGCATGCTCGTGCTGCTGGCCGACCTGTGGGTTCCGGTGCAGCGCAAGGGCATCACCGCGCTGCTGGCGGTGGCCGGGCTGGCCTTTAGCTTTGGCCTCACCCTGGCGCAGATGCGGCAGCCGGCGCTGGCCTTCAACGGCATGGCCGTGGTGGATGGCTTTGGGGTGTTCCTCAACGCGATCTACCTGATCAGCGGCATCGCCGGGGTGGCCCTGGCGCACACCTACCTCAAGCGCATGGAAATCTACCGCGGCGAGTATTACGTGCTGCTGCTCTTCAGCATCAGCGGCATGATGCTCATGTCGTACGCCAATGACCTGATCGTGGTCTTCCTGGCGCTGGAACTGCTCTCCATCCCGCTGTACATTCTCTCCGGCATCGCCCGTCCCAATCCCCGTTCAGAAGAAGCCGGCCTCAAGTACTTCCTGCTGGGCACTTTTTCATCGGCGTTCGTTTTGTACGGCGTGGCGCTGATCTACGGCGCGACCGCCCGCACTGACCTGCCGGGGATCATCGCTATGGTCACCGGCGCGCCGGCCAACCTGCCGCTGTTTGTGGTTGGCGCTTCGCTGCTGTTGGTGGGTTTTGGCTTCAAGGTGGCGGCGGTGCCGTTCCATATGTGGACGCCGGATGTCTACCAGGGAGCGCCTTCACCGGTGACCGGGTTTATGTCGGTGGGGGCCAAGGCTGCCGGTTTCGCCGCGCTGATGCGCGTGTTCATCACCGTGCTGCCGGGCGCTGCCGCCGATCTCACCCCCATCCTGTGGGGCCTGGCCGCGCTGACCATGATCGTCGGCAACATCATCGCCGTGGCGCAGAATAATATCAAGCGCATGTTGGCCTATTCGAGCATTGCCCACGCCGGGTATATGCTGATGGCTTTTGTGCCCTACGGCAACGGCAGCGTTTCGAACAACTCGGTCGCCTCGCTGCTCTTTTATCTGGCCGCGTATGCTGCCACCAGCCTGGGCGCCTGGGCGGTGGTGGTGGCGCTGGAAGGCCGCGAGGGTAAGGGCCTGCAGTTGCAGGATTACGCCGGGCTGGGGCGCAAGTATCCCTGGCTGGCCGTGCCGATGGTCGTCTTTATGCTTTCATTCACCGGTGTGCCGCCCACGCTGGGTTTCTGGGGCAAGTTCTACCTGTTCCGCACCGCGGTGGAAGGCGGCTACGCCAGCCTGGCGCTGATCGGCCTGCTGACCTCGCTGGTCTCGGCCTATTACTACCTGCGCGTGGTGGTGTTCATGTACTTCCGCCCCGGCGAGCCGGCGGTCACCCGCGACGCCTGGGTAACTCTCACCGCCGTGGTCGCCGCTGCCGCGGTGCTGCTGCTCAGCCTGCTGCCCACGCCGCTGTTCACCTGGGCCGCGCAAGCGCTGATGCGCGTGCAGTAGAAACGCTAATCCGCCAAAAACGGAATCGCGAAGACGCGAAAGAAACGCGAAGAAAATCGTACATTTTCTTCGCGTTTTGCTTTTCCATCACTTACACCTTTGCTGCCGCCCTCGGCTCGCGGACGGTGAAGCGCAGCAGCAGCCAGCTCGCGGCGGCCAGCACCAGCGCGGCCGTGAACATGGCGCGGTAGCCCACTGCCCCGGCCAGCCAGCCGCCGATCAACGGGGCCACCGTCACCCCTATGCCGGGGATTGTGTTTGCCAGGCCAATATACGTTGGGCGGGTTTCCGCCGCGGTGAACTCATACACGATCGCAAAGCCGGAGAGGATATTTCCGGCCTGCACGGCGCCGCTGAGGAAAAAGATCGGGTAGAACCACAGCGGGCCTGGCGCAGCAATTGCCAGGAGCAAGAGCGCGAAGTTGCTCAGGAAACAGATTTCCAGGATTAATTTGTGACCTTTGCGGTCGGCCAGGAACCCGAAAAAGAGAAACGCCACTGCCAGCCCCACCTGCAGGGCGATCATAAACGCGCTGGCTTGCGCGTCCGGCAGATTCCAGCGCTCGGCGCTGTAGATCACCAGAAACCCGCCGGCCATCCCTGACAGGGCAGAAATGATCTGCGCCAGCAGGAAACTGCGAAAATTGCGGTCTTTGCGCAAGATTTCGGGCAGCGAGCGCAGATACTCTGCCTGCGAAACCGGGGCTTTGGCGCTGGCAACCGCCGGCTCGCGCGTGAGCGAGAGCATCACCCAGGAAAGGAAGACGCACACGCCCGTGATGCTGAAAGCGATCACATACCCGCGCGGGAAGGGGTTGCGGTCGAGCAGCAAAGGCACAGCCAGCGCGCCAAGAATGCCCATGCCGTAGCCCAAAAAATTGCTGATGCCAAAAAACCGCCCGCGTCGTTCAGTGGGAATGACCTTGGCGATCAGGTCTTGCCAGCCGACGATGATGATCCCCGCGCCAAAGTTATGCCAGCCGTACAGCGCAAAAAAGATGATCAGCGTAGCCAGCGGGTAATCCACCGCGAGGAAATACACGGCCAGCGGCAGCAAGAGCAGGGGCAGGCGCTCCAGGAAAAATCCCAGGTTCACCGCGAAGAACTTTTTGCGCGGCGCGCGTTCGATGATGTTTGCCATGAAGACCTGGGGCAGCAGCACGCCGGACCAGCCCAGAAAGGTGATCAGGCCAATGACCAGCGGGCTGCTGGTGTAATGGCTGACGAACAGGGGCAGGATGATCTTGGAGGAGAAAAAGCTGATGCCAAATGAAAAGAACGTCCCATCCACGGTGTTGACCAGGAAGTTCCAGCGAAAATTGCGCTCGATTTGCTGCTGCGCGTCAGTTGGGTTGGCAGCCGCCTCGGTCATGGGGGTGTCCTTCCAAATGGAGTATGGTGTATTCTATCACGCCCTTTTTTGATCATGCGTCACTTGACGCTCCGCGCCTGTGCAGATACAATTCTTTCAATCAAATAATCCGCTCAGGTCCTTGCCCCCCGGATGGGAAGGTGAAAGGCGAAACCGGTTCAAGTCCGGTGCTGTCGCGCAACTGTACGGGTGTTTCCCCGGAAACCCCAAGCCAGGTCGCCCGCCTGAACGGTCGTACCAATCCCTCGCAGAAAGGGGGTGGAACACGGCCCAGCGCCTTCACCAGCAACTTGCACCCCTATCCCATGCTTTGGATAGGGTTTTTTGTTGCGCTAAGGTTGGGAAAGAAAAGAGAAAAGCCCTGTGTTGTTTTTGCATGTTCGGGGCATTCCGCCCGGTTGAAAATCTGGCAATCAAATCATGGCTATCCAAAGTCGCAAACCTCTGCCGGCTTTAGAAAGATGAAATCAAACATGACAAAGGCACTTCGCGTTATCGCACTGGTATTCCTGGCATTCACCCTTGTGCTGGGGGCCTGCGCTCCAGCTCCGGCTGCCGCGCCCACGCCCGCCCCATCAATCTCGCTGACTGACGGCCTGGGGCGCGCCGTAACCCTGGCGCAGCCGGCGCAGAAGATCATCTCGCTGGCGCCCTCGAACACCGAAATTCTTTTCGCCCTGGGCGCGGGCGGGCAGGTCATTGCCCGCGACGAGTTCTCCAATTACCCCAAAGAGGCCCAAGCCCTGCCCGCGGTGGGCGGTAATATGGGCAAGTATAACCTGGAAGAGATCACCCGCCTGCAGCCCGACCTGGTACTGCTGGCCGAAACCAACACCTCAGACCTGGCAGCCGCGCTGGAAAAAGTAGGGCTGACGGTGTACTATCTGTCCAATCCCAAAGACTTCGACGGGCTGTGGGGCAATCTGCAAATCGTTGGCGCGCTCACCGGGCGCAGCGCTGAGGCCGAAGCCCTGATCACGGACCTGCGCAAGCGGGTGGAAGCGGTACAGTTCAAAATCGCGCCGCTATCCAGCCGCCCGACGGTATTCTACGAATTGGACGGCTCTGACCCGTTGATGCCCTGGACGGTGGGACCAAACAACTTTATGAACTATATGATCAATGCGGCGGGTGGGTTTAACGCCGCCTCAGAGATGCAGCAGGATTGGGGCCAGTTCAGCCTGGAAGCGCTGCTGGTGCAGAACCCGAGCATTATCCTGCTGGGTGACGCCGCGTACGGTACCACCCCCGAATCAGTCAAACAGCGCGCGGGGTGGGAAGGCATCGCCGCGGTGCAGCAGGATCAAATTTATGTCTTTGACGACGACATGGTCAGCCGCCCCGGTCCGCGGCTGGTGGACGGGCTGGAAACGCTGGCAAAATTGATCCACCCGGGAGTATTTGAATAACATGCGCCGCGCCGCTCGCCCGTACCTGATCTGTCTGGCCGTGCTGGCCGCCGCGCTCCTGCTCAGCGTGGCGGTGG
>DATCUC010000132.1:0-48336 GCA_036567625.1 Anaerolineaceae bacterium | reverse complement strand
GTTTTCGATTTGAGCTTTGAGCTTGCGCAGCAGGGCGATAGCGCCTTGAAAATCTACCACAAGGCCATCTCGCACCACCTGGGCAAACTGGTATGTTCCGGCAATGGGCTGGTAATTCTCGTCCAAAACCACCAGCACGGTGTAGGCAGTTCCCAGATCGACGCCTACATGCACCGGGCCGCGATAATCCTTCCGCGCGGGAAGACGCCCGGTCATGAGCATATCGGTCTTTTTGAGGAGTGCGGTTACTTCAGCGTTCATGCATTTCCAGCCACCCGGAAAAAGTCAAGTTGAACATTTCCCGGATAGATCATCCCTTTCCACAGGTTTCAGGTTATTTTGCGGCTTTTTCCGCGGTTTGGGTGCGCCCGCCGAAGCTGCCCCTGGAACCCTGCGGCAGGATCATTTCCACGTCGGTGTGCGGGCGGGGGATAACGTGCACCGAAACCAGCTCGCCCACGCGCTTGGCGGCGGCTGCGCCGGCATCCGTGGCAGCCTTCACCGCGCCCACATCGCCGCGCACCATCACCGTCACCAGGCCGCCGCCAACGTACTCGCTGCCGATGAGGGTAACGTTGGCCGCTTTGACCATGGCGTCCGCGGCTTCAATAGCGCCAACCAGTCCTCGGGTTTCCACCATTCCTAAAGCAATCATTGCAACATCAATCGCCATTTTCTGCTCCTATCACTGACAAGAATGAGAATCGACAAACCTGCACGGCGGGTTAGAATTGGATTGGGTTCTGCGCGATTTCCAGCACCGTGTCGCGGAAAGCAATGGTTGCCGCACGGCAGGCAGGCTGGTCACCGGTGACCATTACGCCCATATAGTTCGTTTCGGAGGGCGGCGGAGTAAATGATACAATGCGCACCGCCGCAGCTTTGAGCGCTGCATCCAGCGCCAGCATGCCTTCGAGCGGTGGGGCAATCAAATAGGCAATCGGGTTGCCCAATGGAATATTGCAGACCTTCGACAGGTACGATCCGGTGCGCGAGATGAGGTGCGGGAAGAAAGCAATCGAGCCGTCTTCATTAGCCGAGTACCACAAGGCTTCATTTTCCAGGTAGTCTACCGCGGCGCGCAGGCCGGCGCGAACTTCTGCCGGGTTTGGACCGGCCAGGATGGCGATGATCTCGCCTGACAGCCGGCCGGAGGAGTGTTTGGCCCCGGCATAGAAGGAATGGGCGTAGACTACTTCGACGTCTGCCATTTTGGTGGCCTCGTCGATCGATACGTACAGCGCATCATCGTTGTCGGCGGTGATCAGGCCGATCGAGTGCTGCTCGCGGCGCAGGTTGAGCGCTGCCGCCATCTCGGGGTCAACGTTTGGGATCATGCGCACGGCCAGTGCTTTGGCGTACATTGGATCGAGAATTCCCATAACACCTCCTATTGCGCGGCCAGGCGCAGTTTCACCCCGGATGCCTGGTGGCGCAGCATGTTCTGGGCCATTTGAATCACCACGGCCCCGGCTTCGAGCGGGTTTGTGCCCCCGCCCTCGAAAATATTGCAAATCACGTTGCGGTCGGCGTCACTATCGCCCGATTTTGGCCGGTAGGCCATATAAGCGCTCATGCTTTCGGCGCGGCCCAGGCCCGGGCGCTCGCCGATCAACAGCACCACCACGTCCGGCTGCAGGATATCGCCAATGTCATTCAGCACGCCCACGCGACAGTACTTGACGAAAAACGGCGTACCCAGGCTGATCCGGGCAGATTCAGCGCCCTGGCGGATGACCGGCATGATCTGGCGCAGATTGGCTTCGATTGCCGCGGCGCTGAGACCGTCGCCAATCACCAGTTGGATGTTAGCGCCGTGCGTGCATTTGTCGGCCACCATGCGCCGCGCTTCATCGCTCAACTGGCGGCCCAGGTCGGGGCGCAGTAAATACTGCTGCTTTCCGCCGGTGACACGCGTTTGCACGGTGAACAGGCCAAATTCATCCAGCAGGCGCTGGTCCACGTCGCGCATCAGCGCGTCTTGCGTCACGGCGTGATCCGCCTGGAGCAGCAGTTGGGCAGTAGTGCGGTAGCGCGGCCCGGCGCGGCCCACGCCAATTCGCGCGGTGGTGGATGCGATCATCGCTTCCAGCGCCTGCGGGTGCAGCGGGTTCTGGATGCCCGGGCGCGAACGCTGGCGCGGATCGGTCGGGTCGGGCAGATCAATTTGCAAACCGGCCCCGCCAGATGGTTTGTCGGGCGCAGGAACCAGCAGCCTTGTGGCCAGCACCGGCGTGGTGAATTCCACCGCCCCAGCGCGCGCCGGGGCAGCCGGAACCTGGGCAGCGGGAGCGGCCTGCCGGGTGGCCTGTTCAGCCAGCAGTTCGCGGACAACCGCATCGATAATGGCATTCAACCGGGCGTCGTCCATCGCTTACCTCTTAAGGAAGAACGTAGGATCGCCCGCGCGGGCGGTGAGTACGCCGTTCTTCATCAGCCCCAGGTCTTCCATCCAGGCTTCAAATTCAGGGGCAGGACGCAGTTTGAGCAGTTGCCGCAGGGCGGCCGTATCATGGAAGGAAGTGCACTCGTAAGAGAGCATCGAGTCATCGCCCATGGGGATACCCATAAAGTAATTGCAGCCGGCAGCCGCCAGCATCACCGCCAGGTTTTCGATGGCATTCTGGTCGGCGCGGGCATGGTTGGTGTAGCAGGCGTCACAGCCCATCGGCACGCCGGTCAGTTTGCCCATAAAGTGATCTTCCAACCCGGCGCGCTGGATCTGGCGCGCATCGTACAGGTACTCGGGGCCGATGAATCCCACCACGGTATTGACCTGGAATGGGTCGTAGCGCTTCGCCAGCCCATAATTGCGCGCTTCAAGGGTAAGCTGATCCCAGCCGTTGTGCGCATTGGCCGAGAGTGCCGAGCCCTGGCCGGTTTCAAAGTACATAAACGCGGGGCCGGTGGGGAAGCAGTATTTCTTGGCCATTGCGTACGCTTCGTCAAGCATCCCCACGGATATGCCAAAGGATTCATTTCCTTTTTGCGAGCCGCAAATTGATTGGAACACCAGTCCAACCGGTGACCCGGCTTTCATGCACTGCATTTGCGTGGTCACATGCGCCAGCACGCAGTTTTGCGTGGGGATTTCCCAATCGCGGATGACTTCGTAGGTCATGTCCAGCAGGCGAGAAACGGAACTGTAGCTGTCATCCGCGGGGTTGATGCCGATGACTGAATCGCCGGAGCCGTAGGACAGCCCTTCATATAACTCAGCACGGATCGCTTCAGGTGAGTCAGTGGGGTGGTTAGGCTGGTTACGGCTGGAAAGCGTGCCCGCCAGGCCGATGGTGTTGTTGCAGTGCGCACTGACGCGGATCTTACTGGCGCCGTACATCAGGTCCATGTTGGACATCAACTTCGTAACCGCGGCGATCATTTCCGCGGTCAACCCGTTTGACACGCGGCGGATCATTTCACCGGAAGTGCTGTCAGCCAGCAGCCATTCGCGGAACGCGCCTACTGTCCAGTCTTTGATTTCGGCGTAAATGGTTTCATTCACTGCGTCGTGGATCACGCGCGTAACTTCATCTTGCTCATACGGTAAGGCCGGGTTCTCGCGCAGCACCCACAACGGTACTTCGGCCAGCACAAAGCGCGCCGCGGCGCGTTCCGCGATGGTTTCCGCGGCAACTCCCGCCAACTGGTCGCCAGATTTTTCCTCGTTGGCTTTCCCCATCAAAATACGCAAATCGGGGAATTCGTAGGTCTTGCCGAAGAGTTTGGTTCGCAGGAGCATATCAATCCACAGGTTGCGGGGCTGGAAACATTAGTGATAGAAAACCAGCGTTTTAACGCTGACCGGCACTACCCTCCCATCCAGAAGCGGAGCGCCGATATCGATATAATCCCCTTCTTCCAGGCCCACCTGGTCGATGACGACCAGCGGCCGCAGGGGATCTTTGCCTTTGATGGTTTGCCCTAATGCTTGCGCGTAATCTCGCTCAATAATGACAATGAGGGGATGGCTGGCTGGCAGTTCCTGGGCGGCAAAACGTACCAGGTTGTCCGCCAGCAAACTAAGGGTATTGTAATCGAACTGGTGTTTGAAATCAACCGCCACGGCGAATTTGTCGGACAACGGATTGATGTCCCAGCGTTGCAGCGCGGGAGAGAGGGCCGCGGCCAGGGTTTCGGGTCGCAGCACGCCGCCTGAATCGGCTGCCAGCGGGCGGATAACCGGCAGATTGCGCAGCGGCAGCACATCGCGTTCGGCCCAGATGGTGGAGCCGGAGAGTGACACCGTTTGTGAACTGGCGCCCAGCACGGTGGCGCGCATCATTTCCGCCGGTCGGGCAATTTCATAACTTTTCAGTACCGGGTGATTGCGCAAGCTCTCTGCCAGCAGCGGGCCAATGTCGTTGTGGATAGTTGCATCCGCCACGGTAAAGATGGGCAGCGGATTGTAGTAATACAAACCGATGCCGCCCGAGAACATGAGCACCGAGCCTTTGGCCGGCACGCTCGGCGAAGGGGTGAGCGCAATCTGACGCGCCAGCGGAGTGGTGTAGCCCTCGATAAGCTCAATCGTCATGTCGGCCATCCGGCCGGTGAAACGGCGCAGATCCGCCAGGCTGGGCGTATCGCCGGGCTGAAGCGCCAGCCCAATCGAGTCGAGGATGGCCCGCGCCGGGTCTGCGATATGGGTTACCGTTCCGCTGGCGTGGTCGATCTCGAGGATGCGCCCGCCGTAATTCATCGCCGCCGCAGCGATCAGCTTGCCGGTGTCAAATACGGCGCTGTTGGCGCTGCCGCCGCCAATATCGATATTGGTGACCCGCGCAAAATGCTTTTGTGAATACTGCGCTGCTCCCGATCCACGCCCGGCGATCATCGACTCGAGGTTCGGCCCGGCCACGGTGACCACAAATTCTCCGGCCATGCCGCCGAGCGCCTGCAAAATTTCATCGGCATTGCGCTTCTTGGCCGTCTCGCCGGTGATAATCACCGCGCCAGTTTCCACCTGCGCGGGCTCAACGCGTGCTTCGCGGTATTCGCGGTGGACGATTTCCATCAACCGGGGGACATCGATCGTTTCACGCCCGGCCAGCGGCGTGTAATAGATCGGCGACTGGTATAAGACTGTCTTATCTGAGATGTTGATGCGCGGAATTTGCCCTGCGCGCGCGGTATCCGATAATTCCAGGCGCGAGAACACAATCTGAGTCGTGGTGGTGCCCACATCGATTCCAACCGACAGCATCGAGCGCAGTTCGGGCATGCAGAGCCTTTCGTGGTAACGTATGCTGTTAATTGTACACGGATTAGAAATATGTCAACTGGTAATTACCAGTTAATTGCATCAATTTTGCGATTTTATTCGAAAATGCCACAATGGAAGTGGGATCAGATCGTCCAACAGGGAATATTCGATACAATTACAGGGAAGTTGGATGAAAAAAATAAAACTTCGTGAGGGATCCGATGGTTGAGCCTGTTTTTGATGTTCTGCTACTCATTGCTCGCCCTGCCGCGGGGAAGAGTGAAATTATCCGGTATCTGAAGAATACCGCGCCAGATGAACGCCGCCAGCGTTTTCATATTGGTATGCTGGATGAGATCGACGATTTTCCGATGATTTGGGCCTGGTTTGAAGAGGACGATATTCTCCAAGCGATGGCCAAGCCGCGCCTGCATACCGATGCAGACGGATACTTTCTGTGGCATTACCTGTGGGATGTGCTCATCCAGCGCATTTGCCTGGAATATCAAAAGCGCCAGCGCGACTACCCGATAGCCGGTCAACCGGTGACGGCCCTGGTGGAGTTTGCTCGCGGAACCGAACACGGCGGTTTTCAGCAGGCATTCCAGAACCTGACCCGCGAGGTACTGGAGCATGCCGCGATCCTATATATCGATGTGTCATACGAAGAATCACTGCGCAAGAATCGCAAGCGATTCAACCCCGACCGCCCCGACAGCATTCTGGAACACGGTTTGCCGGATGAAAAGATGGAGCGCATTTATCGCGACGTGGACTGGGCGGAAATCTCGGATGGTTATCCGCTTGGCAGCCTATTGATCCAGAAAATAGAAGTGCCGTTCGTGGTTTTTGAAAATGAAGACGATGTCACCACCCGCGGCGGAGAGGAACTGGGTGCGCGGCTCGAGCAGCGCCTGGACGCGCTGTGGGCTATGTACGCGGCCGCTCGCGGGCAGGCTAAACGTTAAAAACCAGCCGCAGCCAGCGCACGAAGAACACGGGCCGGCGCATGCGCAGCGCAGCCAGCCGCTGAGCACTTTCCAGCGACAGATTGAGAACGCGGTCGGCCAGTTCCGCGGTGACCTGCTGCACACGGGCGCGGTCTTCCGGGTCGCCGGTGAACACCACCGGCTCGCCAACGGTTACCGCGTAAATGCCGCTGGTGTACCATGCGCCTACCTCGGGCTGGCCGTCAACGATACTCTGTTTGCGCCATACCTTTTCGCGCTGGACGGCAATCCCAACCGGAACGACCGGCGCGCCGCTTTCCAGCGCCAGCCGGGCGGCGCCACTGTGAAAATGTTCCAGCCCGCCTCTGGCAGGGGAGATCACGCCTTCGGGGAAAATACCCAGGGTTTCGCCATTCTCAAGCGCCTGGACGGCCTGGCGAAGGGCCGGGCGGCCGTTGGCCCGGTCAACGCGAATTTGTTTGCACTTGCGCAGTGATGCGCCGACGACGGGCACCTTGAACAGCACCTCCGTGATGAGGATGCGCATCTGCTCCGGCACCAGCGCGATCATCAAGATCGGATCAACCGTGGTGGGGTGGTTTGAAATCAGCAGCTTTGCGCCCGGCGGCATGGGCGCGTGATAGGCCATATCCCAGTGGTACATGACGTGCTTGAGCACATTGACCGTTACCTGGCCCACTTTATACCAGGCGCCAGCGCGCCGGGGCTGGTCGGCCAGGATATCCATCATCTCACGCGAGAGCGCATCTTTGGAGAGGTCCACGGGCTGTCCTTTCGCGAATAACTGTCTGCTCGGAGTAATCATGAAACAGTGTTGGAGTTGCCGGCCCAATGATCAAGCGAGATTCAGGCAGTTAATCCAACGAATGGTGGGCTCGCAGGTACTTTTCCAGTTCGGCTGCGATCAACCCCGCGCCAGTGCGGTTCATGTGGACACCGTCTGTCAGTAAATAAAAACCCTGCCGGGCAGAAAAAGTTTCAAAACTTTCACGAAAGATAAGTCGGCGCACCATCAGGCGCAGCATTAACCGCACCGAACCGTTAAAGGGGCGGCCGCTGCCGGTTTCGTGCTCGCGTAAATAGGCTTCCATGCTTTCGAATACCGGGATGTAATGGGCATTCTCCTGCCCGGCGATCTTTTTCACTTCCGCGTTATAATGCCGCACGCGTTCCATCGGCTTGGATTTCAGATCTTCACCCAGCACGGGGATGGAACCCACTGCTACCACCGCGCCGGTTTCATCCTTGATGCGGCGGATGATCGTGCGCAGATTTGCATAGGCCCATTTGAGCGAAGGCCAGCGCGGCAGCCGTTTCCGCGGGATCACGTACAGCCCGCCCCAAACGGACGTGGAGAATGTGACATCATTGGTTCCGATCAGAACAAACACGATATCCGGTTCTTCTTTTACCAGGTCATCCATGCGTACCAATAAGTTATGGGTGAGATCGTTATTGACCCCCAGATTGACAAAGTGAAAATGGTCACCCAGGCGTTCTTCCAATGGCTCTATGTAACTCGCGCTGACCAGCAGCGCGCGGGTGATGCTGTCTCCAAAACAAACCACAGTCTTCATACAGGCGTACTCTCAATGGGTCCAGGCAGCCAGGATTTCTTCGAAAATCAACGTGCCTAACTATATCAAAGATTTGAGTTTTCAACGAACGGCTTTCTTGACTGTAAAGCAATTGTTGGCTAATATGAAGCCTGGATATCACCTTTGCGACGGGATAGAGCGAGATATGATGAAAATCGCGGTCATTGGCGCCGGGTCAACCTACACCCCCGAACTGGTTGGGGGATTTCTGAATTTGCATGACAGCTTGCCGTTAACCGAACTGGTGCTGATGGACATCCAGCCGGAGCGGCTGTATACCGTGGGTGGGCTGTGCCAGCGCATCGTGCGCAAGCGGGGCAGCCCGTTTGCGGTGCGGTTGACCACAGACCGCGAGGACGCCATCCGCGGCGCGCATTATGTGATCACCCAGATTCGGGTGGGATTTTTAGCCGCGCGGCGCGCAGATGAATACCTGGGGCGGCGCCACGGCATCATCGGTCAGGAGACGACCGGCATTGGCGGGATGGCGAAAGCCCTGCGCACCATCCCGGTGATCCTGGATATTGCTGCCGATCTGCGCCGCCTGGCCCCGGAAGCGCTGCTGGTGAATTTCACCAATCCATCCGGGCTGGTGACAGAAGCGCTCTTCAGGTATGCGCCGGATGTGATGGCGGTGGGCCTGTGCAACAGCCCGATTACGATGAAGATGAATGTTCTGGATGAGTGGGAGCAGCTTACTGGCCAGCGCCTGGACCCGGCGCTGGCTGAGTTGGACGCGCTGGGGCTAAACCACCTGTGCTGGTATCGCGGATTTCGCTACGCCGGGAAAGACCTGTGGCCGCAAGTGCTGGAAACCTATTTGCAACAATTGACCACGGAGCACGACCCGGTGTGGGAACCGGAACTGGTACGCTCGCTGGGCATGATTCCCAATTATTACCTGGAGTATTACTACAATACGGCTCAAAAGCTGGAGATGCAGGCCGAATGGCCGCCTTCACGCGCCGATCAGGTGATCCAGATTGAGGCGGAACTGCTGCGCCAGTATGCCGACCCCGCGCTGGACGTGCCGCCGCCCGGCCTGATGCAGCGCGGCGGGGCGTATTATTCGACGCTGGCCACGCAGGTGATTCACGCGCACCATAATGACCTGGGCGAAGTGCAGATCGTCAACACGCGCCAGGGCGGCGCGGTGGCTGAATACCCGGCGGACTGGGTGATGGAACTGCCCTGCCGGATTGACCGCTCCGGCGCGCATCCCCTGCCTGCGCCGCCGTTGCCAGAGGCTGTCGACGGGCTGCTGCGCAGCGTGAAGGCGTATGAATTGCTGACGGTGGAAGCTGCCGTGACCGGCAGCCGCCGGGCAGCCTTTGAAGCCCTGCTGGCGCATCCGCTGGGGCCAAAAACCAACCGGGTCAGCGCTGCATTGGACGACCTGCTGCAGACCAACCGCGCCTATCTACCGCAGTTCTGGGAGTAGAGCAGCCTGAATATTGCCTGATCTAACTGGTTGAACTCCCGAAACGTGTAGAAGATGTTAGAATCATGACATGCACACCATTCGGAAACTCTTTCGCATTGGCTACGGCCCATCCAGTTCGCACACCATGGGGCCGCGGCGCGCCGCTGAACGGTTCGCCAAAAAGAATCCCCAGGCGTTGGCGTTTCGCGTCACATTATACGGCAGCCTGGCGGCAACCGGGCGCGGTCACCTGACCGACCGCGCGATAATCAATTCGCTTTCTCCGCGCCCTGTGGAGATTGAATGGAAACCCGAGGTGGTCCTGCCCCTGCATCCGAATGGGATGGAATTTGCTGCGCTGGATGAACACGGTGCTGCCGGGGCGACCTGGCGGGTTTACAGCATTGGCGGCGGAGCGCTGCGCGAAGAGGATAACCCGGAAGGCGAAAGCGAGAATAATCCTTCCATTTACCCATACAAGACCATGATGGATATTTTGCGCTACTGCACCAGCCAGGGCAAAACTTTTTGGGAATATGTGGAAGAATGCGAAGGCCCGGAAATCTGGGAATTTCTGGCGGAAGTTAACCGGGTGATGAAAGACGCAATTGCCCGGGGGCTGCAGTCAGAAGGCGCGCTGCCGGGCGGGCTGGGCGTTTCGCGCCGGGCGTGGACGATCTACCGCAAGATTGAGCTCAGTCACGGGCGGTTGGTGAAAGAAGGCTTTCTACCGGCCTATGCGCTGGCCTGCAGCGAAGAGAACGCTACGGGCGGGCTGATCGTTACCGCGCCGACCTGCGGTTCTTGTGGCGTGCTGCCCGCGGTGCTGCGTCACATCGAAGACACGATGGAAACGTCGGAAACGCACCTCTTACGCGCGTTGGCCACCGCCGGGTTGATTGGTAACCTGATTAAATTCAACGCGTCAATTTCCGGCGCGGAAGTGGGCTGCCAGGGTGAGATCGGAGCCGCATGTTCGATGGCTGCGGCGGCCGCCACGCAGTTAATGGGCGGATCGATTCGCCAGATCGAGTATGCCGCTGAGATGGGGCTGGAGCACCACCTGGGACTCACCTGCGACCCGGTCAGCGGATTGGTGCAAATTCCGTGCATCGAGCGCAATGTTTTTGCCGCGACCCGCGCGCTGGACTGCGCAACCTTCGCAGTGTATTCCGACGGAACTCACCGCATACCGTTTGACGAGGTGGTGGAAGTAATGGAAAAAACCGGCCACGACCTGCCGCACCTTTACCGCGAAACGTCCGGTGGGGGGCTTGCGCTGAATTACCGTTATCCCGGCCAGCCAGCCAAAAATAGCGCGAATTCTTAATCAACACTGAGCCGCGAAGTCAACCGTGTGGAGTGGAAAAAACACACTTGCAATATAGAACAAATATGCTATTATTGAACCAGGATGTCGATCCTGAATATTGCGAGGTGATTTGTGAGCATCATTCCACTTTCCAACGTTGCGGCCTATCTTGACCTGAAACGCACCCCAGCCGGGTTGGAAATCAATGCTTCCCGCGGGCAGTCTGGTTGCCTGGAAGCTGCGCTGACCGTTGCGCGGTTCTTTCTGGGGGAACTGCAAGTCAGCCCCAGCCTGGCACGTATTGTCACCGGGCAAGAGGGGGCAATGGTCTTTACGCTTGCCGAACCGGGCGCGAGCCAGGAACAAGCCGTTGTGCTGGCGCTGGAGGATTACCTGATCTACCCGGTGAGCCAGATTTTACGCGGTTGGAGCCTGGTGCATCCCACCTGGGTGGAAGTTCCGGTGGACGTGCGCTCTCAGAATCCAGCTCAAAACGATGCCCTGGAATGGCGCGTGATGGCCGAGTACAATATTGACCTCTACCGTCAGGAGAAAGACCTGTGCTACCCGCTGTATGAAACCATTCTAATGGGGATTCAGGCCTGCCTGTTTGACCGGCTGCAGTTGGAGATGCATTCGCTCTACAGCCTGTACCTGGAGATTGAGGGTAAGTCCAACGAAATTGACGACGGCCGGCTGGTGGAGCTGGAATTTCTGGCCCGCCCGGCGATGTATCTCCTCAACCGGGTGATCCCCGCGCTAAGCCCAAAAGGCACAGACATCATCACCGAAACATATCTCAACGGCCACCTGGTGACTGGCGAAAATGTGCAGTTCGAGTTCAACTATATGAGCGCGAATTGGGCGGTGTACTACCGCAATGGGAAAAAATGGGAAACGATCCCGCACGGCCCGGAAGCATCCATGCCGCCGCTGCCGTTGATCGCGCGGCGCGAGTTCCTGTCAGTATTTTACGATGCGGCAGCCTTTATCCTGGCGCGCAAACTGCACGAGATTCAGAAACGGATTTATCGGTATAAGCTGAAAGCAGTCTAACAGCCTTCTAGCGGCTATTCGGAGATTGACGCAACCCCGGCGCGCATCGAATCGAGCACTTGTAAGGCGGTCAGGTTGCGCACCGCCCAGCCAGATTCCAGGCTGCCGGGCTGGTCGAAATAATTGTCCGACCAGGTCAGGTGCGCGCCGTCCCAATCCAGGCCGCCATTAGGGATATCCTGCACAGCCGCCCAAAAGTTCCACAGCGGAATATCGAACTCCAGCGCCAGCTTCGCCAGAGCGCGGTTGTTTGCCCCGCCGCCTTCCAGATCATCGGCTTTGGTGGAAAGAATGGGCACGACGTTCTGCTCAATGGTAAGCTGGATCAGCTTACGCATTTCGTTCTCAAACTTTTCCGGGTCGTCGATATCATTGGAGCCCAGGCTGATGATGGCAAATGCGGGGTTATGCACGTGGATTTCGCAGTCCAGCGGAGTTTCGTTCACCTCGCAGATCGTGCGGTCGGCCCACAGCGCGGTGAAGACGGTGGACACGCGCGCGCCATCATGCGCGGCCAGGCTGGAACGGCCAAACGACCCGGCGAAGTACTCGATTGTTTTGCTGAGTTTCGCATAGTCACCGAGGGTGTACCATTCCGCGCCGCGGTCAAAATCTTCCAGGAACCAGGTAGCCGAACTTTCGCACGATCCGATTTTGGAAAAGGCGCGCGGGTTCCTTCCGGCTTCCTGCCCGCGCTGATAAATTTCTTTCGCCCCCTGGGTAAATTCGGGAACCACCGGCCAGTTTTGCCAGTTCGCCGCCGTGCGCGAAATGTCTTTGGTTGCCGTCGGGCCAGTGGTGGGCAGGGTTGGAGCAGCGGTTTTCTCAGGGTCCGGCGTCGAGGTGATGCGCGTCACTTTGAACGTCCGGGTTTCAACCGGCACGCTGGTTTCAGCATCCAGCGGGGTACTGCGCGCGGCCTGTACCCGCGTGGGCTGCGCGCTGCGATTGCTGATGAAAACGAACACCAGCACCGTCAGCAGCAAAACCACTCCAAAACCGATTACCATCATGGGGTCGGGCATGCCCATTGGCCGGCGGTGAGAACGGCGGTCAGGTGTGGAGCGGCGGCGATATACGGTCATAGGTTTCTCATCCGAGTCAGAAGGAAATGAAGGAATCAGGTAAGCTTGCGCGGTCGAGCTTCGGATTGAAAAAACAGGTACAGGCTGCCAAACGCGGCCGCTGAAAGCAGATGCCAGGCGACGTGCCAGTAAAAACTCCCCGGCGGGCATTCCGGAGAGCGCCCGTTGACCGCCCAGATTCCCGCGCCGGCCGCGAAAAGCAGTACTGCCAGAATTGTAAACCTTTTTTCACCTTTCGGGGATTGCTCACCATGCAGCAGCCGGCGGCGGGCGGCAAACTCCGCCACCGCCCAGCCCGCGATCAGCAAGCCAATGACCGCTTGCTGCCCGACCGGCCAGAATGCCATTTGCAGCGCGCCGAGGATTATCCCTGTCAGGAAAAGCCGGTTCCAGTTCTTGCCTGTTAGACGGTGCAAAGAGTATACCAGCAGCACAAGTAGCAGCTGGTATATACCCATCAAATCCAACCACTCGCCCAGGCGCGTGAGCGACGCGTGCGAAAGATATGAGCACCAGCCGGTGATAACCGCTGCCGCGCCAAACCAGCGCGTGAAGCGCCGGGGCGCGGGTTCTGACCCCAAACCGCGACTGCCCAAAATCAACGCGCCAACCAGCACATACCCCAGGTTTGACAGGGCATTCACCGGCTGCAGCACCAGATAACCGGAGCGGAAGCTCTCGCAGTAGCAGTTGCGCAGCCCGCAGGCTTCGGGTAAGAAGCCCGCCCAGGAAAAGCGCACAAACACCAATGCCAGCATCAACGCGGCATTGAGGAGTAAGAAGCCAGTGGCAGCCCAGGAACGGCTCATCGCCTGATTATGGCACAGGTTCGCCTGCGCGCCGTCCGCGCTGAGCGGGGATCCAGAGAATGGCCCCGTTCAGCGCGTGCCGGATTTATTGGTTTATCTGGAATGTATCCAGTACCTGGTCAAACGTCGCCAGCAGTTCCGGAGTGTCGTAGTACATGCCAATGATAAATACCTGGTCATCATTGGTGAGAAAGACCACCCGATCTTTCGTTTCCGCGGGCATTTCCCAGACTTTCGAATTCTCGATCACTGCGCCGGTCATCCCAGCCACTTGCCGGTCTGGTAGTCGCGTATAACGCAGATATTCGGTGAGCGGCCCGATTTCTTCCTTCAGCAGGGTTTCCCCCACGGGCAGGGCCATATAGGCGCGAATTTTATCCATCGGGTAGAAATTGTAGACCTCAAAATCTGCGTTGGTTGAAGCCTGTGGGAAGACCGAAACATACAGGCGCGGCGGCGGTCCCATGCCGGTCGGTTCTGGTTGGATTTCGCACAGCGCCAGGCTGTATTTCGTTTCCTGGCAGACTTCCCACTCCGGCGGATAATACAGAGAATAACCCAGGGAGCGATTATTGACTTCGAGCCAGCCTTCCGGGGCTGAGGCGCCCGTGGCGGGTAGCTCGGTTCCCACGCTGGTAGGCATGGCCTGCGGAGCAGTCGCGGTGGCCGAAACTGGCACCGGGAGGGTTGCGTTCGCATCCTGACCGGTGGGCTGCGCCAGGGTGGTTGGCATGCCCGCATCCGCTGGCTGTTCCGTTGCGGAAACCGGCGGACTGCAGGCGGCGACGCTCAGCACAACAAGCGCTGCGATGATGAATTGATAAATGGTTTTATGGTTCTTCATTGATCTTTCTTTGATCTCTCTTCTTCTTGAATTTATCCGTGCTGCTGTCCGATGACCCGGGCCGCCGCGCGGAACGGCGCGAGGAGATAATACAACCCGGTGCGAATGGCAGCATTATGCCAGAGGTTACGCGCCTCGCGCCACTGCACGCGTGGATCCAGGCACAACCGCGTCGAGGTCGCCTGGGCAGGCTGCTGAAAATGCGCTGCCAGGTTTTTCAACGTGGTTTGCCAAAAGGAATCTTCAGCGGCATGGCCCAGACCCAGGCGCAGGCTGACCTCGTACAGCGGGTCGCCGGCGCGAATTAGGGCCTGGATGCGCGCGACCGTTTCTCCCTCGGCTTCAAAGGCCGAGAAGGTGATCATCCCGGCGAACATGTGACCCTGCGGGGTGAGGAACGAGAACGAATCTTCGTCGGCGTAGATGACCCACACCCCGGTGGCTATCAGCGGCGGCGCGTGCCCCACCTGCGCCAGGTTGAGCACCGCCACGCTGCCCGGGGTAATGCCGCGCAAAGGGCCGTAGAAGTGGTTACCTCGCGGCCAGAACTGCTCAAAATTAGCTTTCCATGTGTCAATCACAAGCGCCGGGGATATCCGGCCCAGTTTCACCTCGTAAGTCTTTTGCCACAACTGGCCAAAACCGCGCAGCGGTCCAGTGGGCTGCATCCCTGCCACGTTGATCGCTAACGCGCCTGGGTTGAGATCATCGACCTCCAGGCGCTCGCGCGGTTCTGCCCAGCCGGAATGGGGCGGTTGGGATGTGCTGGACATGGGATCAAGCCAGGGTCATATCTACCGCGGCCAGAGCTTCTTCTTCCGTCGCGAAAATGGAAATCGCCTCATTCAAGCGGGTCAGTTCGAAGATCTGGCGGTAGTGATCGCTTAGATTGCAGGCCAGCAGCCGCACTTGCTGGCGGCGCGCGCGGATCAGCAGGGTTACCAGTAAACCAATGCCGGAGCTGTTGATGAAATTGAGCTTACTGAAGTTCATCAACACATGCGGCATGTTTTCTTCGCTTGCCGCGGCAAAGGCCTGCATCAACCGGCTTTCGGCCGCAGATGTGATTTCACCAGAAAGGTCGATGACTCCCACCTTTCCCAGCTTGCGGACTTCTACATCCATTGTCGGTGCATTCATACGTACTCCTTTCAACCAATCAAACGTTCTTTACACCAAATCACAATACCAGATCAGTTCTGTGATGTGATAGCCGCCTTCTGCATACTCGCGCATTTCATCTACCATGTGGCGGATGAGGAACATGCCCCAACCGCGGGCCGACTGCTTTCCGGCCAGTTTTGCATCGATGTCAGGAAAATCTGGCAGCGGGATGCTGTTGATATCACCGTGATCCATCACGCGGATGATCACCTGTCCGCTGCCTACTTGCAATTGCAACCGTACCGGGTCTGCTACTTGGTAGTGATTTCCATGCTCCATCGCGTTCATCGTGGCCTCGGCGATGGCTGTCTTCATTTGTTCCAATTTGCGTTCGTTAATCTGATAGGGTTGAAGCGATTGGGTGATCGCCCGAACCGCGGCCAGCTCATTCCCCGGCTGGCTCGGAATTTCCAGGTCGCAGGAAGGTTTCCATTGAGGGTCAAGCGAACGCCCGGTCACCATATCAGCAAGCCTTTCGGGCGGTGTTTGCGTTCCAACACTCCCATTTCAGAGAGAGAACGCTCCCGCGCTGCGCATATTGTGCTGCTTGCAACTGCCAATTGATGACCATTTTCAACCAGTTCCTCCGTTTTGTTTATCAAACCTGGTTTCATTCTAGCGGTTATTCATCCGGGAAACGTTACGGCACAGTTACGAAAGTCGTCGAAAATGACTTGAGAAAATATAGCGTTACGGAAACAGCGCGAGTAGAATTCTTTGGACGAATTCAGTACAATTTCGATAGATATTGTTGGTGGAGAGGTGGGATGGGAGATTTGGTCCGTTTATTCGTATTTGGATTTCCGCGCATCGAACGCGGCGGACAGCCGGTAACAGTAGATACGCGCAAAGCCACCGCGTTGCTGGCGCTGCTGGCTGTAAATGCAGAGGTGATGTCGCGCGACGGGCTCTCGACCATGCTCTGGCCGGATTATGACCAGACCGGGGCGCGGGCGGCGCTGCGGCGCACGCTTTCGGTGCTGAATAAGGCCGTGGGCGAGGGCGTACTGGATATTGAGCGCGAACGCATCGGACTGAAGGCCGGCGGCCGGCTATGGCTGGATGCGCGCGAGTTTGAAAACGGCCTCAAACGCGCCGCAAACCTGCCCGCGGGCAGCCAGGCGCAGCTTACTGCGCTTGCAGAGGCAATCCAGTACTGCAAGGACCGCTTTATGGCTGGTTTTTCTCTACGCGATTCGACCGAGTTTGACGACTGGCAGTACTTTCATTCGGAGCGGCTGCACCGCGATCTGATCCGTGCTTTGGAGCAGCTCGCCAACGGATACGCCGCACTGGGCCAGCACGAAACCGCCATCGGTTATGCCCGCCAGTTACTGGCCCAGGATGCGCTGCGTGAGGAAACCCACCGCCAGTTGATGCTGCTGTACGCGCGCGCCGATCAGCGCAGTACGGCCCTGCGCCAGTACCGCGAGTGCGTGCGCATCCTCGATCAGGAATTGGGGGTGGCGCCGCTGGAAGAAACTACCGATTTATATCAGTTGATTCTGGAGAACCGCGTCCCGGCTCAGGTAGAACGGCCGGCACAGCCCACGGCAGCCGAAATTTCGCCGCGTGAAAATGCGAAAACCTTTCCACTGGTTGGCCGCGAGGCAGCCTGGAATACGCTCCAATCCACCTATGCCGCCGCTCAGAGCAGCGGGCGCGTGCTGGTTTTGCAGGGCGAGGCTGGAATTGGCAAAACGCGCCTGGCCACCGATTTTCTGGACAGCATCGAGCGCCAGGGCGCGCATATGTTCCGGCTGCGCTGGTACGAAGGCGAGGGCGAGCTGGCCTATGGGCCGTTCACCCAGGCGTTGGGGCGGCTGCTGGCCGCGCCGGATGCCGAAAGCCGTCTGGGGAGCGTGAGCCCGGCGGCTCTGGCCGAAGCAGCGCGCCTGCTGCCGGAATTCAATAGCCGGTTTCCCAATCTGCCCGACCCGTCACCGTTGGAAGGACCAGGCGCGCAGAGCCGTTTTTATGAGGGGTTGCGTCAGGTTTTCACCGCGGCGCTCGCGAGCGCTGCGCCCGGCGTGCTCTTTCTGGATGATTTACAGTGGGCTGACCATGCATCGCAGGAACTGCTTGCTTATTTGATCCGCCGGTTAGGCGACACCCCGCTGCTGGTTTTGATCACGATGCGGAGCGATACTTCGCCGGAACGTGACCACTCGCGCGAACTACTGCAGGAAACCGGGCGCAGTGGGCTGCTGACCCGGTTGGAGCTTACCCGGCTGGGCGCGGAAGACGTGCGCCGGCTGGTGGAAAGCCTGAGCCAGACCGAAGCGCTACCGGCAGACCTGGTGGATCACCTGTACCTGGAAAGCGAGGGGCTGCCCTTTTTCGCCGTCGAATACCTGGACGCACTGCGCAAACGCAGCAACGATAACCAGCCTTGGGCGATGCCCGCCAGCGTGCGCGACCTGTTAATGTCGCGGCTAGGCTCGGTGGATGAAACCGGGCGGCAGCTTCTCAGCACCGCGGCAGTGATCGGCCGTTCATTTGACTTCCGGATTATGCGCGAGGTGAGCGGGCGCAGCGAGCTGGAAACCGTGACCGGGTTGGAAGAACTGCTTGCAGCGGGGTTGGTAGCCGAACACCTGGGGGCGGACCCGGGCGAAGAGTCTTATGATTTCACGCACGAGAAATTGCGCGACCTGGCATACGAGGAAACCAGCCTGGCGCGCCGCCGGCTGCTGCATCGCCGCGTAGCCGAGGTGTTGTGCGGCCCCGGCGGTCGGCGCGAGACTGGCAGCAAAGCCGGGGTGATTGCGTATCATTTTCGCATGGCAGGAAACAGCCAGGCCGCGGCCAACTATTACCGCGAAGCCGGTGATTACGCGCGCGGTCTGTATGCAAACACCGAGGCGATTGAGCAGTACCGCGCGGCGTTGGCCGCTGGTTATCCCGATTCGGCCAGCGTGCATGAGGCCATTGGCGACCTGTACACTTTGCAGGGCGATTACGGCGCGTCGATTGCCGCATATGAGGCGGCTGCCGCGCTGTGCTCTGAGGGCAGCGTGGGCGTATTGGAGCGCAAGCTTGGGACCGTCCACGCACGGCGCGGAGAATGGGACCTGGCCGAATCGCATTACCAGCGCGCCATCGATGCCGGGCTGGTGGCCGAGGCCGGCATGGTTGCCGACCGCTCAAACGCGGCCTTCCAGCGCGGCGAACGCCAGCAGGCGCGAAACCTGGCACGGCACTCGCTTGAACTGGCGCAGGCCAGCGGCGATCCGTTGGCGCTAGCCCAGGCATATAACGTGCTGGGCATGTTTGACCGCGCGGAAGGCAACCCGCAAAGCGCATTGGAATACTTGCGGGCCAGCCTCGAGGCCGCGCAGGCCAGCGGTAATCTGCTGGCGCAAGCGGCGGCGCTGAATAACCTTTCGCTGGCCGAATTTGACCAGGGCCGGGTTGACGCGGCCGCCGAATGGAATCGCCAGGCGCTGCAAATTTGCGTGCAGGTCGGCGACCGTCACCGCGAGGCAGCTCTGCTCAACAACCTGGCAGATATTCACCACGCAGCCGGGCGCGAAGACCAGGCGCTGCAAGCGCTAAAGAGCGCTGTGCTAATTTTTGCCGAAATTGGGGTGGAAGGAACGGAAATGCGGCCAGAAATCTGGAAACTGACTGCCTGGTAACCTGGCTTTTAACCGCCGGTGTCGATCTTATCGTCGTACAGGATCTGCGCAGTTTCGGCATCCATACCTGCGGAAACCAGCGCGGGTGTTTCCACCACGGCCGCGTCTACCAGTTCACTGCCATAATCGGCTTCAACGACTTCGTTAATAACGGTTTCCATGTTCATGCTCCCTGAAGGATATGTTGCCTGGATGATAGCACGGGGAGCGCGAACCACTCAATGACCCATTCGGGTACTCTTTCCACGAGAGAGAATGAAGCACCGGGAACACTGGCGCGTTCCCGGTGCTGGGTGATTACGGAATGGTTTTACAGATCGATGCGGACGAAAATATCGGCAGCGATATCTTCATCAACGGCAAACTGGCTGTAACCGGCTTCAAAAACTACGGCAGGGTAGTCGCGTACAACGCGCACGTTGACGCCGGGGAGTACGCCCATCGCCATTAACTTTTGCAACCGCTGCGCATCCTTCAGTTGGATGTAGGCGATCTTTCCGGTGACTCCGGGTTTCAATTCGGCCAGCGGTGCAATCAGGCGCGGCACAGAGGCACGCATTTGCTTGCAGCATTCACCGGGCGGGATCAGCTTGCCGTGCGGGCAGATCGTGGGGTGGCCTAATAGGGTGCAAATTGCCTCATCCATGCCGTCGAACAGAGCGTGTTCCAGCCCGCAGGCGCGGTCATCCAGGATCGACTCTTCGGTGGTAAGCACATCTGCCAGCAGGCGCTCGGCCAGGCGGTGACGGCGGATGGCTAACGCCGCCTGGGTTTTGCCTTCCGCGGTGAGCACCACTTCGCCGCCCCATCGTTCGACCAGGCCCATTTGCTGCAGTTCGTCATCGGCGTTGTTCACATTCGTAAAGGGTACTTCGTCGTTGACCCCGTTTTCTTCGCTGATCATCCAGAGTTGTTCCAGCCGTTCTTGCGCTGATTCACCGATCTTCATTTCTGTGTGCTCCTTGTTGTCTGGCTGCCGCGGCGGGCGGCCTGGATCTTCTCGCGCAGCTGGCGGAAGGCGCCGATCAATTTGGCTTCCGGCAGCATCTGGTATCCGCAGCGCGGGCATACGACTTTCGCGCAGCCAGAGGCCAGCGGGCAGCCGCTGCAGCCGCCTTCCAGCGAACAGGTCGGGTCAAATTCAAAACCGCAATAATCGCAATGGGTCATCTTACTGCACCCCCAGCAGGGTCAGCGCCAGATGCGTCAGGTAGCCGACGATCAGAGCGAAGGGAAAGACAAACAGCATAATACCCAGGGCAGCCTTCCAACCGCGCTCCTTGACCGTCACCGCAACCTGCGCCACACAAGGGATGAACAGGGTCATGGTGATCGTGGAAACGAGGATCTGCCCATTGGTCATCAAGGCGCGCATGTCATATAGGCCGGCCGCGCCGTAATCGCGCCGGAAGAACCCGAACAGAAATGCCTGCGCGGCCTGGTCTGGCAGCCCCAGCAAACGCACCAGGGGAGTCAACGCGCGCAGCCCCAGGTCAAACAGCCCGGTGAGTTGACCGATCCAGATCAGCACGCTGGCGAGGAGGAATAGGGGGAAAACCTCGCGCAGATACCATTCCATGCGCGTGTAGGTTTTAACGAACACGTTTTTGACCGAGGGCGCGCGCAGCGGGGGCAGTTCCATATAGAAGGTTGGGCGCTCGCCGGGCATGAGCCTGGCCGCGGCCCAGCCGATGAGCAGGAACACCCCGCCAATCACGCTCGTCCACACCAGCAGCAGCGCCGGGTTGCCGTTGAGCAGGCCCAGCATCACACCCAACTGCGCCGAGCAGGGAATAGCCAGAGAAAGCAAAATCGTCGCCAGCATCCGTTCCCGGCGAGTTTCCAGCGTGCGGGTGACGATGGTGGCCATCGTATCGCAGCCAAAACCGAGCACGATAGGGATTACTGCGCGGCCGTTGAGGCCAATCTTCTTGAAAACGCGGTCGATCAGCATGGCCAGGCGCGGCAGGTAGCCGCTGTCTTCGATCACCGAAAAGGCCAGGAAAAACGTGCCCACAATGGGCAATACGATGGCGACGGCATAGCGCACGCCCAGAGTGAACAGGCCAAACTCGCCGCCAAACAGGTCGCGCAGGACTTGCCAGGGGATGATCGTGGATAATATCCGGTCAATAAAGGGATTGATGATGTTGCCAAACAGGTTCTCTTCCAGCAGGCCCACCAGGGTTTGCGCGCCAAACACGCCGACGAACTGGTAAAGTAAAAACAGCGCAATTGCCAGCAGCGGCAGCCCGGTGACCGGGTTGATCATGGCGTCACTCAGGCGCGTGGTAAACGTGCTTGGGCGAGATTCCGGCCGGTGGATCAGGCTGGCGAGCATTTTTTCAGCGGCATGGCGCTGCTCGCGCACAATCAGGTACGAAAGCGGCTGGTTGAACTGTGCCTGGACCTCACGCACCAGCGGCAGCACCTGCTTGCCGCCATCCGGTTCCCGCGCCTGCACCATTTCGGCGACTTCGGCGTCGTTTTGCAATAACAGCACAGCGATCGCGCGCTGAGTGAGCGTGTACGTGCCGCGCAGCCGCTCTTCGACGGCCGAAATTGCCTCTTGTATGCGGTCGGGGTATTGAATTTTCGCGGTGGAGCGCGCAAAGCACGGGCCGGTAAGCAGTTGGGCAATGGCAGTCTTGAGTTCTTTTGCGCCGCGGCCGGATGCCAGCGCCGTGCCAAACACCGGAATACACAGCGCTTTCTCCAGGCTGGGAATATCAACCGAAAAGCCAATGCGCTCGGCTTCGTCCATCAGGTTGAGCACCAACACGACCGGCAGACCGGCTTCGATCATTTGCAAGGTCATCGGCAGCATGCGCTCGACATTTTTCATATCCATAACGTGGATGATGGCGGCCGGGTTTTCGCTGAGCAAAATCTGGCGGGCAACGCGCTCTTCTTCGGTGATCGGCAGCAGGCCGTACATGCCGGGCGTATCCATCACGCCGGTTTCCAGGTCGACAAAGCGGCCTTTGCCGCGCGTAATTTCGACTGTGGTACCCGGATAATTGGAAACGGTGACGTACATTCCCGTCAGGGTGTTAAATAGTACGCTCTTGCCAACGTTCGGCGTACCGACAATCGCGATTAAGGGCAGCCCATTGAGGTCTGTCTGCGGGGAGCCATGACAGGTGGCGGTGTTTTGCGAGGAGGATATCGTGTGTTCCATAGAGTCCTGTGATGCGGAAGGTTTTAACGCGGCCGTTCAACCCATACAAATTTTGCCAGCGCGGGAGATAAATGCACGCAACTGCCGTCTTCGGTTTTGAGGAGAATAGCGCCGGTGGACGAAATTGCTTCCAGCAATACGGTTTGGTTGGGGAGAATGCCTTCGGCTGCCAAAAAGGTCCGGCTGGCCAGGTCACTTTCGATGCGGGTGATGCGGCTAGGCTGGTCCAATTCCAGCGCGGCCACGGGCATATCCGGGTGGGGTGGCTGGTGTTTGCCGGGCTGCGGAATGGGACTGCCGCTGGGCGAAATGCCAGGGTTGCCCAGGTAAATTGCCAGGCGCTCCGCGGCATCCACCGGCAAAAAATGCTCCAGGCGGCAGGCCAGTTCCGCGGCTTCGGCCACCGGAATTTTGAGCTTTTCTACTAGGAAGACTTCCCACAAGCGGCGGTGACGCAGAATTTGCAGCGCCAACGCGGCGCCTTCCTCCGTCAGGCTGACGCCTTTATAGGGGGTGTAGCAAACCCACCCCGTCTCTTCCAGTTTGCGGATCATCTGGTTGGCAGAAACAGGCAAGACGTTCAACTCCGCGGCCAACTGCGATACTGGCACGGGGAGATTGTCCCCACTTTCATTCAGCCTGGCAATCGTTACCAGGTACATCTCTTCGCTTTCGGACATAGGATTATGGCTTACCAAAAGAAAAATTGGGTAAATTATTGGGTCAATACAAAGATACCTGGATTCTTCCTCCACGCCTACATGCATATGTCACCAGTTATTGGATGACAAAGGTCATAATTTAAACCACCCTCATCAAAGATGAGGGCGGCGGATTGAGAAATGGGGGGATTAAAAATCGCGCTTGACGATGTACTCGCCCAATTCTTCCAGGCGGTCGCGTTCGAATGAATGCGGAAGCTGGCACAGGCTGTCGAGGCCGCGCTTGACGTATTGCACAGCTTCTTTGTGAGCTTCCATAATTGCGTCGCTCTTGCGGATGGCATCAATCAGGCTGCGAATTTGAGCTTCGTCCTTCAGGCATTCATCCGCCAGCAGCCGGGCCGAGGCTGGGTGTTCCGGGTGCGTTTCGATATATTTGAGCGCGGGCAGGGTAATCAAGCCCTGGCGCAGATCACTGCCAATCGGCTTGCCAACGGTGGCCTGATCACCGGTGAAATCGAGGATATCATCCACAATCTGAAATGCCATGCCAATTTCATAGCCATACGCGCGCATGATCTCGATCGTCGGCTCATCGGCTCCGCTGAGCATGGCCGCGGATTTGGCCGCGGTTTCAAACAGTGAGGCGGTTTTGGCGTAAATGCGCTGGTAATAATCGCCGCGCTGGGTGCTGCAGCGGCTGGCGAACATCTGGGTGATTTCGCCGTTGACGATGATGGCCAGGGTGTTGGCAAAAAGCTTCATCACCGGCACGGAATTGGTATCGGCGGCGAGTTTGGCGGCGCGGGCGAACAGGAAGTCGCCGGTGAGCACCGTGGCGGCAGGCGTCCACTGCGAGTTGAGGGTTGGCACGCCGCGCCGGAGCAGCGCGCCGTCAATCAGATCGTCATGCACCAGGGTGGCGGTATGCAGCAGTTCGATGGCGCTGGCGAGGGTAATCAGTTCATCCAGATTGCCGTGCAGCATTTTCCCGGTCAGCAGGGTTAAAGCCGGGCGAATGCGCTTACCGCCGGCGGACACCAGCAGATCCAGCGCCAGAATGAGGTCGGGATGATTGCCGTCGGCTTGCGAACGCATCTTCGCCTCCACAGCGAAGAGATCAGCCTGAACCGGGGATAGAAAAGTGATCGTTGTACTCAATCCGTGTCGTCCCATCTAAACAGCCTGGATGCATTTTTGCTGGTAATCCTGGCAGTACGTTCCAGACGTTGTTGGTGAAGTTCAGCAATTTTATCAGTGATTCGTACCACGTGGGCAGGTTCGTTTCTCCGCCCACGAAATGGATCAGGGGTCAGGTAGGGGGCATCGGTTTCGGTCAGCAGGAATTCTACTGCCGTATCGGCCACCATGTCCTGGCGCCCGCGCGCGTTCTTGAAGGTGACCGGGCCGCTGACCCCTAGCAGGAAATTATGCTCAACGGCCTGGCGGGCCTGGCCGGCATCACCCTCGAAAGAATGCAGCACGCCGGGGCTCGCGGCCAGCGCCGCGCCCTGGCTGGCTAGATCGCGCTGCCAGCGCTGCAATATGTCCCACAGGTCATTCCAGGATTGGCGGCTGTGGATCACCACCGGCAGGTTACATTCGGCGGCCAGATCCAACTGCTCGCGCAGCACCTGTGCCTGGAGTTCGTGCTCTGTTTCTTCCCAGTAATAATCCAGCCCAATTTCGCCGATGGCGACGACTTTGGGGTGCGCGGCCAGCGCGCGCAATTCAGCAAGGCTGGCCGCGTTCCAGTTGGCGCAATCATTCGGGTGCACGCCCACCGCCGCAAACAGGCGCGGATCGCGTTCGCTGAGTTGGATTGCCTGGCGGCTGGTTTCCAGATCAATACCGGGCAAGAGAATACGCGTCAACCCCGCTGCCCAGGCGCGTTCCAAGACCGAATCAAGATCGGTTTGAAACACGGGAAGGTACAGGTGGCAGTGGGTATCGGTGTACACGTGGCTTTATTTCACCCCGGCAATCCGCAGCCCATCTTGCAGAATTTGCTGGACGCGGTCGGCGTGCATCGTTTCACAGTAGACGCGCAGCACCGGCTCGGTGCCTGAAAAGCGGATCAACAGCCAGCCGCCGTCTTCCAGCGAGAACTTGAAGCCATCCGAATCGTTCAATCCGGTGACTTTCAGCCCGCCGATGGTTTCGGGGTTGGCGGAGCGAATGCGCGCTTCGCGCGATGCGCGGTCGCCGCTGAATGCGCTGTCGATCCGGTCGTAATAATGCGGGCCGATTTTGGCGAACAGCATTTCCAGCAGTTCGGAGGGCTTTTTCCGCAGCCGCACCATCATATCCAAAAAATACAGCCCGGCCAGGATGCCGTCGCGTTCGGGTACGTTTCCGCGGAAGGCGTAGCCGCCGGACTCCTCGCCGCCAATCATGGCGTCGGTTTCGATCATCTTGGGGGCAACATACTTGAAACCCACGCCGGTTTCGAACACGGGTACGCCGTACATTTTGCCCAGTTTTTCGAGCATGCCGGTTGTGGAAAGGGTTTTTACAATTGCGCCGCGCAGCCCGCGCACTTCCAGCAGATAATACGCCAGTAGCGCATAGGCCTGAAGCTGGTTGATGAAGACGCCGGCTTCCGTGCCAATCCCTAAACGGTCGGCGTCGCCGTCGGTAACAATGAGCACATC
The DNA here is from genome assembly GCA_036567625.1 of Anaerolineaceae bacterium. Classification (GTDB taxonomy): domain Bacteria; phylum Chloroflexota; class Anaerolineae; order Anaerolineales; family Anaerolineaceae; genus CALDSL01. Next base: position 22,730 of record DATCUC010000132.1, on the reverse strand, counting down.
CGCGTTTGCATCCACGGTAGCCTTCAGCCCGGCGTCAATGTTGGGCGGGATTGGCTCGGGGCGCGTCATCTCCGGGTAGATGGGGTTGCGCGTGTTATGAATTTCGAGCACTCTGGTAGAGCCGCCTTCCAGCAGGCGGGTGAACCAGCCCGCGCCGTTGCCCCACATCGGGTCAACCATTACCGTCAACCCGGCATCGCGGATCGGCTGCAGGTTAATCAGTCCATCCGCTTCCAGGTGCTGGATGTAGGCTGGGGCCGGGTCAAACAATACAATCTTGCCGGCATTGATCGCCTCGGCCGCTTTGACCTGGCGCACGCCGGTCATGTCTTCGGGGATCAGCCGCTCAATTTCTTTCAGACCTTCTGGGTCAATGGCGCCACCTTTTTCGTTGCGCACCTTGAAGCCGTTATCGGCAGGCGGGTTGTGCGAGGCGGTGATATTGATTGCGCCCGCAGCGCCCAGGTTGACCACCGAAAAGGCAATCACCGGGGTGGGCGTGGCGCCATCCGTCAGGTGAACGGAGAAGCCGTTGCCAACCAGTACTTCGGCGGCAGCGCGGGCAAAGTTTTCTGATTGAAAACGCTTGTCGTGCCCAACCACGATCCACTGGCCGGACTTGCCAATCTTGTTCATGTAGGCTGCGAACCCTTGCGCGCAGCGGCGGACGTTGTCAAATGTATAATCCTCGGCAATTTTTCCCCGCCAGCCATCCGTGCCGAAGTGAATTTGGAACGCCATGCGACCTCCAACCTGTGAGATGTCGTACAAACACCGGTAATTATATCAGAGCCGAACGGGGCTGGAAAGCGAAACCTTCTGCAAACCTGTGTCACGCTCGAACGAAGGCGTGCCTGGCCCGGCTATACCCGGCTCCCCGGCGACATGCTATAATCGAAGCCGGAAAGAAGTCTGGGAGGTAGCTGGATGCAAGAAAAGAACCGCGTATATCTGGATTATGCCGCCACCACCCCGGTGGACGGGCGCGTTTTGGAAAAGATGCTGCCCTATTTTGGGGAAGTTTTCGGCAATCCGTCCTCCATTCACCATTGGGGCCAGCAGGCCGAAGCCGCGCTGGAAGAATCGCGCGAGAAAGTGGCAGCCGCCCTGGGCTGCCGCCCGGAGGAAATTATCTTTACCTCGTGCGGCACCGAAAGCGACAACCTTGCGCTGCGCGGCGCGGCGCTGGCGCAGCGTAAGCGAAGCGGTGCGAATCACATCCTGATCAGCCCGGTGGAGCATCACGCGGTGCTGCACACCGCGCACCAGCTGGCAGACGAATTTGGCTTTGACCTGGAACTGCTGCCCGTTGACCCCTATGGGATGGTTGACCCGGCGGACTTGCGCCATTATTTACGCTCGGAAACCGCGCTGGTTTCGGTCATTTACGCGAATAACGAGATAGGCACGATTAACCCGGTGGCCGAAATTGGCGCGGCTTGCCGCGAAGCCGGCATCTTATTCCATTCCGACGCGGTACAGGCAGCCGCGCACCTGCCGGTCAATGTTCACCGCGACCAAATCGATCTCCTGGCAATTGGCGCGCACAAATTCTACGGGCCAAAAGGCATTGGCGCGCTGTACGCCCGGCGTGACACCAGGCTTGTGTCTACCCAAACCGGCGGCAAACAGGAAGAAGGCCGTCGCGCGGGAACGCACAATATTCCCTACATTGTCGGGCTGGCTGCCGCCCTGGAAATCGCCCAGGCCGATACGGCCGCATGGGCTGAACGAATCATCCCGCTGCGCGATCACCTGATTGGCGGTGTGCTGGAATCGATCCCCAATGCGCGCCTGACCGGCCATCCGGTGCAGCGTTTACCCAACCACGCCAGCTTTGTATTTGACGGCGTAGACGGCAACCTGCTGCTCATGCTGCTGGATGACGCCGGGTTTGCGTGTTCATCTGGGTCGGCGTGCAAAACCGGCAACCCGCAGCCGTCGGAGGTGCTGACGGCGATTGGGCTTTCGCGCGCCTGGGCGCTGGGATCACTGCGCGTCACGCTGGGCCGGGCAACCACCGCCGAACAGATCGATGCATTTTTGGCCGCGCTGCCCGAGCTGGTTCTGCGGGCACAGGTGGGGTAAGGTTGGTGCGCGAGTGAGCAGCCGTCAGAAGGTGGTGGTAGCCATGAGCGGCGGGGTCGATTCGTCGGTCGCCGCGGCGCTGCTGGTGGAACGTGGGTACGATGTCACCGGCATGATGCTGCGCCTGTGGAGCGAGCCGGGCTGCGAAGACAGCAACCGCTGCTGCACGCCGGATGCGATGGCCCTGGCGCGGCGCGTGGCCGCGAAATTAGGGATCCCCTTCTACGCGGTGGACGCGCAGGAACCCTTCCGCGCGCGGGTGGTGCAGGCCTTTTTGGATGGATACTCATCGGGGCAGACGCCGAACCCTTGCACGGTTTGCAATCGCGAAATCCGCTGGGGACTGCTGCTGGACCGGGCGCGCGCCCTGGGTGCGGATTACCTGGCTACCGGCCACTATGCCCGCCTGGAGCGCGACGCGGCGGGGAACACGCGGCTGCTGCGTGGGATTGACCGCGGGAAAGACCAGAGCTATGTGCTCAGCGTGCTGAGCCAGGAACAGCTGCGCAGCACGTTGCTGCCCATCGGTGAATATGATAAGCCGCGTATCCGTGAGATTGCCCGGGAGCAGAACCTTCCGGTAGCCGACCGGCCCGACAGCCAGGATTTGTGCTTTCTGGCCGGGGGCGATTACCGCGCGTTCTTACAGCGGCACGCGCCGCAGGTGGCCCAGCCGGGAAAGATCGTCAACCGCCAGGGCGTTGAATTGGGCGAGCATCAGGGGCTGGCATTTTACACCATTGGCCAGCGCAAAGGCATTCGCATTGCCGCGGCGGAGCCGTATTACGTGATCGATAAAGATCTGGTACGGAATGAGCTGATCGTAGGCGGGTTGAGCGAATTGGGGCGGGTGGAGCTGCTGGCTAGCGGCGTCAACTGGAACAGCGGCGCGGCGACCCAACAACCCTTCGCCGCAGAAGTTAAGATCCGCTATACTGCCCGGGAGGCCGCGGCAACCGTCACCCCGCTGGGCGAGCACGAGGCGCGGGTGACTTTCGCAGAGCCGCTGCGAGATATTACCCCCGGTCAGCGCGCAGTATTTTACCAGGGAGAGGTGTGCCTGGGCGGTGGCATGATCCGTGCATAGGTTGGCATAGCAGGCGCGGCTGTACGCGGAAGCCATAATCAGACCGAGCAATTGACTCCAGAAAGGAATGGACATGACCGTACCAGCGCTTTTGTTTGGAATTTTGGTTTCAACGTTGATGGGCGCGGCGCTGCACGTGCTGGCTGGTGGCAGCCTGTGGCGGTTAGGTGCATTCATTCTCGTGGCCTGGGTGGGGTTTTGGGCCGGGCACGTTCTGGGCGGCAACCTGGGCTGGACCTTTCTGGGTGTTGGCCCGCTGAACCTGGGGGCCGCGCTGCTGGGCGGCCTGGTCGCGCTGCTGATCGGCTACTGGCTCAGCCTGGTGCAGGTGGAGAAAAAGTAGACAACCGCAGATAAAAAAAGTACCTCCCGGTGGGGAGGTACTTTGCGAAGTCCTTTTCTTCGACTGTGGTATGCCGAAATGGTTCTGAGGCTTAGACGACTTTAACGTTGGCAGCCTGAAGACCCTTGGGGCCTTTTTCAATAGTGAATTCGACCTGCTGGCCTTCTTCGAGGTTGCGGAAACCTTCAGCGGCAATCGCAGAATAGTGGACAAAGACATCGGGGCCGCCCTGGCGCTGGATAAAGCCATAGCCCTTGCTGGTATTGAACCATTTGACAGTGCCGGTTACACGTTCGCTCATTTCGAGTACACTCCTGGGAACTAAAAAAACGGATGGGTCGTGCATGGTACCATGGCAAGCAGAATTTCTTACTCAGGGAGCATCTTCTCGGTTAAAAGAAAAGCTCCGGTCTAAAAGGACTTCAAAATCGACCGGGACTGAGAGGGAAGGACTGCATGACCACGTACCATAATCTGCACAAATTTTAAACCCAAATTGGCATTTTTGTCAATCCCTTTTGACACTTACTATCGGCCCAAACCGAACCGGCGGCTAAACCGGCTGCGCCAGCCGCCACTCCACAAAGCGGAATGTATACGGAAGATTTTTCCGACGTCAATAGCGGCTGGAATCGCCAGTACGAAGACGCCTTTAACGAAGATTACGCGCCAGACGGAAATTACCGCATTGAATTGAAGCTGGCCGAGAATATGGCGGTGGCGGTGCCACCCTATCCGTTCCAACACCCGATCAACAATATGATCATCAGCGTTAATACCCGCGGGGAAGTGGGCAACGGTTTTGTCGGGGTGCTGTGCCACCTGCAGGATGGAAAAAGTTTTTATCGCGCCGGGATTGCCAACGGCTGGTACACCGTCAATAAAGTTGTGGACGTCAGTTGACCCACCTGACCGACCCGGTCTGGAAACAGATGATCGCCTACGACCCTGGCTCGGACGGCAGCTTCGAACTTACCCTGGCCTGCATAGACGGCCGCATCCAGTTGATGATTGACGACATCGGACAGGAGATCATCACAGATACTGATCCCACCGAAGGCGATGCCGCCATCTTTGTGTGGGCCGGCACGCAGCCCGATGATGGAGGCGTGTACATGCGCGGGTATTTTGACGATTTCTCGGTGGAGCTGCCATAGGAACAAGATGACAGAGCAGGAGGGGCGCCCAATACAACTCAAACTCAATCACAGCCTCGGGGCCTTCGGATGGATGGCGTTCCTCGTGTAGCCAGCGCTCGGGTAGATCGCCATGCGCATCCAGGTGGAAAAACCAGCGCCGTACGCTGCCTTGCTTGTCATATTCTGCTAAATCCTGTACATCCTGCCCGAGGTAGCGTGGGCTGGAAAACTGGCTGAGCCCGCTCTCCTCTTCGACTTCGCGCAGCACCGCCTCGGCCGGATCTTCTCCTGGCTCGATCGTACCGGCCGGCACCTGGATGCCTGCTTCCGGTGCGTGGGTGTGGCGAAACACCAGCAGCCGCCCCTGACAGGTGATGTAGGCGACAACTTTTTCTACCAAAGGAGGGCTCACTTTTCCTTCAGCAGCCACAGGCGCAGGGTTTCGCCCACTGCTTCCAGGCTGTGCGCTGAAACTTTATCCGCGGTGTCTTCACTCGTATGCCAGTATGGGTAGTCGAAATCGATGATGTCAATGGCGCGGATGCCATTCTCCAGGAAAGGCGTGTGATCGTCCAGCATCGAGTGCTTTGGCTCGGGGATGAACTGCTCGCCATAACCAGCCTCGGCGGCGATTTGCCAGATTTCGTCGGTCAATTCCGGGTCGGAGTTGCGCTCTTTGTAGATATTCAGATCGGCGTCTCCGATCATGTCCACGATCACCACGGAGTCCGGCGTGCCTTCCAGCGCTTCGACAAATGCGCGCGAGCCGAGAATCCAATCCCAGCCCGGAAGGCGACCGTTGTCTTCGCTGTCAAAGAATACCAGCCAGACCTGCTTATTCAGGTCATCGGGCAAGACGCGCGCCAGTTCTACCAGCACGGCCACGCCGGATGCGCCGTCATTGGCACCCGGCACGGGGTCAGTTTGTTTGGCCGGGTCGCTGTCTTGATCGGCAACCATGCGCGAGTCGTAATGCGCGCCGATGATCACCCAGGGCGTGCCGCTGCCGCGTTTGGCGATTACATTGCGCACCGGCTGGCCTTGATAGGTGGTTTCCTGTACTTCCACCTGCCAGCCGTAGGATTGAACCTGAGACTGCATCCAGTCAACCAATTGGGCGTGCTGCGGCGATCCTACTACGCGCGGGCCAAGATTAACCTGGTATTGGACGAAGCCCAGGGCCGATTCACCGTTGAAGGGGCCGGGGGTGGGCGTGGCCGATGGCATGGGGGTCGGCATCTGCGTTGTGGTGGGCGAAGGGGCTGTAGCGGCAGCGGATGGCCGCGGCCAGGCGCGGAAGGCAAACACAGCCAGCGCTATGAGAGCCAGCACGGCCAGAATCCAGATCGAGCGGCGGTTATTCATATTCGCTCCGGTATTGTTCGAGATCACTTAAGGCGCGCTGCGCATAGGCATTGGCGCGCTCGCGCTTGCCCTTCGGCGGCGCGTCCAGCGCGGGGAAAATCCCAAAATTGGCTTTCATCGGCTGAAAGTCTTTCAGATCGGCATGGGTGATGTAATGGCACAACGCGCCCAGCATGGTGGTTTGGGGTAGTTCCAGCGGCGGCTTCCCGGCCAGCAAGCGCGCAGCGTTGATTCCAGCCAGCAGCCCGGTGGCGATATTGCCCATATAGCCCTCTACGCCAGTAATTTGCCCGGCAAAGAGCAGATCTTCTCGCTCGCGGAATTGGAGCGTGGGGCGCAGTAATTTTGGCGCAGCCAGGAAGGTATTGCGGTGCATCTGGCCGTAGCGCTCAAAGCGCGCGTTCTCCAGGCCGGGGATCATGTGAAACACACGTTTCTGTTCCGCGTAGGTCAGGTTGGTTTGAAAACCCACCATGTTGTACAGGTTGCCCGCCAGGTTATCCTGGCGCAGCTGCAGCGCGGCGTAGGGGCGGCGACCGGTGCGCGGGTCGCGCAGACCTACCGGACGCATGGGGCCGAAGGCCAGCGATTCAAAGCCGCGGTTGGCGATGACTTCTACCGGCAGGCAGCCTTCAAAGAACTCCTGCGGCCCGGCCTGCACGCCGGATTGGATCGCGGCTTCAAACTCACGCAGGGTAATGCGCTCCGCGCTGCGCAGGGCTTCGACAAAGGCGGTGTACTCTGCCTGCGTAAACGGGCAGTTGATGTAATCGCCCTCATCCTGGCTGCCAACGCCATAGCGTGATGCTCGGAAGGCAACTTCCATGTTGATCGAATCGAGGGCGATGATCGGCGCGATGGCGTCGTAGAAAAATAGCGATTCTTCTCCGGAAAGCGCGCGAATCGCTTCGGCCAGCGCTGGAGAAGTGAGTGGGCCAGAGGCGATCACCGCCGGGCCGGGCGGGATGCCGCGCACTTCTTCACGCACCAGGGTAATCCGCGGATGACCGGCGATGCGCCCGGTCACCAGTTGCGAAAAGCGTTCCCGGTCAACCGCCAGGGCGCCGCCGGCAGGCAGCGCAGATTCCGCGGCGCATTCCAGCAGCATGGAACCGAAATGCCGCGCTTCTTCTTTGAGCAAACCGGAAGCGCGGTCAAGCTGGTTGGCGCCGAGCGAATTGGAGCATACCAGTTCGGCCAGGTTGGCGGTGATGTGCGCGCCGGTGCTGTGCAGTGGGCGCATTTCGTACAGGGTCACGCGCAGGCCGCGTTCCGCAGCCTGCCAGGCGGCTTCACTGCCCGCCAGCCCGCCCCCAATCACGGTTAACGTTTCCTGTGTATCGCGCTCCATACCCGTAAGCCTACCGCGAAACCAAAAATTTGTCACCCGGTTTTGCGCAGATAAATCATCCAGTACATCATGCCTACCATCACGCCCCCGCCGATGATGTTGCCAATCGTCACCGGCAGCAGGTTGTGCAGCAGGAAGTTGCCCCAATTGAGCGTTTCCAGTGCCAGCCCGGCATCAGCGGCGATTTTGGCCGCAAAAGCCGGATCAAACTGGCGGATGAACATGCCAACCGGGACGAAATACATGTTGGCCACGCTGTGCTCAAACCCGGCGACAACGAAGGCGGTGATGGGGAAGATGATCGCCAGGATCTTATCGCCGGTGGTGTTGGCCGAGTAGGTGAGCCAGACAGCCAGGCAGACCAGGGCATTGCACAGCACGCCCAAAAACAACGCTTGCAGAAAGCCATAGTGCAGCTTGTTGGCGGCCACGCTGAGGACGGCCTTGCCAACCGCGCCGCCGCCAAAGGTGTACTGTCCGCTGAGGAATACCAGCGCGGCGGTGGCTACCGAGCCAACGAAATTGCCCAGGTAGACGATGCCCCAGTTGCGCAGCAGCTTAAGCGTGCTCACTTTGCGGCTGGCCCAGGCCATCATTAACAGCGTGTTCCCGGTGAACAGTTCTGCTCCGCCGATGATAATCAACACCAGGCCGACGGAAAAGGCCAGCCCCATCAACAGGCGCACAATGCCGTAGGGCAGGTTGCCGGCTCCGGCGGAAACGGTGGTAGAAAACAACGCGCCAATGGCTACAAACGCCCCGGCCAGCACGCCCAGGGAGAACAGGTTGAAGGCGCTGGTGTTGGCTTTCTTCACCCCAATTTCTTCGGCTTTGCGCGCCATTTCCTGGGGAATCAGAGCGCCGTTAGCGGTTTCAGTGTTCATGGCCGGTAGAATTCCTTTCAGGGGGTCTGGTGCAGCCACTCCCAGATTCGGGCGGTGACTTCTTCGGCGAGCTCCGCGGTGCGCGGTGAGAGGTTATCGGCAAAGCCAAACTGGTAGCCACGGATGGAGGCCAGCCAGGCTTCCAATGCGTGGTGTGGGTAAAGCTCGTTGGTCATTGCCACCAGACTCTCCGCGGTCAGGTGGTGGGTGAGCGGGTTAATCTGCATTCGTGCGTTCACCGGCGCAAAGCTGATTTCCTGCGGAACGCGCCCGGTATGCGCATCCACGAAGCACACGCGTTCGTAGTCTGCCAGGGTTTCCGCCATTTCCGGCATCAACTGCAGGGAAAATTGGAGATCCGGGTTCAAACCTTCGGGATAAAAGCCCTCCGGCATTTCTTGCGGCACCGGTCGCCCCAGGCGCTCAGTCAGCTTGACAAGCACGTGCCAGGCGACGCCATCATCTTCCCGGTCAGGGTTGCCATAGCCGATGATTATCGTTGATTTCACAAACGTCTCCGAGGTGTAAATTGATGCTCAATTTTAACCGATTCTTTGATGGCTGGGCAGTTTTTTTACGAATCTACTTGGCCGGAGACGGCAGCAGGCGCAAAGGAAAGCCCCTGCCAGGAGGACGTTCGGATGGCAGGGGCTTTATGGAGGAGGGTGAAAGCGACTTAGATATTGCGGCTTAACGTCTGGGTCAGGTTGCCTTCAGGATCGAGGATTTCGATCTCCAGGGGCATCTGGCCGACCGCGTGCGTAGAGCAAGACAGGCACGGGTCGTGGGCGCGGACCGCGGCTTCAACGCGATTGAGCAAGCCTTCGCGGATCTGCTGGCCGTTGATATAGGTCTTGGCCACGCTGTCGACGGCTTTGCTCATGGCGTAATTGTTGTGGCCGGTCGAAACGATCAGGTTGATCTTCTTGAGCTGGCCCTTATCATCGGTGGTGTAGTCGTGGATCAGCGTGCCGCGCGGGGCTTCGATCACGCCGACGCCGTGCCCGGTGATATTGACGCGCGTGTTGAGGATATCTTTGCTGAGGATATCGGGGTCATCCAGCAGCATCTTTACGCGTTCGGCAGCGAACAGGGCTTCGATCAGGCGGGCATAGTGATAGTACAGGGTATTTTCCACCGGCAGCCCGTTGTTGATCGACTTCCACAATTTGTGTTCTTCGTTCGCCAGCGGGGTTTCGATCTGGTCGGCCATGTTCAGGCGGCCCAGCGGGCCAACGCGGTAGACGCCTTCCGGCCAGCCGAGTTTCTTGTAGTACGGGAACTTGAGGTACGACCAGTTCTCGACGTGCTCAGCGATGTAATCCAGGTAATTGGCGATATCGTACTTTTCTAGTTCCTTGCCATCGCGGCCTACCAGGCGCACGGGGCCCTGGTAGAGTTCCAGGCCATTGTTGGGGGTGACCAGGCCCATGTAGCCGGTGGGGAAGACGCCAAACTTCTGGATATCTTCCATGTTCCGCGCTGCCCAGTCCTTCATAATCTTGATGCCAAGCTGGAGCGTAGCGATGGTCTGATCCAGGCCACCCAGCAGGTAATCGCGTTCGGCAGGCTGCAGCGCTTTGTTGACGCCGCCGGGAACGGCAAAGTTGGGATGGATGCGGCGGCCGCCGAGGGTCTTGATGATTTCCTGGCCGTACTTGCGCAGTTCGACGGCTTTCAGGGTCAGGTTCGCATCCGCGCCGATCAGGCCGACGACATTGCGAGTAGCCGGATCGCAGTCAAATCCCAGCAGCAAATCAGGCCCGGCTAGCTCAAAGAAGTGCATACCGTGGCTCTGGATGATCTGCCCCATGTGCATCAGTTCGCGCAGCAGGTTGGCGGGGCGGGGAGGTGGGCAGCCCATAACGATATCGGCAGTTTTGGCGGCAGCCAGGTGGTGACTGACCGGGCAAATGCCGCAGATGCGCGGGGTGATCATCTGCATTTCGAAGACCATCCGGCCTTCGCAGAATTTTTCAAAACCGCGGAATTCGTTGACGTGCAGGTAGGCATGGTTGACCGTACCATCGTCGTTCATATGCACGGTCACTTTGGCGTGACCTTCGATGCGGGTTACTGGCTCAATCGTAATTTTCTGTGTCATTCTCTACCTCCAATTAGTGCCAATGCAGCTTGTCGCCCTTGATCTCGGGGATACGCCCCTGAGCCAGTTCGCTCAGCACATAATAAATCACATCGGGGTCAGGCGGGCAGCCAGGAACGTGGATGTCCACCGGCACGACTTCGTTCAGCGCGCGCACGCGGGTCATCTGGGCCAGTTCAGGGTCATCCGGAATCTTGCCATTTTCATCGGTGCTTTCGGTTTCCACGTAGGCGCGGCGCAGAGCTTCTTCGAGGGTGAACATGTTGCGCATGGCCGGTACGCCACCAAATACTGCGCAGTCGCCAAACGCCACCAGAAGTTTGCAGCGTTTGCGGAATTTGTGCGCGACCTCTTCGTTGGCTGTGTTGTTCACGCCGCCTTCAAGGATGCCCACGTCCACGCCGCTTTCATCCGGTTCCTTCAGGTCGGTAACGGGTGTCGAGCGAAGATCAGCCAGTTCAGCAATTTCGACGATGCGCTCGTCAATATCCAGCAGGGACATATGGCACCCGGCGCAGCCTGCCAGCCAATCAGAAGAGATTTTGGGTTTCGTCATTTCTTGCTCCTTCTACGGATAACTTCTTACGAGCGGGTGGCCTGGGGTTGGGCCAGGCCACCCGGCAAATTTCTTAGCCTTCGAGCGCGGCGGCGGACACGCGCTGGCATAACTGTTCGCGCCAGTTGCCGCTGATGGTTATACCCAGGCAGGCGGCCAGGTCTTCGAGCGCAGCAGCGTTGGAGCGTACGTCTTCCGGTACGGTGATCGCCTTGTGAGCCGCCTGGATGTGCCCGTCAAGGTTGACGTAGTGCCCATCCTGCTCAGCCCAGTTTTGCACTGGCAGAACCACATCGGCCTGCGCAGTGAGCTGCGAAGCGTAGCTGGCCTGCACGGCGAGGAACGGCGCGCCGGTTAGCTTCTTCACCAGCCGCTGCGAGGGTTCGTCGTCGCCCAGGGCAACAAACACGGCCTGGTGCCCGTTAAGTTGGAAGGGTTTTTCCAGACCCAGCAGCGCGCCGGCGAAGCTGTTGGCTGCGCCCTTGACGCCCAGCACCTTTGCGGTGCCGGCCAGGGCCAGCAGGGATTTCAGATCAGCGCCGTCGACGTTGCCGTAAACGATCACCGGGTTCTGCGCGTCGCGCAGCAGCTCGCCCACCAGGGCCAGCTTGCCGGCCGGGACGCCGGTCTTGACTTCGTGGATATCCAGCGGCTGGCCGCTCTTGGCCGCGGTGAGGGCTTCGAGCATTTCGGCCTGGCTGCCGCGCAGGGCTTTCACGGGGATGCCCAACCGGTCAAGTTCATTTTCGTTGCGGTCGACGACTACCAGGTTGGTGCCGGCCTGCAGATTGCGCTTGAAGAAGAAGCTGGCAACCTCGTGCAGCTTGGTCACATCGGCGTCGAATACCAGCACCAGGTCGGCGTTGGCAAGGTCGCCCAGCTTGCCTTCGAACGGGCGGCCCATTTCGTTGGCCAGCTTGAATGCAGCCGCGGTGGAAGCGCCTTCTTCGAGGCTGGTAACCATATCGCTTTCCAACCCATCAGCGAAGATTTGCTTGAAAGCCGAGAGGGCTTCGACGGGCAGGCGGGTGGAGGCCAGGGCGGCGACGCCGTTGGCGCCAGAGAGCGGGCGAACGCGACTGGCAATCACATCCAGGGCTTCTTGCCAGGTGGCGGCCTTCAGGCTGCCGTTCTTGCGCACCAGCGGGGTAGAAATGCGCTCGTGCTCTTCCATCTGCTGGGCAAAGCGGCCGATCTCGCACAGCAAACCGCCGTTGACCGGGCCTTCCCAGTTGCTTTCGATGCGAACCAGGTGATTGTCGCGGGTGAGCACGTTCATCGCGCAGCCGACGGAGCAGCCGGCGCATACCGAGGCGGTGGTTTCTACCTGGGTTTCCTTACCGCGGTAGGCGCTCTGGCGGTCGATTAACGCGCCGGTGGGGCAAACCTGCAAGCAGGTACCGCAGGCCACGCAGGTCGATTCGCCCATTGGAACGCCCAGATCGGCGACGAGGAAGCTGCGCGCGCCGCGTTCTTCAAACCCGAGGGTGTGGTTGCCAACCAGCTCACTACAGGCGCGCACGCAGCGGCGGCACAGGATGCAGCGGTTGTTATCCAGCACAAAATACGGGTGCGAGGCATCCACGGCGAAGGGCTGCCAGTTGGGCTGCAGCGGCCAGTGGGTCATGCCCTCGCGGTAAGCCGCGTTCTGCAGTTCGCAGTCGCCGCCAGAAACCTGGCAGTACATGCAGAAGTGATTGCGCTCGCTGAAGATCAGCGTCAGCACAAATTTGCGCGCGTCGCGCACCTTCTGCGTGTCGGTATGCACCACCATGTTGGGGCTGACCGGCAGCGTGCAGGATGGCTGCATGGTGCGCGCGCCTTCCACTTCCACCAGGCACAAGCGACAGCCGCCGTATGGGGTCAGTTCAGGATGGTCGCATAAAGTTGGGATGGAGATACCAGCCATTTGGGCGGCCCGCAGAACGGTGGTGCCTTCCGGTACCTCAATCTGTTTTCCATCAATCGTTACAGTCGTCATGATCAACCCTCTCCATGGTATCAGGATGATTTCCTGTCTTATACAGCACGCTTAGTGCTTTTTCCCGCTCATCGGGCACACGCCCGCGGGACAAACTTTGAGACGAATATGCGCTTCGACTTCAGCGCGGAAATATTGCAGTGTATCCCGCAGCGGCGTGCCGGCCGTCTGGCCCAGGCCGCAGTTGGAAAGCTGGTACAGGTATTCCGACAGCATGTTCAGGTCATCCAGATCTTTCAGCGACCCGATGCCTTCGCTGATATTGGTCAGAATTTCATAGGCGCGCTGGTTGCCAATGCGGCAGGGATTGCACTTGCCGCAGCTCTCTTTGCGGAAGAAGTTGAGCAGCACTTTGGCCAGGTCAACCACGCAGGTCTCTTCGTCGCAGATCAGCAGCGCGCCGGAGCCGAGCGAAACGCCGGTTTTGGCGAACGAGTCAAAGTCCATGGGCGTGTCTTGCAGGCTGGCAGGGATGATCGAGCCGGAGGAACCGCCGGTCTGCGCCAGCTTGAAGGTCGAGCCGGGTTTCATGCCTTTGGCGTAGATCGAAACCACCTCGCGCAAGGTAATGCCCATCGGCACTTCGATCAGGCCGGTCAGGTTGACGTTGCCCATGATGGTGTACACCTTGGTTCCCGGGCTGCTGGGCGTGCCGAACTTGCGGTACCAGGCGGCGCCGTGGCGCAGGATGGGCGGCACATTGGCCAGGGTTTCTACGTTATTGACCAGGGTGGGTTTGCCCCACAGGCCGTGCGTGGTCGGGTAGGGCGGCCGCGCGCGTGGCTCACCGCGCTTGCCTTCGATTGATTCGATCAGCGCGGTTTCTTCGCCGCAGATGTACGCGCCGGCTCCGGCATGTACGCTCATGTTGAAGGAGAAATCCGTGCCAAAGAGATGGTCGCCCAGCAGGCCGTAATTGCGGGCCTGTTGGATGGCGCTCTTCAACCGCTCTTGCGCCAGCGTATATTCGCCGCGCACATAGATGATGCCTTCATCCGCACCGACGGCATACGCGGCGATGGCCATGGCTTCGACGATCGAAAACGGGTCACCTTCGAGGATCAGGCGATCTTTGAAAGTTCCCGGCTCGCTTTCGTCCGCGTTGCAGACTACGTACTTTTTGGGGCTGTTGGTGCGCGAAACGAACTTCCACTTGGTGCCGGTGGGGAAACCCGCTCCGCCGCGGCCGCGCAAACCCGATTTTTCCAGTTCGGCGATGACGTCCGCCGGGGTCATTTCGGTCAGCGCTTTGCCCAGAGCGACAAAACCGTCGTGCAGCAGATAGTCATCGAGGCTGTCCGGGTCGATTAAGCCGGCGCGTTCGAGAACGATGCGCTGTTCCGCGGGCAGGGTGCCCTTGCGGTTTTGCAGCCAGGCGATGCGCCCCGAAAGTTCGCGGGCTGGGGCCTGCAAGGCGCTGGCGATGCGCCCCTTGTAGAGATGTTCTTCCACGAGGTAATGTACATCTTGCTTGGTCACCGGGCCGTAGATCACGGCCTCGGGGTAGACAACCACCATCGGCACGGCGTCATGCCGGCCTACGTCACTGACGGTGGAAACGGAGATCTCATCTTCCAGCCCAAAGGCTTTGATTTCCTGCTGGAGGGTGGTGAGCACGTCTTGCGCGCCAGCCTGGATGCTGCCCGGGTCGTTGGATACAAGAACCATCGAACGGTATGCTTTCATCGTCAGCTCCTATCCGCGTAGCGCGCGAGGATTTCTGGAATCTGGCTCGGCTTGAGATTGCCGTACACATCGTCGTCAATCATCATCACCGGGCCAACGCCGCAAATCCCCAGGCAGCTAACCGTAGTGAGAGTCCATTTGCCGTCCTGGCTGGTTTCGCCGTCGCGCAGGTTAAGCGCATCTTGCACGGCCTGCCACACCTGCCGCCCGCCGACCACATGACAGGGGGCGCTTTCGCAGAAGCGGATCACATGCTGGCCAACCGGGCGGGTTGACAGCATCTGGTAGAAGCTTGCGACAGAAAATAACTGGCTCGTCGGTACTTTCATCAGGCGAGAAAGCTCTTCAAAGGCTGCGCGGGGGATATAACCCAGCGCGCGATTCACGTCGCTCAGGATCGGGATCAGTTCTTCCCGCTTCACGCCATGATGATCGACGGCTCTTTGAACGGCTTCAATGACTTTTTGCCCTTCCAGCATCTCTACATCCATGCTCCTCCTCCAATCTGGTCGTGTTTCCAGCAGCAGGGGCGGCAGCGCCTTTCTGCTTACCGGATTTCAATAGCGTTGAAGTTACAGACCTGCATACAAATACCGCAGCGGACGCAAGTATCCGGGTCGATCATGTGCGGATGGCGGCGTTCGCCGGTAATGGCATTGGTGGGGCAGTTGCGAGCGCATACGGTACAGCCGGTACAGGTTTCCGGCAGGATCTCGTAGCGGATCAGCGCGCGGCAGACCTTGGCCGGGCAGCGCTTTTCATAAATATGGGCCTCATATTCATGGCGGAAGTGCTTGAGCGTGCTTTCCACGGGGTTCGGCGCGCCCTGGCCCAAGCCGCACAGCGCGGTGGCCTTGATCTCGCGGCACAGCATTTCCAGGGTTTCGATGTCGCCATCCTGGCCCTTGCCGCCGCAGATGCGTTCCAGAATTTCGAGGATGCGGCGCGTGCCTACCCGGCACGGGGTGCATTTACCGCAGCTTTCGTCCTGGGTGAAGTCCATAAAATACCGGGCGATATCGACCATGCAGGTCTCTTCGTCCATCACGACCACGCCGCCCGATCCCATGATCGCGCCCGCGGCGGACAACGATTCGTAATCAACGGGAAGGTCGAGATATTGTTCCGGTAAGCAGCCGCCCATTGGGCCGCCGATCTGGATGGCCTTGTAGCCCTTGTTGTCCTTGATCCCGCCGCCGACATCGTACACCAGGTCGCGCAGCGAGATGCCCAGGGGAACTTCCACCAGGCCGCTGCGTTTGACATCCCCGGCCAGGGCAAAGGTTTTGGTGCCCTTGCTCTTTTCGGTGCCCATGCTGGCGTACCATTCTGCGCCCTTGAGGATAATCTGCGGAACGTTGGCGTAGGATTCAACGTTATTGTTGTTGGTGGGTTTACCCCACACGCCTTTTACTGCCGGGAACGGCGGGCGGGGGCGGGGTTCGCCGCGCTTGCCTTCGACGGAAGCGATCAGCGCCGTCTCTTCTCCGCAGACGAACGCGCCGGCGCCCATGCGCACTTCCATGTCAAAGCAGAAATCGGTGCCGAGAATGTTATTGCCCAGCAGCCCCAACGAGCGCGCCTGTTGAATGGCGATATTGAGCGTGCGCACTGCAATCGGGTATTCCGCACGGCAGTAAATGTAGCCGTAGGAAGCGCCAATGGCATACGCGGCGATGATCATGCCTTCGACCACGCTGTGCGGGTCGCCTTCAAGCACGCGGCGGTTCATGAACGCGCCGGGGTCGCCTTCATCCGCATTGCAGGTGAGGAACTTGGGCGAATCCTTCACGTCGCGCGCGATCTGCCACTTGCGGCCGACCGAAAAACCGGCGCCGCCGCGCCCGCGCAGGCCGGATTTCATCATCGTATCGATGACGTCCTGCGGGGTCATTTCGGTGAGCACCTTGCCCAGCGCCATGTACCCGTCCACTGCCAGATAATCATCGATGTTCTCCGGGTCAATCTCGCCGCAGTTGCGCAGCACGACGCGGATTTCTTTTGAGGTTGGGGCGCGCAGTTCTTCATCTTCGAAGACTTTTTCGGGGGTAACGAACTTCTGCGCCACGCGGCCTTTGAGGAAATGCTCTTCCACCAGGAAGGGCATGTCATCCGGGGTGAGGCCCGAATAATGTACGCCTTCGGGGTAGACCATCATTTCGGGGCCGTCATGGCAGCCGCCGATGCGCGACGTTTCCAATACCTGGACTTCGTCGATCAGGCCCTGCGACACCAGTTCATCGTTGAGGCTGTCGAGCATTTCGTGCGCTCCCCGCTTGACGCACTCGGGGTCGGCGCACACTAATACGTGTGAGCGATAATACTTCATTAGGCTATCCTGTACCGTAGAATTCCTTTGCGCAGATTACACGTGAATGACGTGGTTTTCGACAACTTTGCCGTTCAAGACATGATCGTGCATGATCTGGCGCGCCACATCCGGGGAAACTTTTCCATAGACGACTTTCTCGCCTTCACCGACCACGACCTGCATAATCGGTTCTTTTTCGCACAGGCCGATGCAGCCGGTTTGCGTGACGATAATGCCGGAAAGGCCTTCCTGCTCGATGGTATCGAGAACGGCTTTCATGGTTTCGCGCGCGCCAGCCGCGATGCCGCATGTTCCCATGCCAACGATAACCTGCGCCTGCCCTTCGGTGCGCTTCACTTCGCGCTTCTGCAGTGCCTGCTCGCGCAGTTTCTTCAAATCTTCCAGACTCTTGATGGTCGTCATGGTATCCTCTCCTAAAAGTGGTTTCGATTACGGCTCGAAACGATCAAACGATTGCGACTTTTTGAACCTCGCTGACCCCGCTTTCAAGTGTTTCGCGCAGGTAGGCGAGAATATCCGGCTCAGTCAATGGAACATCACCCAGGGTTTCTTTCACCGGGGCATCATCAAATACGAACTCCGCCGCATCCATTTTGTGGCGGAAAACCCAGTGAACTTCCGGGTGCGAGATCAGCAGAGCAAACCAGGTGGATGCGATATTGCCCAGCGGCATGCGGTCGATGTGGCTGCGCTGAAAAAGAACTTCCAACTGCGTGCCAACGCCCGGCTCAGATTCGATGCGCAGGTAGCCGTTGCAGGCTTCTGCGGCGGCCTTTAACAGCGGGATGCCCAGCCCGACTTTGCGCGTGGTACGCGAGGTGACGAACGGGTCGCAAACCCGGCGCACCATCTCCGCGTCCATGCCGCAGCCATCGTCGCGCACGCACATCCACAACCGGTCGGCGGCCTGATCCTCTTCCACATCGATGTGGATGGTTTTGGCTCGCGCGGCCACGCTGTTTTCCGCGATATCCATCAGGTGCAGGGCTAGTTCGCGCACCGGTTCCTCTTCTCGTTAGCTCTGAACAGCTTTGGTCAGCATCGGCAGCTTGTTGGGCCGCACGCGGCCGTGCAGCTCTTCGTCGATGACGATTACCGGAGCCTGGCTGCACGCGCCAACGCAGCGGCAGATTTCCAGCGTCACCAGGCCGTCTTTGGTGGTCTCGCCAATGTCGCAGCCGAGAATTTGCTTGGCCTTGTCAATTAACTGGGGGGTGCCGCCCACGTAACAGGCAGTACCCATGCAAAACTTGATGGTGTGCTTGCCGCGCGGGGTGGTGGTGAAGAATGAATAGAACGAAACCACGCCGTGCACTGTGCTCATTGGCACGTTCAGACTGCGGGCTACGTAAGCCTGCATCGCAGCGGAAACGAAACCAATCTGGCTCTGCAATTCATTCAATACGATCATCGTTGCGCCGGGAGTGTTGCGGTTCTTCTCCAGAATTTGATCGATGACGATCTTCTTCTCCGGCACAAGCAGGGGGTCATTGCTTGCGATCTCAACGGGTTTTGGTACTACCATCACGCACTCCAAATAGGATTATTTTGGTCTAGTTTGTGACAAAAATCACAAACAGGTCAATGCTTATACTACCAATTAAGTAGGATTTTCGTAAATACTAAATGTCACTAGAATAACGAGAAGGTTGTAATTGGCTGATCCGGCGAAATGTAGTAGAAGAATGATACTTGCCGGCGGTCAAGCCCGCGGACTATAGCGAAACGAGCGGCCTTCTTGCCCCCACAGCGCCAGCCGCAGTTCGGCGATGGTGGGTTCGGCCAGGGTAAACTTGTTGACGCCCAGCAGTTCGTCCAGGCGGTGCGCATCGCCGCCTTGCACCAGCGGGTAGGGGGCGATCTGCGGGTATTGGGCCACAGCCTTTTCCGGCGTAAGGTGGCGCGAAACTTCCAGCGCATCGATGCAGATATCCGGTGGAAGCACACCCAGTACCGGCAGCAGGCCAAATGCAGTTCGGTTAATATGAGCGGGAATGAACATCCCGCCCAGCTCCATAACCTTGCCGCAGGCATCGTTCAGATCATATTCCGTCGACATCAACAACAACTGCTCCTCGCGGCGGATGAACTCACCGGTGGCATCGACCACAAACTGCTCGCCGAAGTATTCCGGGCGATTGGGGAATGGCGGCAGCTTGGCCTTCACCCAGGTTTCAAACGCGCGGGCCTGGTCCAGCGTGTCAAACAGGCACAGGCTGTGGACTTCTTCACGGGTCTGCAATTCCATGCCGGGCAGCGCGGTCAGCCCGCTGTCTTTGGCTGCCGTGATGACTGCTTCCGCATTGTCGATGGTGTTATGATCGGTGATGGCAATCAGGTGGATGCCGCGCTCGATGGCTTCGCGCACGATCAGCGGGGGGATCATCTCAACTTCGGCGCAAGGCGAAACGCAGGTATGAACGTGCAGTTCGGCGCGGATGGTGGTCAGAAAGCCCATGTTAATTCGATCGCAGACCCAGCTCCCACAACCGGCCAACTACTTCAAACGATTTCATCGGCGTTGCCAGTAAGGTAATGCCCTCGTCATTGGCGCGTTCGATCGTCGCCGGTTCGGGCTGCGCATCTTCGCTAATGATGACGGCATTCAGGTCTAACAGGGCGGCCACGGCGATGATGTTGGTGTGCGCCTGCAGCGTGACCCACACGCCGCCGTGCGGGGCTCCGGCCATCACACAGCTTAAGAGGTCTGAGGTGTAGCCTTCTGTCACTTCAATTCTGGCAAAGTCTTTTGGCTCGGTCAACGGGGTTAGATTCAATGCATCGATCACGTTCTGTAAGTTCATTTGGTCTCCTTGCCTGCAGGGTTGGCTTCGCGGAACGCCTCTTCGGTCTGTAAGAAGATCTTCATTTTCAACCGGGTGCCCACGCCCACGGCTGACTCCAGCTTCATGTTGTCTACGCAGCGCGAGATGTTGACCAGGCCCATCCCCGCGCCAAAGCCCAACTCGCGCACCTCATTGGTGGCGGTGGAAAAACCAGGGCGCAGCGCCTGTTCCACGTCGGCAATCCCCGGGCCATCGTCGTAGGCATCGATGGTGATTTTCTGCGGCTCGATCTCGACGCGGATCACCCCGCCGTTAGTGGTGTGGATGATCAGGTTGATTTCGGCTTCGTAGACGGCGATGCCAGTGCGGCGCGCAATTTGTGGTGGCGCGCCCAGGCGCAACAACGCGCGTTTGATGTTGGCGGAAGCCGACCCGCCGTGGGTGAAATCGCGGGGTGAGATGTTATAGCGCAAGATCAGGCTGGTGCGGTCTGATTCAATATCTTCGAACAGGTGGCTGGCGCGGTAGCGGATCACCTCTTCGGCCTGGTAGTCATGCTGCAGCGCTTTGAGCAAACCGCGGGTAATATCACCTTTGGTGAGGATGCCCACCAGATTGCCGTCATCATCCAGGACAGGCAGACGGCCAACCTTGATGTTGACAAACGTCTTCAGCGCTTCGATCACCGGCTCGCGGCTTTGGATACCGATGACGTTATGCGTCATGTATTCGCTGACCGGGGCCTGCATATCATTGGCCATCAGGCAGCGGATGGTATCTTCGATGCTGACGATGCCGACCAGCTTGCCGTGATCGACAACAGGCGCACCGGAAATGTGCGCCTGTCGAAAGATTTTGAGAACATCATCCATGCTCATATCGACCGACATCAAATACATGGTGGTCGACATGACCTCGGCGATTTTCAGCTCATAGGCGAGTTCTTCGGAGCGCGTGATGTTGCCTGCCGCCTGATCGGTGACGATTTTCCCCTTCGGTCGAGCAGATTGATCCATGCGTTCCCTTTCCTATTCTATTCGCAAGGGCAGTCGGGGACGGGCATTTCGAGGCTGCCCAACCCGGCCTGGTACAGCCGGCCGCACAACTCGAACATGCCGAAGGGCGTGCTGATCAGCGGTATGCCCTCGCGCGAAGCGAGATCGACGGTTTCTTGCGGGGGAAGTTTCCCACGCACCAGCACCACCGCGGCCACATCGGCCATTTGTGCGGTGCGCACCACCTGCGGATTGCATAAACCGGTAAGCAGCACCGCTTCGGGCTGGATCGAGGCGAGTACATCGCTCATCAGGTCCGCGCCGCAGCCACCTTTGACTTCTCGGGACAAATCCACCGATGCATTCCAGAGCTTACCATTTACCAGTTGAATCAATTCTTCAACGTTCATCGGCATCGTACTTTCATTATTTGACACCCGTCCCGGACAGCGCTGGTGACGGGAAAATGGATGGGGTTTGGCATCCCATTCCATACAATAGTAAAGAATTCAGACTGCAATGGATAGTGAAGTGTATCACAAGAGAATCGAATTTTGTAATCAATTTTTGGTTTTCACTTTTGAGAGGGCTACTTATGTTAAAATATTCGATACTTCCCAGCTACGGACTTGGCCTGTATGCGTCCGAAAAAGATCGGGAAGTGGAAAATCATTGGATTGAGGAAAGCGCTTATGAAAACGACTGTGCAATCCCTGAAAGGGACCCGCGATTTTTATCCCGAAGATATGGCTGTGCGTTCCTGGCTGTATAACACCCTGGCGGATATTTCGCAGAGTTTCGGCTACCAGGAGTGGGACGCGCCGTTCCTGGAGAAGATCGAACTGTACGCGGCCAAATCTGGGGAAGAACTGGTGAAGGAGCAGTCGTTTGTGTTTGAAGACCGCGGCGGTGACCTGATCACTCTGCGGCCGGAACTGACCCCCAGCCTGGCGCGCCTGGTGGCCGCCCGCCAGCGCGAACTGGCCTTTCCGCTGCGCTGGTGGTCTTTTGGGCCGTTCTGGCGCTACGAACGGCCGCAAAAAGGCCGCACGCGCGAATTCTTCCAGTGGAACATTGATATGATCGGCCCCAACAATCCCGAGTCTGACGCGGAGCTGGCGGCCGTGGCAGCTACATTCTTAAAGCGCGTGGGGTTCCAACCGGGCCAGGTGCAAATTCTGGCCAATAACCGCCGCCTGATGGATTCAGCCCTGGCGGACCTGGGTGTGACTGCGGATATGCGCCCGAGCGTTTTCCGCCTGATTGACCGGCGCGATAAGCTGTCGCCGCCGGAATGGGAAGCTTTCGCCGCTGAAATTGGGCTGACCGCTGAACAACTGGGCGGCCTCAAGCGCACGCTCGACGACCCGGATCTGTGGCAGCGCTCAGAAGAGTTCCGCCGCTTTTTTGACGCGCTGGAAAAGCTGGGCGTGCGCGAATGGGTGCGCTACGACTCACGCATTATCCGCGGGCTGGATTACTACACCGGCACGGTTTTTGAGGCGAAAGAGATGGCGCGCGGCGGACGGTCCATTTTGGGCGGCGGGCGCTACGATAACCTGGTGCAGGCCGTGGGCGGTGAGCCGGTTTCAGCGGTGGGTTTTGCTATGGGCGACGTGATGATTGGCGTGCTGCTGCAGGAGTATGGGCTGATCAAGGTCAACACCGGCACACCTGCGCCGGTGCTGGTGACCGTTTTTGACGAATCCTCGCTGCTGGATTCCTACGCACTGGCTGCCGAACTGCGCCGGGCGGGCGTGGCTGCCGCGGTGTACCCCGAAGCCGCCAAGCTGCCCAAGCAGTTGAAATACGCAGACCGCATGGCATTCCGTGCTGTGCTCATCGCCGGGCCGGACGAACAGGCCGCCGGGACAGTGCAGGTGAAAGACCTGGCCAACCGCACCCAGGAAGCTGTACAGCTGAAAGAACTGCCCGCGTACCTGCGGAAAATTCTTGCGTAAGCCCAGGGGTTGTGTTACAATCCCGATCGATATGGTGGGTGTAGCTCAATGGCAGAGCGCCACACTGTGGAT
>DATCUC010000131.1:0-9914 GCA_036567625.1 Anaerolineaceae bacterium | reverse complement strand
CGTCCTCGGCATTCTGGCGGATGAGCGCGTGGGTTTGCGCGGGGGGCAGGCACTCGGCGGCGTAGCGGCTGTGCGCGCGCTTGACCACCACCGGGCAGATGCCCTGTACCCACTCGGCAGCCTCATCGCAGGCCGCCAGGTCGCCGGAAATCAGCAGCACCGGCGCGCCAAAGCTGCCCGCCACCGATGCGTTCAGACCGATCTCGCCGCACGGGCGGCCGTTGAGCCATACGTTGGTGATCACGTCGGTCCAGGTATGGCACAGCACCGCGTGCAGCGCCCCGGCGCGGGCGTGGTAGCCGACGAAGATCACTGCGTCTGCGCTTTGCACGCCTTCCACCATCGACAGGCCCGAGGGAGAGCCGCTGTTGAGCCGCGCGCGGCCGTCCAGTTCTTCGATCAGGATATTGCTGCCGTTGTTGTGCCCATCGGTGACGGTGACCTCGTCCGCTCCGCCCGCGAATGCCCCGGCGATGGCGGCGTTGACGTCAGCAGTCATCAGGCGGCGAAAACGGCTGTACTCAGCATGGTTGGGATTCACCTGATCCCAGTTGACCACGCCGGTGATGCCTTCCATATCCGCGGCAATTAAGATCTTCATCGTTTCGCTCTCCAGGGGAAAACTTGATTGTCAAAAAATGGAACCGCGCAGTCGCAACGAAAAACAATTTTGCCAAACCAGACGCCGGGCAGTTTCTACCGAAGGTCAAAACTGTATCACGAATGCCACGGCGAAACCAAATGACACGAATTTCACCCCGATTTTTGTACGCGGAAAGGAGCACTCTCCGCCTTTCTTTTCAGAACCTTTGCGCCAGTCGGCTTTGTTCGCGGTATTCGGGTTAAGGCTTTCAAACTGCTGAGCGGCCAGTCGCTGAAGCTTGGCCGGCTTTTGCCTCTTTTGCTCTCCGGATATTTTACTGTTTTCTGGCTGCCGGGCTTACACGTGCACCAGCGTGCCAATTTTTCCGCCCAGCAGCGCGGAACGCAGCGCGGCCGGGTCGAACAGGTTGAGCACCAGGATGGGCAGCTTGTTTTCCATGCACAGCGAAATGGCGGTGCTGTCCATCACTTCCAGGCGGCGGTTGAGGGTTTCGATGTAGGTCAGCTCGTCGAAGCGCACCGCGCCGGGGTTGAGCTTGGGGTCGCTGTCGTACACGCCGTCGACCTTGGTCGCCTTGATCAGCACATCCGCGTCGATCTCCATGGCGCGCAGCGCGGCGGCGGTGTCGGTGGAAAAGTAGGGGTTGCCGGTGCCGCCGCCAAAGATGACCACGCGCCCTTTTTCCAGGTGGCGGATGGCGCGGCGGCGGATGTACGGCTCGGCGACCGAGCGCATTTCGATGGCCGACTGCACGCGGGTAACCACGCCGTGGCTCTCCAGCGAGTCCATCAACGCCAGGGCGTTCATCACCGTGGCCAGCATGCCCATGTAATCCGCGGTAGCGCGATCCATGCCCAGGTCGAGCCCAACCTTGCCGCGCCACAGGTTGCCCGCGCCGATGACGATGGCCACATCCACGCCCAGTTCGCGCACTTCGCGCACGCGCAGGGCAATATCCGTGGCGCGCTGCGGGTCAATGCCACTGCCCGCTGCGCCCGAAAGGGCTTCGCCACTCAGTTTGAGCAAGATGCGGCGGTATTTTAAGGTCTCCATGCGGTCGCTCCTTTGGTTTGAAAAAAAGGCCAACCTTTCGGTTGGCCTATCGATTCTTTACTCTTGCGAGGTCTTCTCGCCGCGCTCCCAGCGGACAAAGCGCCGGATGATGACGTTTTCGCCCGTGCTGACCACGATCGAGTTGAGCAGGTCCTGAATGGTGGTGCTCTCGTCGCGGATGTAAGGCTGGCGCAGCAGGACGGTTTCGTCCTTGAACTTCTTCATGTAGCCTTCAACAATGCGCGGGATGACCGTTTCGGCCTTGCCTTCGCCGCGAGCCTTGGCGGCAGCGATCTCGCTCTCGTGCTCGATCACGTCCGCGGGGATCTCGCTTTCGTTCACCCACTGCGGAGCCGAAGCGGCGATCTGCAGGGCAACTTCGTGGGCGAAATTGCGGAAAGTTTCCGAGCGGCCGACAAAGTCGGTTTCGCAGTTAACTTCGACCATGACGCCAACGCGCCCGCCGCCGTGGCTGTAGAGTTCCAGCACGCCTTCCGAGGCGTTGCGCTCGGCGCGCTTGGCCGCGGTGGCCAGGCCCTTCTCGCGCAGGAAATCAACCGCCTTGCGCATATCACCGCCGGCGTTTTCCAACGCCTTGCGGCAGTCGAGGATGCCGGCGCCGGTGGCTTCGCGCAGTTCTTTAATCTGTTCAGTCGTAATTGCCATCGAAAAAATCCTTCAACGTTCAGAATACGGTCTTGATTTGGTGCGGTCAGAAGCGATTACGCTTCGTCTTCTTCGGTGGTGACTTCAGCTTCCGCGACTTCTTCGTGCGCGGCGCTCATCTTGGCCAGGGTCGATTCACCCAGCAGGTCTTTGTCTTCCAGCTCGTCTTCCAGTTCCATGCGCGGGCGGGGAGCCGCGGCAGGGCGCTCTTCCAGGGAAGCAGCGGCCAGTTCGGCTTCTTCCATATCCTCGTCCTTGCGCATGGCTTTGCCTTCCAGCACCGCGTCGGCGATCTTGCCGACCAGCAGTTTGATGGCGCGGATAGCGTCATCGTTGGAGGGAACCACGTAATCTACGCCGCGCGGGTCGCAGTTAGTGTCGACCAGAGCCAGTACCGGGATTTCTTTCAGGTTAGCTTCGTGCACGGCGGTTTCTTCGCGCATCACGTCCACCACGAACACCAGGTCGGGCAGGCGTTTCATGTTGCGCACACCCGACAGGCGGATGAGCAGGCGGTTGATTTCGCGCTCGATCAGCAGGCCTTCCTTTTTGGTCAGGCGGTTGATCGCGCCGGTGTCGCGCATGCGCTCCAGGCGTTCGAGTTCCTGGATGCGGTTATAGATCGTATTCCAGTTGGTGAGCATCCCGCCCAGCCAGCGTTCGGTCACGTAGGGCATGCCGCAGCGGATGGCTTCTTCGCGGATGGTTTCCTGGGCCTGGCGCTTGGTGCCGATGAACAGCACCGTGCCGCCCTGGGACACGGTATCGCGCACCACGGCGTAAGCCGCGTTGATCGCTTTAACCGTCTGTTGTAAGTCGATGATGTGGATGCCATTGCGCTCGGTGAAGATATACGGGCGCATGTGGGGGTGCCATTTGTTGGTGCGGTGGCCGAAGTGCACGCCGCTTTCCAGCAAGGCTTTCATGGAAATCACGGTAGCCATTGAGAAAAACTCCTTTTGCGTTTTTATCCTCCGCCCTCGTCATCTCCACCCTTCACCGCGGCTCGCGGCACGCTGGGCGATCAGAGAGCGTGTGAGATAAGAAAAAAAGATGGTCTTGAAACACTCCGGAACGCCCGGAGCGGGCAGTAGTATACCACACAAAATGGGGAAACGCCAGAAGGAAATCGCAGCGGCGAAGATGCTACAATCAAGCGGGGAGGAAAAATGGACCTGCAAATTCGCCCGCTGACCGAGTATCACCGGCCCGACCTGGAGCGGCTGATCGTGGGTTACGACAGCCAGGCGCAGTACCGCGTCACCTGGGAAGATTCGCCGCAAGAAACGCTCTTCCGCGTGGTCTACGAGCCGCTTGCCGCGCCGCTGCGCAAAGATTGGGACATGCTCGAAGAGGATTTCACCCGCTACCGCGACCTGATTGCCCAGGGGCATTCGCTGGGCGCGTACCTGGACGGCGAACTGGTGGCTTTGTCGATCAACGAGCCGTCTGAATGGAACCGCAGCCTGTGGATCTGGGAATTCCACGTGGCCGCGCAGCACCAGCGAAAAGGCATTGGCCGCGCGTTGATGGAAGCCAACGCTGCGCTGGCGCGCCAGCTCAACATGCGCACGCTGATCCTCGAAACGGCGAATACCAATGCCCGCGCCGTGGCTTTCTACCGCAGCCTGGGCTTCGCCCTGGAAGGCATCGAGATCTCGCGCTACACCAATCACGACCTGGAGCCGGGCGGCGAGGTGGCCTTCTTCATGAAACGCCGCATAGAACCGTGAAGCGATACCTTGTATATTGCCACTTCCATATTTGGATAAAAACAGTATAATTATTTCCAATAGCAGGTATCAATCAGGCCCGAAGGAGATGAGCGCATGAACCAGATGGAAGAAAACACTTGTGCCTGCGGCGGAAGCTGCGGCTGCGGCGGATCGCACGCCGAAACCCAGGTTTATTTGACCAAAGAGCAGTATATCGCACGCCTGGAAGAGTACCTCGTCCAGCTTCGCGCCGAGATCGTCTCGGTCGAACAAGAGCTGGCCGAGCTGCGCCAGCCGGCTTAATCCTCCGTAAAAAAACGCCCCGCGCGAAATTATTTCGCGCGGGGCGTTTTTGATTCTCGCGGTAGTTATGCGCGCTGGCCGGTGATATAGTTCTCCAAACCGCGGATCATGTGCTCCTGGTCGGCGATGACAGAGTTCACCGCATCGCCGATGGAGATGACGCCGATCACTTTCTCACCTTCCACCACCGGCAGGTGGCGGATTTTCTTACCGGTCATGATCGCCATGCACTCATCGATGGTCTGCTCTTTGGTGATGTAGTACACCTGGGTAGTCATCACATCGCGCACCAGGGTTTCCGGGCCGCGGCCCTGTAAAATTCCCCGGCGGGCGTAGTCGCGTTCCGAAAAGATCCCAACCAGCTTATCATTTTCCAGCACCAGCAAGGCGCCAACGTTCTTTTCGGCCATTTGCTCCAGCGCAGCCCGCAGGGTGGTATGCGGGGCAACGTACCACACTTGCGACCCCTTTTGTTGAAGGATTGATTTTACCGTTGTCGTCATTTTTTGCTCCTGTTCCAGATTCAAACGGATATCCTGCCGCCCACAGGCGGGCCAGCTTGGCAAGGTAGAACCTATTTTATACCCGATACGTCGATAATACAAACCAGCGCAGAAGCTTTGCTGCGTTCCCTTGCATTTTTGAAAAATGAAAAGCCCGTTTCACCGCATATAATAGGTGTACCGTCCCGCGCTAACCTCCGCACACCGCAGAACAGGGGAATGGATGAGCTGGTATCCTGATATACCGCAGCGAACAATCTACAACCAGCTTCCCAAAGTCGATCTTCACCGGCATTTGGAAGGTTCCGTGCGCCTGGCGACGATGATGGAAATCGCCAAACTGCACAGCATCAGCCTGCCGCTGCGCCCCGATCTGCGCTCGCTGGTGGCCATGCAGCCGGATGACGCGCTGAACGCCAGCACGTTCCTTTCCAAGTTCCAATTCTTGCGCATGTTTTACCGCTCGCCGGAAGTCATCGCGCGCATCACTGCCGAGGCCATCGAAGACGCTGCCCTGGACGGCGTTCAGTACCTTGATCTGCACTTCACCCCGGTCGCGCTCAGCCGCCACCAGGGATTTTTGCTGTCAGATGTGATGGACTGGGTGGCGCAGGCGGCTGCCGCAGCCGCCGCCAGGCACGGCATTTATTCGCGCCTGATCGCCAGCATCAACCGTCACGAGAGCATTCAACTGGCCGAGCAGGTGGCGCGCCTGGCCGCTGAGCGCCAACATATGGGCATAGTCGGACTTGACCTGGCCGGCAATGAAGCCGATTTCCCTGGTGAGCCGTTTGTGGGGCTGTTCCGCGAGGCGCGGTCCGCCGGGCTGCGCATCACCATCCACGCCGGTGAGTGGAGCGGCGCGGAAAACGTGCGCGTGGCGCTCGAAGATTTTCAGGCCGACCGCGTCGTGCACGGCGTGCGCGTGATGGAAGACCCGGCGG
This sequence comes from Anaerolineaceae bacterium, assembly GCA_036567625.1. Lineage (GTDB taxonomy): Bacteria > Chloroflexota > Anaerolineae > Anaerolineales > Anaerolineaceae > CALDSL01. Next base: position 4,126 of record DATCUC010000131.1, on the reverse strand, counting down.
TTGTGGCGCTGGCGCGCGAGCGCGGCGTGCCGTTTGAGGTCTGCCTGACCAGTAACCTGCAAACCGGGGTGATCCCTGCGCTGCGCGATCACCCGCTGATGACCATGCTGCTGGCCGGCCTCAACGTGACCATCAACACCGACGACCCCAGCATATCGCAAATTTGCCTGAGCGATGAGTATTGGGCGGTGTGCGAGGGCCTGGGCCTTCCGTACCCGGTTCTGGCGGAGCGCATTTTTGCCGCGGGAGACGCGGCTTTTCTGCTGCCCCACGAGCGCGAAGACCTGATGGAGCGGCTGCAGCGCGGTCTGGCTCCGGTGGCCACCGCTGATTAGACATTTTGCAGCCGCGCGGTTCAAAATCGGCTATACTGGACGCAGATACCATCAATTGTGTCGAAAGGAAGGTTCGCGTCCATGCATATCCTCATCACCAATGATGATGGAGTCAATGCTCCGGGGCTGCTGGCGCTGGCGCAGGCCCTGGCTCCGCTGGGCAAGCTGACCGTTCTGGCCCCCGACCACAACTGGTCGGCTTCGGGTCATGTGAAAACCCTGCATCGCCCGCTGCGCGTTAAAGAAACCCACCTGGCAGACGGCACCCCCGCGCTGGCCAGCGACGGCGCGCCGTCAGACTGCGTGGCGCTGGTGATGATGGGCCTGCTGGAAGAAAAGGTCGACCTGGTGGTTTCGGGCATCAACCCCAACGGCAACCTCGGTCACGATGTGACCTATTCAGGCACGGTGACGGCCGCCATGGAAGCGGCAATCGCCGGGCTGCCGGCGGTGGCAGTTTCGGTTGATCCGCCGGAAGGGCTTGAAGGCCCGCTGGATTACAGCACCGCGGCCGGCGTGGCGCGCCAGGTGGTGGAGCAGGTGATCCAGCACGGGCTGCCGCGCGATGTATTCCTGAACGTCAACGTGCCCTACCTGCCCGCCGCCGATCTGAAAGGCTTCCTGGTGACGCGCATGGGGCTGCGCATTTATCGCGACGCGCTGATTAAGCGCCTCGACCCACGCGGACGGCCGTATTACTGGATCGGCGGCGATATGCCCACCGGCGTGCCCGAGCAAGGCACCGATATCGGCGCGCTGGCTGCCGGCTATGCATCCATCACCCCCATGCACCTCGATCTCACCGCTCGGTCTCTGTTGGAAGACATGCGGGAATGGAAATGGGAAAAGGAATAAACCCGGCATCTCCGGCGGCGCCAGCCGCCGGTTTCTGTTCGTTCTGATTCTCAATGGGAGGCAGTTATGGTTGAAAAGGCTCTGGCATATGCCCATTCCGTTCAATCGATCTTGCAGGTGATCCAGGAACAGGAAATGGACAGGATTCTGGAGGCCGCCGGGGTATTGGCCGACGCGGTGGCCCAGGATCGCATCGTTTACACCTTTGGCACCGGCCATTCGCACGTCATTGCCGAAGATGTAGCCTACCGCGCGGGTGGCCTGGTTCCGGTGGATGCCATCCTCGAAGCGGCGCTCACCGGGCATGAGAAGGTGCGGCAAAGCGAATTCATGGAGCGCGTAGAAGGTATCGCGAAGGTCATCCTCGATTACTACCGCCCAACCGCGCGCGATGCCATGGTCATCATCTCCAACTCGGGGCGCAACGCCGCGCCGGTGGAAATGGCGCTGGAGGCCCGCCAGCGCGGCCTGCAGGTTATTGCCATCACCTCGCTGGCGCATTCGCAGGGCACCACCTCGCGCCACTCTTCCGGCAAAAAACTCTACGAACTGGCGGATGTGGTCATCGACAATCACTGCGTGAAAGGTGACGCCATGATCCGCATGGAAGGGCTGCCCATGCCCGTGGGAGCCGGTTCGGGCGTGGCCGGGCTGTTCATCCTCCACAGCATCATCGTACAGACCATCCAGACCCTGCTCGACCGGGGTATCCAGCCGCCGGTGTTTATGAGCGGCAACCTGGATGGCGCCGACCGGGTCAATATTCCCCTGCGCGACCGGTACAAAGGCCGGGTCAAGATCTGGTAATCCATTCGCGATCTGGACGAGGAGAAAACACGATGACCAACAGTGCATTTACCTATGCAGCAGCGGTTAACGAGGTGCTCAACCGCATCCTCGATACGCAACTGGAACCCATTGGCAAAGCGGCGCAGCTGGTGGCAGACGCGGTCGCCGGGGACGGCCTGCTCTACACCTTTGGCACCGGGCATTCGCACGTCACCGCCGAAGACCTGACCTACCGCGCCGGCGGGTTGATCCCGGTGGACGCGATTATGGAGCGCAGCCTTTCAGGACATGAAAAGGTGGCGCAGAGCGAATACATGGAACGGGTAGAAGGTATTGCCAGAGTGATCTGGGACTACTACGAGATCACCCCGCGCGACGCCCTGATCGTCATATCCAATTCGGGGCGCAACGCTGCGCCGATTGAGATGGCGATGATCGCCAAAGAGAAGGGCGTGCCGGTGATCGGCGTTACCTCGCTGGCGCATTCGCAGGGAACCACCTCGCGTCACTCCAGCGGCAAGAAGATGTACGCGTTCTGTGACGTGGTGATCGACAACCTGTGCCCCAAAGGTGACTGCCTGCTGCGCCTGGAAGGGCTGGAGCAGCCGGTTGGCGCGGGTTCCAGCGTGGCGACGTTGTTTATCTTGAACATGATCATCACCCAGGCGGCGCAAAACCTGCTTGACCGCGGCATTGTGCCGCCGGTGGGCATGAGCGGCAACCTGGACGGTTCATACGAGTACAACAAACACCTGATCGACCGCTACAAAGGCCGCATCAAGGTCTGGTAACAGCGTTGGTCTTTTGGCCCGATTTTGCTATACTTACTATAACTGCGCTCACGTGGATCATCTGAGCCTCAACTACCCAGAATAGGAGAATGTGATATGCAGTATCGAGTGAAAGACTGGATGATGGACCTGGTGGTATATGTCGATCCGGATGCAACCGTAACCGAAGCGCTGGCCCTGATGCGCCGCCGTTATATCAACAGCCTGATCGTCAACCGCACCGCTAACAACCCGGAATATGGGATTGTCACTTCCATCGACGTGAGTGATAAGATCGTGGCGCAGGAGCAGAATCCCAGCGAGATCAAAGTGCGCGATATCATGTCCTCGCCGTTGATCACCGTTCACAGAGATTTGAGCCTCAAAGAATGCTCACGGCTGATGCGCGAAAAGCATATCCATCACTTGCCAGTGGTCGATGATGAAGGCAAGATCCTGGGCATGATTGCCGCAGCGGATTTCCTGGTGGCCGCCGAAGCCATGGGCCGCAAGCCTGGAGAACGCATCACCTGATATTTCTTGTTATGTTGATCTTGCGGCGCATCGGGTATAATGCGAATACCGATGCGCCGTATATTTTCTCTCCCCATTTTTGTATTGTTCCTCGCCGGGCTGCTGTTCTCCGGGCCGGTTTTACCGGCGCGGGCGCAGGCAAGCACCGCGCAGGATCTCATTGCCGCCGTCAACGCTCTGCGGTCGTCGAACGGCCTTGCGCCGTACCAGGTGGACAGCACACTGATGTCTTCCGCGCAGGCCCATTCGGAATATCAGGCGTCCATTCAGGATACCACCCACACCCGCGCCGACGGTACCACCCCGGCGGATTACAGCTTTATTGAAAATATCGCCGGCGGGTTGAACCTGAGCGCGGATGCCGCCGTGAACCGCTTCTGGCAGGACCAGCTTCACCTGAGCACCCTGGTGGGCATTTCCGATGGATTCGTGGGAGCGGGTGTTGCAGTGGATGGTAACAGCGTGGTGTACTACACGCTGCAGGTGCGCCGCGCGGCCGGTTCGAAAGACGTTCCGGTCAGCGTTGCCCCGGCTTCCGGCATGGATACCGGTCAGGGCGCAGCCGCGGACCAGCCCGCCGCAGCCGCCGGGCTGTACTTGCAGATCACCGCCACGCCCCAACCGGACGGCTCGATCATCCACACCGTGCAGGGAGGCGAATCGGCGTGGTTTGTGGCAAACATGTACGGCCTGACGGTGCAGGAGCTATCGGCGCTCAACGGCCTTTCGCCAGACCCGGCGCTGTTCGTTGGCCAAAAGCTGATCGTGCGCCAGGCGGCCACGCCTACCACTTCGCCGACGGTGACGCCCACGCAGCGCCCACCCACGCGCACCCCGGCGCCC
>DATCUC010000130.1:0-8281 GCA_036567625.1 Anaerolineaceae bacterium | reverse complement strand
CCAGCCGCAGGGTGCGAAAGGTGCGCCGCAACCCGGCCGCCCAATAATCGCGCAGCAGCACCGGGATCAGCGCGGGCGGCTCGTAGAGCATATTCACCATGCCGCGCAAGATCAGTTCCACAGCAGTGGGGGCCTCGGGGTCCATCGTTGGGCCGACCAGCACGGCGCGTTCTACCAGGCTGGGGTAGGCATGGGCCAGTTCGAGAATGATCTGGCATCCCATCGAATTGCCCAGCAGCACCGCGCGGTGCAGCCCCATCAGGTTCATCCAGCGGCGCAGCACGCCTGCCAGTTCCTGCAAATCCAAAGCGCGGTCGGGTTTGTTGCTGCGCCCATGTCCGGGCAGATCGGGGGCGTATACGGGAAATTGCGGAGCCAGCGCCTCGGCCAGAGGGACCATGTACGCGCTGGAAACAGACAGCCCGTGCACCAGCACCACGGGCGGGCGCGCAGTACTGATCTCCGCATAGCGCGCAAAAATTCGTGCCTTGCCTACCTGGTCACAACGCCTGGTCAGCAGGGTAGATTTCATCTGCGGCTCCTGGTTTCAAAAATGCCAGCACTGCCTGGTTAAAGCGCTCAGGCTGGTCCCACATGGGCACGTGCCCCGCGCCCGGGATGATCTGAAAACGCGAGCCCGGCAGGGCCTGGTGCAGGCGACGCCCCATTTCCAGCGGCAGCAGGCGGTCTTTCTCGCCCCACAGGATGAGCGTTTCGGCGTGAATGGCTGCCAGCCGCGCCCCCAACCGGCTGTAGAGAATTTGCAGCGTGGCGCGCGCCAGGGTCAGCGGACCGGCGCGCAAGGCGTCGCCCATCAGCACCGGGTAAAAATCGCGCGGCAGGGCGGGCAGTGATTCGGCCAGGGCCAGCGTATTGCGCAGCAGCGTGCGCTGCAGTGGAACGGCGGCAGCATCCACCAACACAAGCTGCTGCACGCCGCTGCCCACTCGCGAGGCCATATCGGCGGCGATATAACCGCCCATCGAATGCCCGATCAACGCGTAGCCGGGCAGGCGCAGCGCGCCCAGCCATTCCAGCAAAACATCGGCGGCATCATTTAGCCGGAAAGACTGCCCACGCCCGCGGCCGAACCCCGCCAGGTCGGCCATAAACAGGGTGAAGTGGCGCGCCAGAAAGGGAATATTCTTGCGCCACCAGCGCGTGGAACCCGACAGTCCGTGGAGCAGCACCAGCGGCTGGCCGCCGCCCGCCACTTCATAATGAATCCGCACCGGCCCAGCCTGCGCCACGTGCAGCGCCAGGGGTGGGTAAGATTGTCTCCGCATGCCTATGATTATGCACCGGAATGCACCCGCGCGGGGCGCAGCGCATCAAGAGTTATCGTCGCTGCCGTTGAGGGCGACCAGCAGGGTTTGCAGGGCGCTGTCCAGGCAGTTGATCGTGTCGATATTCTGAACCGGCAGCAGGCTCCCCAGGCCATCTTGCCAGGTGTGCAGCAGCATGCGCAGGTCGGCGGCGTGCGGGCGCAGCGCCGGTGGGATGGGCGCTGGCTGCGCCCTGGGCGGCAGCGGAACAAGCGTGTCCACTGGCTCAGAGTGTTCCAATAGCGCCTGCCGGGCGGTTGCGCCAGTTTCCGTATCGGCGTCTTGCGCCAGGCGCTGCAGCACCAGCACGGCCTCGGGAGTGAGGCGGCCCATGCGGCTGAGCCCCAGCGCCACGGCCTGGCGGATCAGCGTGTTGGTATCATCCGCCAGCAAGATCAGATCGGGCAGCGCGGCGTCGCCGGCCAGTTCCAACAAGCCCAGCGCGGCCATGCGCCGCACGAAGGGGTTTGAATCCTGCTGCGCCATCGCGCGCACTGCGTCCAGCGCGCCGCGGTCGCGCAGTTGGATCAACACCTGCAGCGCCTGGCGGCGGATGGACACCGTCGGATCGCACAGCAGCGGGCGCACTACCGGCGCGGCCTTGCGGAAATTGCGACTGCCGATCATGCGCAGCAGGAAAATGCGGATCTTCTCGCCCGGGTCGTTGAGCAGCGGCAGTAGCACCGGCACGACGTCATCCGAATCAAGCTGCATCAGGGCGTTGATGGCTTTGCTGCGCATGCCCACCTGGGTGCGGGCAATATGCGTCAGCACCGGAACGGCGGCGTTGATCTTCAACGTGGCCAGCGCATCAATGTAATAACTGATGGGCGAAAAACTGCGCGTGGTATTCGTGCTGTCGAGCAGCATTTCCAGGCGGGCAATCATCCGGTCGCCAGCCTGCGCGTATCCCATGCTGGCCAGTGCCTGCGCCGCCGCGGCGCTGATATGAAAATTGGCGTCCTCGAGGAAGGGCAGGATGCGCTCGATCAGCGCGGTGGCATTCATGCGTCCCAGGGCAATCAGCGTGTCGGAGATAATGTGCGGGTTGCGGTCTTCGAGAAACGGCTCCAACTCTTCGGTGCAGCCTTCGGCGCGCAGCCGGCCCAGGGTGCGGATGGCAGCCGAGCAAACGAAATCGTTCTTGTCATCCAGGCAGGAGAGCAGGCCATCCACCGCGTCGGGAGTGATGCTCTCCAGAGCGCTGCCCAGCGATTGGGCTGCCGCGGCGCGCACGAACTCGTTGGGATCGCGCAGCGCCTGCACCAGCACGTCGGCCCCGGCGCGCAGCTCGCCCAGGCGTTCCGCGGCTTTGGAGCGAAAGCGCGGGTTGCGCGAACCCATCGATTGGATGCAGGTTTCGATCTCTTGCTGGCGTTCTTCTAACCGGCGCCGTTCTTCTTCACCCGTAACCACTTGAATGGTTTCTTCAAAGCTCTCTTCGATACCCATACCCTCACCCCTTTTTTGATTTGTATGACCGGATGCAATGAACCGGCTCGAGTACCAGCCCCGCGGCCAATACCACAAACGAGTGACCAATATCCCCCCAATGCGGTTGAACCAACCGCGGGATGTATTAATGATTAATACGGACGAGAGGCTCGTTTGTTTCTTGAAATCGAAAAATTGTTGGTTTCAGGTCCGCGCCGGATGCGTGGAACAAGGTTGGAAGTTGATTATAGCAAATTGGGCCGGGGAAATGCACGAAATTCCCCCTCCTGCGCGGACCGCAAATGCAAGTCGCTGCGCGCCACGAATTTCAAAATATCTTTTAAAAAACAGTATTTGCTACTTGACATACTGTATTACATACAGTATAATGCAATCAAGGATATGAAATATGGAACAGGACATGCTCGTTGACAATCTCGTACAGGAATTAAGGCGCGGGTTGATGACCCTGGCAGTTCTTGGCCAGCTCCAGGAAGCGCAATATGGCTACTCGGCCATGAAGCTGCTGGCTGATAAGGGCCTCGATATTGACCAGGGTACGCTCTACCCGCTGCTGCGCCGCCTTGAAAGCCAGGGACTGCTGCAATCCGACTGGCGCATCGAGGAAACCCGGCCGCGCCGCTACTATGTGATCAGTGAGCGCGGGCGGAAGATCCTTCCCGTTTTGCGGGAAGAATGGAAGAAGTTGATGGAAACAATCGAACCTTTGCTGATGGGCGACCCGATCCCCGGGGAGCGCGCAGCGGAAAGTGGAAGTGAAGAAGATGGATCTCATTAGTTTCTACGTAAAAGAAGTTGGGCAGCGCCTGCCCGCGACCTCACGCGAGGATATCGAAAAAGAAATTCGCACTCTGATCGAAGATACCCTGGAAGATGAATCCGGCGCGCAGGGCCGCCCGGTAGACCAGGCCATGATCGTGGATGTGCTCAAACGGTTGGGCTCGCCGCAAAAGATGGCTGCGCGCTACCTGCCCGAGCGCTACCTGATCGGTCCGCGGCTCTTCCCGCAGTATGTGACGGTGCTCAAGATCGTGCTGGCGATCGTCAGCGTGCTGGCGGTCACCGGGTTTGCGGTCACAGCCGGGCTTTCGTCCACCGCCGGGATCAGTTTTGCCGAAATGCTGGGCAAGGTTATCGGCGGGTTGATGCAGGCCGTATTCCAGGCCGCGGCAATCGTCACCCTGGTCTTCGCGGTGTTGGAATACTTCCAGCCGGACCTTAAACTGAGCGAAGAAAACTGGAACCCGCTGGATATGAAACCCCAGCCGGAGGAAGAGCGCGTCAGCCTGGTAGGCGGTATGCTGGCGGTCATCTTCACCATCATCGCCGCGATCGTCTTCAACTTCTACCCGGAGTGGATTGGCGTATCCAATTTCGTCAACGGCCAGTGGCTGCACACCCCGGTGCTTTCGGAAACCTTCTTCCGCTACCTGCCTTTCATCAACATCCTCTGGGCGGCGGAGATCGTCAAGGAGATCGTGGTGATGGCGCGCGGCCGCTGGACCAACCCGATCCGTTGGGCGGATGTGTTCATCAACCTGTTTACCGCGGTGCTGGCCGCCATTATGCTCACCGGCCCCTCCGTCGTCGCTCTCGACCCCGCCGGGCTCAACCGCATGGGCTGGGGCAGCCTGGACGCCGAAGCGGTGAACGGTCTGATGACCGCCGCACAGATGGGCGCGCGCGTCACCCTGGGCATCATCATGGGCCTGTCGTTGATGGAAATGGGCAAGGGTCTGTACCGCATCATCACCGAACGCCGCATGCTGGCCACGGCCTAAACGGAACGCCAGCGCTCAAATAATCCACCCCTTGCCCACCTGGCGCGAGGGGTGGATTTGTCATCGCGCGAAAACTGGTTATCCTTCCGTAGAAAGGGAACCGGGGGGCATCTCCCGGCGTCTTGTTGGTGTGATGATCAACCGGCGCGCATGGTTGGCGCCGCTATGAATGGAGAAAGAATAAATCGAATGAAAAAAGCAATCTTTGTTATGATTAACCTGATGGCGCTGGCAGTCCTGGCGGGCTGCGCGCCGCAGATTATTGCCCCAACGCCCAGCGCGACACCAGTTCCGGCGCAGCCGCAGCCGGTGCAAGCGCAGCCCACCACCCCGCCAGTGGTTGCCTTTGACCCGGCGCGCGCCACCCTGGACGTGATCGTTGAAGGCACGCCGGTCACACTGGTGAACGGCTATTCCGAAGTGGAAGGCGCGGTAGGCGCGGGCAAGACCATCACTCAGGTGTTTGGAAATGTCGCCGCCGGTGACCTCAACGCAGATGGCCTGGAAGACGCGGTCTTTGTGCTGACCCAGTCAACCGGCGGCAGCGGCACGTTCTATTACGTGGCTGCCACGCTGCAGACCGCAGCCGGCTATGCGGGTACCAACGCCGTCTACCTGGGCGACCGGATCGCCGTGCAAAGCACCAGCATTGCCGCGGGCAGTATCACCGTTAACTACGCCGACCGCAAACCGGAAGAACCGTTTGCCGCCGCCCCCACGGTAAAACAGACCCGCGTGTTCAAGATTGAAGGAGGGAAACTGGTGGAGATGAATGCGCAGACGCAGCTTGTGGGCCGTGAATGGACGTGGGTGAGCACGCAGATGAACGATGGATCGAGCATCACCCCGCGCCAGCCCGAAGCCTTTCGCATCACCTTTGGCGCGGACGGCAGCGTGAGCGGCACAACCGACTGCAACAACTTTTTTGGGCAGTACCAGTTGGAAGGCAGCCACCTGACCTTCGGCCCGCTGGGCATGACTCGCATGTTCTGCCCCGATTCGCAGGAAACCGAATTCGTTCAGGCGCTGGGCGAGGTCGACCAGTTCCTGCTGGATGAGGCCACCGGCCAGTTGGTGCTGCTGATCAAGTTTGATTCCGGCTCGATGATCTTTGAGTAATCCGCGCTGGCCCAGGCTCGAATACAAACACAAAGGCGGCCCCTGCGAGAGCCGCCTTTGTTGTACCCGGCTAAGGAAGGCCGGTGTAAAGAGTCGAGTTTAGATAAAGATGATCTGCGCGCCGTCGGTCATATCCATGAAATCACCGGCGGTGACGATGCCCTTGATCCCGGGCAGGAAGTCATCGTCCTTGAGACCCATCATATCCACCGTCATCTTGCAGGCGTACATATTGGCGCCCGCGTCGTTGAGCATTTCGATGTATTCGCGCACGCAGGGCACGCCCAACGCCTTCATTTTGTCATTCATCAGTTTGGTCGAAAGCGCGGTCATGCCGGGGAGCACGCCCATCAGGTTGGGGATGCCCAGGTTGCCGGGCACGCCCATCATGCTCATCTTCATGCTGGTATTGGCCACCGGCGCGATCTCCAGGTGATCGACGCGCGACTTGGTGATCATATCCAGACCCCAGAAGGTGAAGAAGATGGTGACATCGATGCCGTTGCCCAGCGCGGCCCAGCCCATAATCAGCGCCGGGTAGGCCATATCCAGGTTGCCCTTGGAGCAGATAAATGCGATCTTGCGATTCTCTTCAGCCATGGTGTTCCTCCTGATCTTCAATGAGTGGATTTAGACGCAGCCCTCGGGCTTGCCCAGGCCGGCGATGCGCGCCACTTTCTTGGCGGGGCCTTTGGGGAAGAGCATGAACAATTCCTTGGTGGAAACGCCGGCGCCGGTGGTGATGGTGCGCAGCGTGGGGGCTTTGCCCGAATCTTTGGCGCTTTCGCGCGAGAACTCGATCACTTTCCAGTGGGCATCGGTCAGGCAGTCGATGCCTTCTTCTTTCGCCAGCTCTTCGGCGATCTCTTTGGTCCATTCGGCCGGGTTGGTCATGAAACCTTCTTCATTGACCTGAACAGTCTTGCCAGCAATCATACGGGTGCTCATTTTTCCTCCAGAAGATGAAACGGTTGGTCCGGTTACAAAATCAGTTTGTCCATTTGCCGGCCATGCTCATGGTCGGCGGCAGCGGCATGGACAGGCCGCGCATCAGGATATTCCAGTACATCGAGCGGAAGGCCAGCTTGCCCAGATGGTTGAGGCGCGATTCTTCCAGCAGTTTCATCGGGCCAAGCACCGGGATGGGGAAGCGCCCGGGCAGCGGTTCCTGAGTATAGTTAAAGTCGATCAGCAGGCCCTTGCCATAGCCAGATTCGACGAAGCAGTTGGCGTGGCCGTCGAAGGTCTCGTGCATCTCTTTGCCTTCCAGGTAGCGCACAAAGTTCTCGCCAAACAGGTCGATAGCATAATGGGCCACCGAACCGGCTTTCGAAGCCGGGATGTTGGATGCATCGCCCAGGACGAAAATATTGTTATGCTTGTTGGAAAGCAGGGTGTGCTTGTTGACCGGCACGTAATTGAGCGCATCGCCCAGGCCCGAGCGGCCAACATAATCCGCGCCTTTGTTGAGCGGCACGCTGACCAGCAGGTCGTATTCCACTTCGCGCTCGTCATACGAAACGATCTTCTTCGCGTCGGGGTCGGCGCGCTCGATCATAAACTCCGGCTCCACCAGGATATTCTTGGTTTCCAGCAGGTACGACAGCTTCTTGTTGGCGATGGGTTTGGTGAAGGCTCCGGGCAGCGGCGTGGCGTAGATTAATTCTACGCGGTCGCGCATGCCGCGCTGGTGAAAGAACCAGTCCGCCAGCATGAGGAACTCCAGCGGCGCAACCGGGCACTTGATCGGGTTCTCAACCACATTGACCACCAGCCGCCCGCCCTTCCAGTTGCGTAGCTTGTCGGCCAGAGCCACCGCGCCGTCCATCGAATAGAAGGTGTGGATCGATTTGCCCCATTCGCCTTCGTTCAGGCCGGGGGTTTCATCCGGATAGATATCCGCGCCGGTGGCGATGATCAGGTAGTCGTACTCCAGAACCGTGCGGTCGGTGAGGATCACGCGGTTGTTCTCCGGCTCCACGCATTGGATATCGGCCTGGATCATTTTCGCCTGGCTGGGGATGTACTTGCTCTTCGGCTTGAAGCAGTCTTTCTTATCGTAAATGCCAAAGGGCACGAACAGCCAGCCCGGCTGGTAGTAGTGCACCGGGTCTTTATCGACCAGGGTGATCTGCCATTCATTCATCTTTAGCGTGCGCACCAGGCGGTTGGCCACCATCGTGCCGGCAGTTCCGGCGCCCAAAATAACCAGTTTTTTCATAACCCGATCTCCTTATCCAATCTGCGTGAGCGAGGCGATTTGCTGCAGGCGCGCCAGGAAGCCGGTGCGCTCTTGCAAGATACTATGGATTGCCCGGGCGGCCGTCACCGGCCAGGCCTGGACGCGGGCGTGCATTTCGGTTGGGATCACCGGCACGTCGCGCGCCGCGGCCTGCAAAGCGCCCAGCGGAAGTTGAAACTCGGCGGCCAGCCGGGCGATACGGCCGGCTTCTTCTTGCGGGTCAGGCGGCTGCCAGTAGAATTGGCCGGTGAGAAATAAGCCAATCTGTTCTTCGCGGTCGTACACCGGCATGCCGGTGTACTGCAGCCCGGCATGGCAGGTGAAGTAACGCCCGCCCGCGGCGCTCTGCCGTGCGAAGG
>DATCUC010000129.1:0-3066 GCA_036567625.1 Anaerolineaceae bacterium | reverse complement strand
CTGGGCAGCCAGGAGTATTTTGGCCTGATCTCCAACACTGCCGGCGGTTATTCGTTCTTTCGTGATGCCCGCTTGCGCCGCCTGACGCGCTACCGCTACAACAACGTCCCGCTCGACAGCGGCGGCCGCTACCTGTACCTGCGGGATGATGCCACGGGGCAGTTCTGGTCACCCACCTGGCAGCCGGTGCGTTCCGCCCTCCAGGGCTACACCTGCCGCCACGGGATGGGCTATACAACCATCCAATCCACCTGCGCGGACATTCAAACCTGTGTGCGCTACTTCGTGCCCCTCAATGAGAACCTCGAGGTCTGGCAGGTGCGCGTCACCAACCACCGCGCCCAACCCGCGGATCTGTCGCTCTTCTCCCTGGTCGAGTTCTGCCTGTGGGATGCCCAGGATGACTCTACCAATTTCCAGCGTAATTTCAGCACCGGTGAGGTCGAAGTGGTAGATGGCGTCATTTATCATAAGACCGAATATCGCGAGCGCCGCGATCACTTTGCGTACTTTGCCTGTTCTGAGCCCCTGGCCGGGTTTGATACCCAGCGCGAGGACTTTCTCGGCACGCCCTACACCGGCTGGGATGCCCCGCGCGCAGTCGTCAGCGGCCAGTCCGCCAATTCACTGGCGCACGGCTGGGCGCCGGTCGGGTCGCACCATCTGCGGCTGCAGCTCCAGCCCGGCGAAGAAAAACAGGTCATTTTCTTGCTGGGGTACTGGGAGAACCCGCGTGACGCCAAGTTCGACCCGCCCGGCTCATCGACGATCAACAAGGCCCTGGTGCGCCCGGTGATTGCGCGCTACTTGCAGCCCGCCGAGGCGGAACGCGCCTTTGACGCGCTGCATGCTCAATGGGATGCATATTTGAACCGCCTGCAGGTGCAAACCCCTGACGAGCACACCAACCGCATGGTCAACATCTGGAACGCCTACCAGTGCATGATTACCTTCAACATGTCGCGTTCCGCCTCGTACTATGAATCGGGCATCGGCCGCGGCATGGGCTTTCGCGATTCAAATCAAGACCTGCTCGGCTTTGTGCACATGGTCCCGGAGCGCGCCCGCGAGCGCATCCTCGACCTGGCCGCCACGCAGCTTCCTTCCGGCGGCGCGTATCACCAGTACCAGCCGTTGACCAAACGCGGCAATAACGACGTCGGCGGCAACTTCAACGACGACCCGCTGTGGCTGATCCTCGGCGTCAGCGCCTATCTGAAAGAAACCGGCGATTTCTCCATTCTCGATGTGCCTGTGCCTTATGACAACCAGCCCGGCAGCGAAACCCCGCTCTATGAGCATTTACAGCGCAGTCTGCGCTATACGCTCGACCGCACCGGCCCCCACGGCCTGCCGCTGATCGGCCGCGCCGACTGGAATGACTGCCTCAACCTCAACTGCTTCTCCGACACGCCCGGCCAGTCCTTCCAGACCACGACCAATAAAGATGGCGTGACGGCTGAATCGGTCTTTATTGCCGGGTTGTTTGTGCTGGCCGCGCAGGAGTTTGCCGCTCTGGCCGATCACGCCGGGAATGCCGCCGAGGCCGCCGAGGTGCGCGCCGCGGCGGAACGCATGACCGCTGTAACCCTCGAACACGGCTGGGATGGGAACTGGTTCCGCCGCGCGTATGACGATTTCAGCCAGCCGGTGGGCTCGGCACAGTGCGCCGAAGGGCAGATCTTTATCGAACCGCAGGGCATGTGCGTGATGGCCGGTATTGGCCTGGAAGACGGCCGCGCGCTGCAGGCGCTGGATGCGGTAGCCGAACGGCTGGCCACCCCGCACGGTATTGTGCTGCTCAACCCGGCTTTCAGCCGCTATTACCTCAACCTGGGCGAGATTTCCTCTTACCCCCGGGGCTATAAAGAAAATGCGGGTATCTTCTGCCACACCAACCCCTGGATTATGATCGCGGAAACGATCGTTGGCCGCGGTGACTGCGCCTTCGATTATTACCGGCGCATCAACCCCTCGGTGCGCGAGGAGATCAGCGAGGTGCACCGCTGCGAGCCGTACGTATACGCGCAAATGATCGCCGGCAAGGATGCACCCACCCACGGTGAGGCCAAAAATTCGTGGCTCAGCGGCACGGCTGCCTGGAATTACACCGCTATCAGCCAGCACATTCTTGGCATTCGCCCGGCGCTGGATGGGCTCGAGATCCGGCCGGTGATGCCCGGCGCGTGGAACGGTTTCCAGGCGCAGCGCGTGTTCCGCGGCGTGAACTTCCATATCGTGGTGCAGCGCAGCGGACCGGGCAACACAGCCCGCCTCACGGTCAACGGGCAGGCGCTAGCCGGTTCGGTGATTCCTCTCCCGGCGGATAAAAACGACGTGTACGTGCTGGTTGAAGTGGCTTAGAATGCTTCGCTCTCCCGCGGCAAAGAAGATCCTGTTGATCTGGCTCGCCTGGTGGGTAGGCTTGTTTGCCTTTCAGGGTTTTACCGTCACTCGCTTGCAGCCGGCGCGGCCCGATACTGCGTTGCAGTGGACGCGCACTGAAACCGGCAAGAATTCACAAAATGACAAGCCGTACCTGCTCGAGCCGTTCTTGAATGAACATGTATCCTGGGATTCGGAGTTCTACCTGGGCATCGCTGATACTGGCTATGACAATCCCAATATCCGCTCGATCCCCGGTACGAATGGGGAAAAAGTATCGCTCAGCTACGCGTTCTTTCCGTTGTACCCCTTTGTCATGCGGCTGGTAGCTGCCCCGCTGGGAGCGCTGGGGATGGGCCGCCTGGCAGCAGTGACCCTGGCGGGGGTTATCGTGGCCTTGTTGGGTACGCTGGCGGCTATTTTCGCGCTGTATGACCTTGCGCGCGGCTGGCTGGGCGAGGCTGGCGGGCTGCGCGCGGCATACTATCTTCTCATTTTCCCCACCAGTTTTTTCCTGGCGCAAGTGTACACCGAAGGACTGTTCATTGGGCTGGCCTTTGGCGCGCTGGCATTTATGCGCCGGCGCAAGCTGTGGGCAGCGGCGCTGCTCTCAGCGCTGGCCGTGTGGACGCGCCCGGTGGGCGTGGGGCTGGTCTTTCCTCTGGGGCTGGCCGCCTGGGA
>DATCUC010000128.1:0-4213 GCA_036567625.1 Anaerolineaceae bacterium | reverse complement strand
GCAAAACCTGCCGGCGGCCGCGCCGCTGCTGCTGGCCTGGCTGCTGGCACCCCTGGCCGCGTACCTGATCAACCGGTCGGGGCGAACCGCGGTGCAGCGGTTGAGCGAAGCAGAGGAGCAAACCTTGCGCAACTACGCGCGGCGCACCTGGTCGTTTTACGAGCAGTTTGTGGGCCCAGAGGATCACTGGCTGCCGCCGGATCACTACCAGGAAAGCCCGCTGGGGCTGGTGGCGCACCGCACCTCGCCTACCAACATTGGCATGCTGCTTACCTCTACGCTGGGGGCATACGAACTGGGCTATATTGACCAGTACACGCTGATATCGCGGTTGAGCGCCACGTTTGAAACGCTGACTGAAATGGAGCGCTACCGCGGGCATTTCATTAACTGGATTGACACGCGCACGCTCCAGCCGCTGACGCCGCGCTATGTTTCCACGGTGGACAGCGGCAACCTGGCGGCCTGCCTGGTACTGGTATCGCAGTCGATGCATGCGCTGGGGCGGGCGCACATCTTCCGCTGGCAGCGCTGGCAGGGCTACCTGGACATGCTGGCCCACCTGGAAGAAACCGTGCGTTCCACCGAGGCGGCCCTGAGCAGCCGCGCGGTAGACGAGTTCTCGCAACTGGTGGCGGATATCCGCGAGCGCGTGCTGGCGGTGCGCACGCGCACCGGCGAGTGGTA
The DNA here is from genome assembly GCA_036567625.1 of Anaerolineaceae bacterium. Classification (GTDB taxonomy): domain Bacteria; phylum Chloroflexota; class Anaerolineae; order Anaerolineales; family Anaerolineaceae; genus CALDSL01. The sequence continues at coordinate 3,526 of DATCUC010000128.1, read as the reverse complement.
CGGGCTGTTTGAGCAGGTGCGCGGCCCACTGTGGCAGAAGATCACTGAGCAGCTTTCGGCGCTGGTGGCTTCGCTGGAAGGCACGCCCAGCGCGGGCAGCCTGCAGCGCATTTTGCAGATTTCGCGCCAGATCGACCAGCAGTTGACGAGCATCGAGCGCACTGTCAACGAACTGGTGGCGTGGATTCCGCTGCTGGAATGCCCCCCGCCGCAGTTGGAAGGCGAAAAGTATGCCGCGGAGATGGCCCGGCTGCGCGCCGCTCTGCCTTACAGCCCGGCGATCAGCGAGATCCGCCAGCAGACAGGCGAGGCGCTGAGCGTGATCAACGATCTGCGCGAGCGCATGCCACAGGACGCGGGCGGACAGATGGCGCGCGCCTGGCTGGACGCGCTGGAAAAAAGCATGGCGCACGCCGGCGAGCAGAGTTCGATTTTACATGCCAGCTACACGCGGCTGGCGCGCCAGTCTGAGCAGTTTATCAGCGAGATGGATTTCCGCTTTTTGTATGACCCCGAGCGGCACGTGTTTCACATTGGCTACAACATGGATGCCGCGCGGTTGGACGACAATTATTATGATTTGCTGGCCTCAGAGGCGCGCATCACCAGCCTGATTGCGATTGCCAAGGGGGATGTGCCGGTGGAACACTGGCTACATCTCAACCGCCCGGTGACCAGGCTGGGCAGCCAGCGCGTGCTGCTTTCGTGGAGCGCTACGCTGTTTGAATACCTGATGCCCGCGCTGTTTTTACGTACCTACGAAGGCACGCTGCTGCATGAGAGCGCGCAGGGCGCGGTGCGCTGGCAAATCGAATATGGGCGCAGCCAGGGCGTACCCTGGGGCATATCCGAATCGGGGTATTACCATTTCGACGCCAACCGCAACTACCAGTACCGCGCCTTTGGCGTGCCGGGGCTGGGCTTCAAGCGCGGTCTGGCCGATGACCTGGTGATCGCGCCGTATGCTTCGCTGATGGCAGTGGGTTTTGCGCCGGGCGCGGTGATGGAAAACGCGGCGGCGCTGGAAAAGCTGGGCGGCCTGGGGCAGTACGGCTTTTATGAAGCGCTGGATTTCACTCAGAAGCGCATCCCACTGGGCGAGAAGGCGGGCATTGTGCGCTCGTACATGGCGCATCACCAGGGCATGATTTTGCTGGGGATCGTCAACTACCTGAACAACCAGGTGATGCTGGACCGCATGCACGCCGACCCGCAGATCCGCAGCGTGGAACTGCTGCTGCAGGAGCAGGTTCCACTGGCCGCGCCGCTGCAGAACCCCGAATCGGAGAATGTCAGCGGCACGCAGCGGCTGGTTCCGCCGCTGGTCAGCGTGACGCCGTGGGTGGTGCCAACGCAGACCTCCATTCCGCAGGTGCATTTGCTGGCCAACGAGAATTTCACCAGCCTGGTGAGTAATTCGGGCAGCGGTTTTGTGCGCTGGAAAGATACCGACCTGACGCGCTGGTCGGCTGACGAGGCGCTGGACAACCTGGGCCATTGGCTGTACCTGCAAGAACTGGATGCGGAACTGCGCCCGGGGCGCCTGTGGTCGATCAGCAAGCAGCCTGTGTCAACCGCGGGCCCGGAGCCGGTGGTTGTGTACCACGCGCATATGGCCGTCTACCGGCGCGAAGAAAATGACGTGATCGCCACGCTGGAGGTGACGGTTTCGCCGGAAGACCCGGTGGAGGTGCGGCGCGTGCACCTGCATAACGCCCGGCCGCACGCGCGCCGTTTGCGGCTGACCAGCTACGGCGAGGTAATCCTGGCGGCGCAGACGGCGGACGCGCGTCACCCGGCATTCAACAAGCTGTTTATCCAGAGCGAGTTTGTGGAAAGCCTGAACCTGCTCATCTTCCGCCGCCGCCCGCGCTCCAGCAGCGAAACGCCGCCGTTCCTGGGACATATGCTGGTGACGGCCAGCGGAGAGGCGCTCAACGGCGGGTTTGAGACCGACCGCATGCATTTTTTGGGCCGCGGAAATGACCCCAGCCGGCCGGGCAGCTTGCTTTCGGAGCAGCGCGCGGCGGGCAGCGTGGGCTCCACGCTGGACCCGGTCTTCTCGCTGGGCCAGGAGGTGGAACTGGAGCCGCACAGTAACTCGCTGCTGGCCTGGGTCACTTTTGCCGCCGGATCACGCGAGGAACTGCTGGCGCTGGCCGCGCGTTACGCGGATTGGAGGCAGGTGGAGCGCACCTTCCAGCAGGCGCACGCGGCAACCGAAAACCGGCTGCGGCGCGCGGAAATTGGCGCCAGCACGGTGGAGCAGTTCTCGCAGGTACTTTCGGGGCTGCTGTACCCCATGCAGCAGATGCGCGCCGCGCCGGAGATCATTGCCGCCAACCGTCTGGGGCAGAGCGGGCTGTGGCCGTTTGGTATCTCGGGCGACTATCCAATCCTGCTGGTAGAGATCGAAGACTCGCAGCGGCTGGAACTGGTGCGCGAGGCGCTGCGCGCGCAGCGCTTCTACCGCGAGCGCGGCATCCTGGTAGACCTGGTGATTCTCAATGCGCAGCGCAGCAATTACGGCGCGGAAATGAACCGTCTGCTCTACCGGCTGATTAGCCGCACCGGCAGCGATACATGGATCAACCAGCGCGGCGGGGTGTTTGTGATTTACGCCGACCAGATGAAGCCCGCCGAGCGCAGTCTGCTGCGCAGCGCGGCGCGGGTGGTGTTGAACGCCGAGCGCGGCGAACTGGCGCAGCAGCTTCCCGGGTACAGCGTGGCCGTGCCGCATTTGCCGGCCTTTATGCCCAGCCGGGTGGCGAGCGAAGAGGAGGAACCCACGCCGCCGCTGCCCGCGCGCGAGGACCTGCTGTTCTGGAACGGCCGCGGCGGGTTCACCCCGGATGGACGCGAGTACGTGATCGAACTGGACGGGGCGGAGCAGACCCCGCTGCCGTGGAGTAACGTGATTGGCTACCCGGAGTTTGGCTTTCTGGTGACGGAGGCGGGCAGCAGCACTACCTGGGCGGGCAACAGCGGCGAAAACCGGCTGACGCCCTGGTCAAATGACCCGGTGAGCGACCCCAGCGGGGAGGCGCTGTACCTGCGCGACGAAGAAACCGGCGCAGTTTGGAGTCCCACCCCCGGCCTGCTGCGCGCCGGCGGAACCTTCCGCGTTCGCCACGGCGCGGGTTATACCATCTTCGAGCATCACGCGCAGGGGCTGCGCCACCGGCTGCGGTTGTTCGCCGACCCGCGGTCGCCGGTGAAGATCATCCAACTGCGAGTGGAGAATACCTGGCGGCGACCGCGGCGCATCACCGCCACGCAGTACGCCGAATGGGTGCTGGGCACGCTGCGCAGCGCCACCCGCCAGTACATTATTCCTGAGTACGATGATGAACATGCCGCGCTGCTGGCGACCAACCCGTACAGCGCCGAGTTTGGCGAGCGGGTCGCTTTTTTAGCGGCCAGCAAGCGCGTGCACGGCATGACCGCCGACCGGGTTGAATTCCTGGGGCGCAACGGCAGCCCACGCACTCCCGCTGGTCTCAGCCGCATTGGGCTGGAGGGGCGG
>DATCUC010000127.1:0-6252 GCA_036567625.1 Anaerolineaceae bacterium | reverse complement strand
CCCCACCCTTTTACCAACCCAGCAGCCCACGCTGGCGCCGAGCGCTACCTCCGCCGCCACGGCTGCCCCAACCGGCGTGCCGAACGTGCCCGCTATCCCGGTTGCCACCAGCGTGCCCGTGCAGCAGGTGACCAGTGTGGTGGTGGTTACCGTGCCGCCGCTGGATGGAGAAGAATTTGCGCTGCGGCTGGTGCAGGCAATTGAAGGCAAAGATTTCGTCACGCTGCGCTCGATGATGAACCCGCGCACCTCGATTGTCACCTTCAACAAATCGCTGTTTGAGTACGACTCGCAAACCGCGCTGGACATGTTCCGCAACCAGTACCTCACCTCAGAATCCCAGCCGGCGGCGCGCTGGGGCACGGATACCACTGCCCTGCTGGGCGGCAGCGATCCGCTCGGCCAGTGGGGGCCAATCGCCAACGTGGTGCGCGTAATCCACGTCATGGGCCTCAGCCCGCTGACCGACTCAGAAGCGCTGATCGCCATTGGCCGCGATAACGCCACCGGCAAGTTCTACTGGCACGGCGTCATCCTGCCCGAGAATGGGCGCTACTTCGCCGGCCTGCAGCCGGTGGGCGACGCCCTGCCCACGGATGTAAAGATGATCCAGGCACTCGACGCGCTGCGCGTGCGTACCGGCCCCGGCTTCAACTACGCTGTGGAAGGCATGCTGCGCGAGGGTGAAACCGCCCAGGTGAGCGGCAAAAGCGCCGACGGCAACTGGTGGCAGATCTTCTGCGTGCAGGATGCTTCCGGCCGCTGCTGGGTTTCGGCGGACCCAACCCTGTCACTTCCTATCGGGTTACCCTGACCCTTCCAAGACCTTTGGGGCGTAACAACCCCCAAGGTCTTTTTGATTTTCTACCCATTTGACCAGGTTGACAGTCTTTTCCAGAACCGGTACAATTCTGGAAAAATAAGGACGATTTGAGGAAGCAATGGCGTACTTCAACTACAAGGCGATTTTGATTATCCGCACTTCCGGGAACGGTGGTGTTGGTGCTGCCTTGTCGGAGTGCGCCTGCTAACGGTACGGATATACGAAAGATTTTTCGACAACCGGCCACGGGTGCACAATGCTCTCGGCCGGTTTTTTGTTCTGGTATTCTTCACCAGCCGCGAGCGCTGCGCTTTTCCTTATCGATCCGTGACGCCATTGCGGACTGCCTTTTTGGAGAATTACCATGTCAATCGTTTCGTCAGACAACTTGGGGGTTTCCTTCGGTGCATTCGATCTCTTTCAGGGCATCTCGGTTACCGTTGCCAACGACAGCAAGATCGGCCTCATTGGCCCCAATGGAATTGGAAAAACAACATTAATGCTCATCCTGGCCGGCATCAACCAGCCGTCCACCGGATCGGTGCATTTCGCGCGTGATCGCCGCCTGGGTTACCTGCGCCAGGAGGCCGTTGACGCCTTTGCCGACCGTGAAAACACAGTGTACTCGGAAATGCTTTCAGTCTTCACCGGCCTCACCACGCAGCAAGAAAAGCTGCACGCCCTGGAAGCCGAAATGGCTGCCGGAAATTATTCCGACGCCCTGCTGGAAACCTACGGCAACCTGCAGGCCGCCTTCGAGCACGCCGGCGGATATGAGATCGACACCCGCATCCAGCAAACCCTCGAAGGTCTCGGCCTGGGCAAATCGAGCTGGGAAATGCCGCTCAACCACCTGAGCGGGGGCCAAAAAACGCGCGCGCTGCTGGCGCGGCTACTGTTGGAAAAGCCCGACCTGTTAATTCTGGACGAGCCCACCAATCACCTCGATATCGAAGCCGTGGAATGGCTGGAACACACCCTGCAAACCTGGGATGGCGCTGTGTTGATCGTCAGCCACGACCGCTACTTCCTCGATAACACTGTCAACACGATCTGGGAAATGAGCCGTATGGGCCTGGAAATCTATTCGGGCAACTACAGCAGCTACCTGGTGCAGCGCCAGGACCGTTGGGAATATTACGAGCGTGTTTTCGAAGAAGAAAAGACGCGCCTGCTCAAAGAGGTAGACTTCATCCAGCGCAATTGGGTGCGCGCCAGCACCCACGCTCGCGCGCTGGGCTTGCTGCGGCGCATCTCGCGCGACCTGGAAATCGTCGATCACTTTGGAATCATGGGACTGCGCACCGGCAAGAAATGGAGCGAAACCGGGCTGACCGTCGAACGGCCGCTGGACGTGATCGAAGCCATCCGTAAGGTCAATGCCATCACCCTGCCCACCAACCGCCCGCCGGTCATCCGCCCGCGGCTGGCCGAAACCCACACCAGCGGAACGATCGTAGTGCGCGCCAACAATGTCACCATCGGTTACCCCGGCAACCCACTGTTCACCATCCCAAACCTGGAACTGCGCCGCGGCGAGTGCGCGGTGCTGACCGGGCCGAACGGCAGCGGCAAGACGACTTTCCTCAAGGTGCTGCTGGAGCAGATGCAGCCGCTGGTGGGCGAGGTGCAACATGGGGCCAGCCTCAAGATCGGCTATTTCGCCCAGGCGCACGATCAATTATCCGGTGATCACAGCGTGCTGGATGAGTTGATCCGCCACAAGGCCATGCGGCCCGACGCGGCGCGCAGCTACCTGGCCCCGTACCTGTTTCGCGGCGAAGACGTATTCAAACCGTTGAGCGCGCTCAGCGGCGGCGAACGCGCGCGGCTGGCGCTCGCCATCCTCTCGCTGGAAGGCTCCAACCTGCTGCTGCTCGATGAGCCTACCAACCACCTGGACATGCCCGCGCGCGAAGCCCTGCAAGAAGTGCTGGAAAGTTTTAGCGGTACGATCCTGCTGGTTTCGCACGACCGCTACCTGATCGACCGGCTGGCAACCCAGATCTGGGATATCCACGACCGGCAGATGCACATCTTCCACGGCCCGTACCGCGAATGGGTGCTGCGTCGCGCAGCGCTCACGCCTTCGGCGCCGGCCCGGCAGATTTTGCTGGCTCCCAGACCGATGGTGCGCGACAACAGCAAAGCCACTCGCCAGCGCACGCAGGCCCTGGCGCAATTGGAAGAGCGCATCCGCGAAAAAGAGATGGACCTGCAGCGCCTGTACAGCGATTTGCAGCGCGCCGGGGAAAAAGGTGGATTTCAGCGCATCAGCCAGATCAGCGATCAGGTGGCCAAGACCCAGGCCACGCTGGAAAGCATGATCTCTGAATGGGAAAAACTGGTGGAGTAAAGCCCTCCACCGCCGCGGGTCAGGCCCGCCGCCGGACAGCTTGCAGGAGCAGCAGTGCGCCAAACAAGATTAAGGCCGCGGGCCAGACCATTCCCGCGATGCGCAGCCCGCCAAAGACCCAGCCAAAGATGCCGAACAGCACCGCGCTGGCAAAAAGCGTCCACAGCGCGCCCACCAAAGCCCCTGAGCGCCGCGCCAGCAGGCCGTACAACAGCAAGCCCACGCCCACGAACGCCGGAAGCAACGTCCAGGCAAAAGCCCAGGTCCACCAGTTGCCGGTCGTGTTCTGGTACAGCAGGATCCCGCCGATTCCGCCAATGATCGCCGCCGGAATCATCAACCCCGGCACCCAGGTCACCAGCCCCACCAGCGCGAATAACGCCGCCAAAACCAGAATCTGGTACGGCCAACTGCCCGATCCGTACACAAATGCGCGCGCCGGTGGGTAAAGCTGCCCCACCAGGTACCAGGCCCCCAGGCCAATCATCAACAGGGCGATGACCGCCCCGCCCTTATCCCTCCGCTGTTCTTGCATAGACATACCTCGCTGAAAGAAGTACCTATAAGTATACTCAAAAGCTATGGACAGTCCTTCTCCAACCTGATAAGATACAGAAAAATCTCATCGGAGTGCTGTGATCATGCCGCCTGTCCCGGAAAACACGCAACTCGAACCCGAAAAGAAAACCCCCTACCGCCAGCGCAAGGATCTGATGGCCCTGTGGGCCGGGGTTCTCTTTAGCCTGGGGTTCACGCTCATCATCTGGCTCGGCGGGCGCTGGCTGGCAGATGTACCCCACCTGGCCGACCAGGGCGCGGGCTGGTATTTCTGGCGGCTGCCAGAACCGCGGTTGTGGGCGCAGATCACCGCCTGGGGTTTTTACCTGCTGCACCAGCTTTCGTTGTGGGTCATCATCTACCTGGCGCAAAAGACAATCCGGCGCTACACCACCGGGCTGCACCGCCTGAACGTCATCGCTCTGGCGGTCAACGCCGGGTTTATCGTCCTGCACCTGCTGCAAACCTATATCTGGTATGACGGCCTGGCGCAGGATATGCACGTCTTTACTTCGTTCGGTTCCGTGGCGATCATGCTGATTTGGATCCTGCTGATGGAGAACAACCGGCGCGGGATGTTCTTCTCCAGGCCGCTGCCCATCCGCGACGAGATCATCCGCTTCGCGCGCAAATACCACGCGTATTACTTCGCCTGGGCCATCGTCTACACCTTCTGGTTTCACCCGGCCGAAAGCACCCCCGGCCACCTGGCGGGTTTCTTCTATATATTCCTGCTACTGCTGCAGAGCAGCCTGTTCTTCACCCGCATCCACAATAACCGCTACTGGACGACGATTCTCGAAGTGACGGTCCTGCTCCACGCCGTGCTGGTGGCCTATATTCAGGGGGAGGGGCTGTGGCCGATGTTCGCCTTCGGTTTTGGTGGGATCTTCGTCATTACCCAGATGCACGGCCTGGGGTTGATGCGTTGGCCGCGGTTCTGGATCCTGGCAACCTATATCGTGCTGGCCGGAGCCGTTTACACCTACCGCGGATTGGGGCAGATCAACGAAATCATTCGTATCCCGGCCATCGACTACCTGGGCGTGGTGGTGCTGGCACTGCTCTTCGGCGCGGGTCTGTGGATCGCGCGCCTCGTGCGTGGAAAACCTGCCGCGTAATTACGGCGTGCCGCGGCCGATGTGCTCTTCCAAAAAAACCCGCATCGCCTGCATCAGTTGATCGTAGCCGGGTTCGGAATACATACCGTACGGCAGCCCATGTCCCATGCTGACCACCGGAATATAGGTCACCGGCACGCCCCCCGCTTCCAGTGCTTCCACCAACATTTGCGACTGCGAGATCGGCACAGTGGTGTCGTCAACGCCGTGGATCACCAGGAACGGCGGGTCATCCTCGCTGACGTACGCCAGCGGGCTGTACTGCTGCAAGATCGGGTCATGCACGTTGCTGACGCCAAATGCCATGCGGACGATAGTATCTCCGCCACTGGCTACTCCGGTAGCCTCGGATGGCCCCATCAGGTCGATCACCGCGCTCACCCGGCTGGAAGTATCCGGGTATTGGCCCGCATCCCACCCGGCTTCCGGTCCGGCCACGCCAACCAGCGACGCCAGGTGCCCCCCGGCGCTGATCCCCATCACCGCGATGCGCTGCGGGTCTACATACAGCGGATCGTGGTTGTAGCGGATCATGCGGATGGCGCACTTGACATCCTCGATCATCGCCGGGAAGGGATGCTCCGGCCCCAGCCGGTATTCCACGGAGATGAACAGGTTGCCGCCTTCAATCAGGCTGGTGTTTTCCAGAATATCCCGGGCTGATGACTTGTTGCCCCCAATCCACGACCCGCCGTGCACAAAAATAACCGTGGGAAAGGGCGGCTCGCCCGAAGAGGGAAAATGCACATCCATGTGCAGCGGCGTACCGTCCGGCGCGTCGCAGGAGTGAAAATCGTACAGCGTTTGCCCATACAGGCCAGGCTCAAATGGGCGCTGGGTGGCGGTGGGCGTAACCGTCGGGGTGGCCGTCGGCGCGGGCGTGAAGGTCACGGTCACCGTCGGGCTGACAGTAGGAGTCGTCGTTTGAGTGGCCGTGACAGTTTGCCGGGGCGTGGCGGTTGCATCCGGCACGGCCGGCAGATTGCAGGCGCTGACGAGAACAACCAACCCCAGCAGCAGCCACAGCCGGTTCAATCGCAGTCGCAGGGAAGCGCCAGATCTCACGCGGGTTCTCTCACTCCGCGGCCTGCATCGCCAGCGCAATCGCGCCCAGCACTCCGGCGCGCCCGCCCAGTGCCGGCGGAACAATGTAGTCATCCATGCCGCTGAAAATCGCCGGCGACTGCACGTAACCGTTGAGCAGTTGCGGCACGCGGCGGCGAATGAGCGGAAACAGCCCCGGCTGCTGCATTACCCCACCGCCCAAAATAATGCGCTGCGGCGAGAGCGACAGTATTTGAATGGTCAGCGCCTGGGCAATATATTCCGCTTCCAGTTCCCAGGCCGGGTGGTCCGCGGGCAAGGATTCGGCGGGCGCGCCCCAACGCGCGCCC
>DATCUC010000126.1:0-2228 GCA_036567625.1 Anaerolineaceae bacterium | reverse complement strand
GGCGCGGGCTGGCCGCGCACAGCGCGCAGGTGCGCCGGCTGGTATACCTCACCCCGCGTATCGCCGGGGTGCTGCTGGCGCTGTTCGTCAGCCTGTTCGCCCTGGATGTCTTCGAGCCGGGCCATCCCTGGCTGTCGGTAGTAATCGCTTTTCTCATCCACGCCCTGCCGGCCATCGCCCTGGCGGTGGCGGTGGCCTTCGCCTGGCGGCGCCCGCTGGTGGGGGCCATCATCTTCCTGGTCATTGGTATCGTTTTTTTACGCTTCCTGTTCCCCAACCCGGTCCAGCAGTTTGGCAATGCGCTGCTGTTCAGCGGCCCCATGCTGGCCGTAGCGCTGCTGTTTTGGGAAGACTGGAAGCTGGCGAAAGACAGTTGAACAGCAAAAAAGCGAGCCGAGCGGCTCGCTTTTTGTTGCTTTTGATTTGCTTAATGCCCTGATCCCGAGGTCACTTCGCCGTTATAGACATCCGGGTTCTCCGGGCCTTCGACGATCAGGTATCCCGACAGGCCGCGTTCCATCCGCGAAAGGGCATGGTCGACCAGGATATAGCGGCCGGGGACTTCCAACCCAAACTCAACCATCGTCGCGCCGCCCGGCGGAACCAGCGTGGTCTGCACGTTGGTCAGCGGGTCCGAGGTCAGCGAGGCCTGGTCGTAGACCCGGTCAAAGATCTCGCCGATGACGTGGAACGAGGAGGTGAAGTTAGGGCCGCCGACGCCGAAGAAGATGCGCACGGTTTCGCCCGTCCTGGCGGTCAGCGGGTGCTCTTCGGTCAGCGCGCCAACCGCGCCGTTGAAAGTGAAGTATTCCGGCTGTTCATCCAGCAGTTTTTCCACGCTGAAGGTGTTGACGCCCCTGGTGCCCATATCTTCGACGGTGTAGACCTCGCCTTGCATCACGTAGAACTCGTGATCCACCGGCTCCAGGCCGCCTTCCGGCTCAACCAGGATCAGGCCATACATGCCGTTGCTGATGTGATGAGCCACCATCGGTGTGGCGCAGTGATAGACGAACAGGCCCGGGTTGAGCGCCTTGAAGGTGAACATGGTCTCTTCACCCGGCTTGGTCTGGGTTGAAACCGCGCCGCCGCCAGGGCCGGTGACCGCGTGGAAGTCGACCGAGTGCGCGAACTCGCTGTTCGCGGCGTTTTTCAGGTGTACTTCTACCGTGTCGCCCACGCGCACGCGCACGAACGGACCGGGCAGCTTGCCGTTGAAGGTCCAGAACTTGTAAGCAGTGCCGTCGGCCAGGCGCGCTTCCACCTCGGTGGTTTCCAGGTCGACGCGCACGGTCTCGGCGGTGCTGCGGTTGAGCGGCCCGGGCAGGTCATCCGGCGAGCGCACGATGCTGTTGCTGGCGCTTTCCGGTTCGGTGGCGCCGGTCGCGGCCGAGCCAACAATCAGGCGGCCTTCCATCCCGGCCTGGCGGTGGCCCGGCACGGTGCAGTAGTAGGCAAAGGTGCCTTCCTGGTTGGCTTCAAAGGTGACAACCGCCTGTTTGCCGGTTTCGGAGATCTGCTCGGTGGCAACGCCAAAATCCGGCGCGGACCAGTCGTGCAACATACCGTCGCCGATGGTCAGGGTGATTTCAACAATATCGCCGGGTTGGACCACCAGGTCGGGGTTGATCTGGCCGTCCAGGTCGCCGGTGCCGATGAAGGCCATTTTGCCTTCCACCAGCCCGGTTTTCAACGTAAAGCGCACAGTCGGCTCGCCCAACTGCGCGTTATCGCCGCGCGTCAGGGTATCCGCCGGGGCGCTGGCGCTGTTGTGCTCGTCTATGGGGGCGGCATTGGCCGCGCCGGCGCAGGCGCTGGTGATCAGAACCAGGATCATGGAAAAAACCAGGATCCACAATTTGATGGATTTGGGAAACTGTCGCATGATTTATCCTCTTGCGGTTAGGAAAATGAAGTTCGCATACTTTTTGATCGTACGCAGCAAAGGATACCGCAAGCGGTTGATCCCGTCTTTGCGCTGGCGCAAATAACTGGATAAATTTTGTCAAATTATTCGGACTGCCGGTTACGGGGCAGAAGGTCTTCAGCGATGCTGACCAGGCCATGCGGGAAGCGGATGACGATGCGCTCGCGCCCGGTAGCCACCAGCCCCTGCCCTTCCCACTGCGAGAGGATGCGGCTGACGGTAAACAGTGTGGTGCCAGACATTTCGGCCAGGTCCTGGCGCGAGATTGGCAGATCGAGCAGCACGCCCTCGTCGGTTTTGC
>DATCUC010000125.1:0-10071 GCA_036567625.1 Anaerolineaceae bacterium | reverse complement strand
CGGGATTGGTGGCCGGCGGAATCGGTTGGATGGCGCGCTCCTCTTGGGCGGGCGCGGTTCTGGTCGGCAGCGCGGCGCTTTCGGCGGCTGGTATCATCCTGTTTTGGGACGGCAGCGGCGCGCGCATTGTTGAAAAGGGGCTGCTTGGGCTGTTGATCAGTCTCGCCATCCTGGCCGGTGTGCTTGTCTTCAACCGCTATCAAACGGAAATGACCGCGGCGCGCGAGCGAATCGCCGCGTTGGATAGCCAGGTCATCAATACGCCGTGCGGGCCGATCGAATACGCGCGGGCCGGTTCAGGCGAGCCGGTGCTGGTGGTGCACGGCAACGCGGGCGGCTTCGACGCCGGTCTGACGCTGGCTGCTGGGTACATTGACGCGGGTTTTGAGGTGATCGCGCCGTCGCGCTTTGGCTACCTGCGCACGCCGCTGCCCGAAGAGCCCAGCCTGGAAGCCCAGGCGGATGCCTTTGCCTGCCTGCTCGATGCGCTTCATATTGATCGGGCGGCAGTCTTCACTTCCTCAGCGGGCGTTACCGCATCAGTGGCTTTTGCGCTGCGCTATCCAGAGCGCGTCAGCGCCCTGGTGCTGCACTCGCCCAACGCCCCCGCAGAAGTGGTGGGATTAACCCCACCGCCGCAGCCGGTATTCAAAACCCTGATGGGCAGCGACTTTCTCTGGTGGGCCAGTTCCACTTATCTGCGGCCGGTGTTTCAGACGTTCGTCGGGGTTCCTAAGGGGTTTCACCTAACGCCGCAGTACCAGGCGGAAGTGGAAAGCGTGATGCGCGAAGTATTGCCCTCCAGCGCGCGGGTAGACGGGCTCCTGTTTGATACCTATGTGGGCAACCCGCAGATCAATACGATTGACCTGGCGGCGGTGACGGCGCCAACGCTGGTGATCAGCGCCGTAGATGACCCGATGGCCTTGCATTCCAGCGCAAGAACCCTGGCACAGCGCATCCCAGGTGCGCAGCTTCTGGCAATTGCCGACGGCGGTCACATGATGCTGGGGCATTCAGCAGAGGTGCGCCAGGCAGTGACGGTGTTCCTCCGTGCCCAGGAAACCACATCGGTTCGCAGCCATTAACAGGTAAAGAAAGGAACTTGCAATGAAAATCTTGATTGCTATTCTTCTGATCGTACACGGCCTGATCACCACCGCGCAGGCATCCGGCAGTTTTCGCCCCAGCGGTGGCTTAGCCAACCCGGCATTTCTATCCTGGTGGCCGGTTGGGTTGGGGCAATCGTGGCTGTGGGCCGGGCTGCGCATGGAAAACAGCCTGCTGGCCCGCGCGGGTGGACTGGTGTGGCTGGCAGCCGGCGCGCTGCTGGTCGCAGCCGGGTTGTCGCTGCTGGAGGTGGTCATCCCGGCCGGGCTGTGGCGGACGCTGGCCCTGGCGGGGGCGGGGCTCTCGCTGCTGATGCTGGCGCTGTACCTTCACCCGTTTTACGCCGTGGGAATTACCGCCAGCGGGCTGCTGCTGGCCGCGCTGTTAGCCCGCGCCTGGCCGGTGCTGGAACGGCTGGGGATCTGACCCATGAGAGGAATAACCGCTCGCGTTCAAAGCGCGAGCGGTTTTTTATCCTTCTTTCCACTGCACCGCGGCCTGAAAAGCCGAGGTGTCATTGGTTTGATTGAGGCCGGTGACCGCCCATCGCCCGAGGGTTTCTGCGGACTGCTGCGCGCGGATGGAAACGCTGTCACCGGGGCGAATTTCGCGATCGTAATTGATTTGCAGCCAATCGATCTGCTGCTGGGAATACATTGTTACCGGGAAAGCATCGCAAACCCATTCCACATAACGGCTGTTGTTGACGTGGCCCAGTATGTCAACTGCCGAGTAGCCGGCCTGAACGCGCAGCACTTCGGCGCCGTCTTCTCCACCGCTGAGCTTTTCCAACGGTTCGTCAAGGCCAACCCGGTCGCTGCGGGCAGGAATCTGCAGGTTTAGCGAAAGTGGCGTCACCAGGCGGCGGGCGGTGGCATCCATCACCAGCCAGGCTGAGGTGGCCGCAGCCAGGCAGTCTCCCGCGGCGTTGAACACTTCGAAATCGCGGATGTAAAACAGTTTTTGCTGCACGGTTTTGGGCCAGGTGTGAATGGTGATAACATCTCCGGCATTGGGGAAGCGCAAGAACTGAATTTTCATGCGCGAGTGCACCCAGAACAGGTTTTGCGCGTACATCTCGGCGTAGCCAAAGCCCAGGCGCGCGGCGTGCTGTCCGGCAGCTTCGGTGAGGTGCTGAAAAAAAGCCGCCGGTTTCCAGCGGTGGTTGAAGTCACATTCAAAGGTGTTGATACGTAATGCGGTTTCGTAAACAGGGATCGGGTTGGTCATCTATTTTCACCATCAGGGGCGCAACTATGTGCGCCCCTGATCTTTCGCAATCATTCGATTTTTTCGCTGAGGCAGCCCCGCGAAAGGCTGCAGCATTTTGGCAGGACGTTTCGGCGGGTCACTCGTTCCCGGGAGTAAAGTCACCCGGCGCGGGCAGCGTTGCCAGCGGGATGACCGGCAGCGGCGTGCGCGAGGGGGCAACGGTGAGGGTGGGAAGCTGTGGCTGCGGCGTGGGAGTATTGGCTCGCGCGGCATGCGCTGCGGGAGTGCCCCAAACCAGCAGCAGCGCTGCCGCCTGGATGGCGATCAAAATGAGAACGAGGGCAACAAACCGAAGTTTCATACAATCTGTCCTTTACTGCGCGCCTTGAAGCTTGCGGACGTAGTTAACCACATCCCAACGGTCGCGGGCGGTGGGCAGGTTTTCGCGCATGGGGGGCATCGTTCCCGGCATGCCTTCGGTGATGACCATAAACAGCGCGCCATCACTCAGGTTCTTTATCCGGTCTTCGAGCAGATTGGCCGGTTTGGCTTTGACCAGGAACGCGGAGAAATTCCCCTTGCCGTCACCCGCCGTGCCGTGGCAGGGCGTGCAGGAGATATTATACAACTGTTCGCCGCGCTGCAAGGATACCTCATCGGCCGGCACCGGGTTGACCGGGGCTTCCAGCCCGGCGACATAATGCGCTCCATCGATCGGGATCGAGCGCGCCGGCATGGGCAGCGGATCTTCCTGCGGCCGGAACGACGGCTGAATCTCCATAAAGCTGAGCCAGTTGATTTTGATCACGTCGTAGGTGAACAGCAGACCCAGCGCAAACGGCATGGTGACGACAAATAGAACGAG
The DNA here is from genome assembly GCA_036567625.1 of Anaerolineaceae bacterium. GTDB lineage: Bacteria > Chloroflexota > Anaerolineae > Anaerolineales > Anaerolineaceae > CALDSL01. The sequence continues at coordinate 6,884 of DATCUC010000125.1, read as the reverse complement.
GATAAGACGCTTGATCATGTTTTCTGCACCTCCGCGAACTCGGCGCCGATGGATTTGAGAGATTGCTCCAGTTCGCTGTCTAACTGCGGTGATCCATTGAACAGGATGGCGATCTTCCCATCCGTCACCTGCGGGTGATAGCCTTTGGGGCCAAACGACGGGGTCATCATTTCCACCGCCACGCCCAGGAAGGTGCTGATCAGCAGGCCGAGCATGGTCAGTTCAAAGATCACCACAATCGAGGTGGGGATGGCGAAGATGGGTTGGCCACCAACCCGCAGTGGGTAGAGCAGCGGCGTGCCAAAATTCAAGAACAGGGCGACGATAAACCCGAGGATCGCGCCGGCAATACCGATCTTGCCGATGTGCGTCCAGGCCAGCGGGCGACCCAGGATGCGCTCTGAGATCGGCACACCCGAAATGACCGAGATATCATCGTGGCTGTAGCCGCTGTCGCGCAGCCGGGCCAGGGCGTCGGAAACTTCGTCCAGCCGTTCTTCCGGGAAGAGCATCATATGAACAGTCTTGGTGTCTGCCATTGTTTGCGCTCCTTAATCCAACTCGGTGATCGTGGTGACTTCGGTCTTGCCGACCTTGGTGCGTTTGTGCGCCATCTGGCCTTCAATCACTTCCCATACCGGGATCATGGGGATCAGACGGGTCATCAGCGTGTACAGCAGCATGAACAGGCAGAACGTGCCGAACACGATGCTGATTTCCGCCAGCCGCGGCGCGTATTCGCCCCAGTTGAAGGGGCTGCGCTGGTGGCCCAGGGTGAGCGGAATGATGGTGTAGCGTTCGGCGAACATGCCCACGTTCACCAACAGGGTGATGATGAACATGGCAACTGGCGAGCGGCGGATGCGGCGGTTCCACAGGGTGAGCCAGGGAACGGCCACGTTGCAGATCAGCATCACATACCACACCCAGGCCGAGTCACCCGTTGCGTGCAGGGTGAGAATGTCGCGAATGACCTTCTCGCCGCCGTACCAGTGCAGCAGGTACTCGTTGAAGAAGAAGTACGCCCAGGACATCGAGAAGACCAGGATCAGCTTGCCCAGCCCGTCGAAGTGCTCGGGGCGGATAAAGTATTTCATGTTAAGCAGCGTGGTGCGCAGGATGAACAGAATGGTGGCTACCGCGGACACACCCGAGAGAATGGCGCCGACGATGAAGTATGGGCCAAAAATGGTCGAGTGCCAGCCGGCCACCTGCGTCACCGCGAAATCCCAGGACACGATGGTGTGCACCGAGAACATGACCGGAATGATGGCGAAGGCAAACAGACCAATCGCCTTACGCAGCCGCAGCCATTCGGCTTCGGTGCCGCGCCAGCCCAGGCTGAGGACCTTATAGGCAAAGTGACGCAAGCCGGTCGTGCGGTCGCGGGCCATTGCCAGGTCAGGCAGCAGCGGCAGGAAGAGGTAGATGGTGCTGCTGAGCAGGTAGGTGGTGATGGCCAGGAAGTCCCACACCAGCGGAGAGTGGAAGTTGGGCCACAGCCAGCGGGCGTTGGGGTAGGGGATCATCCAGTAGAAGACCCACACGCGGCCCAGGTGGATGAGGGGGTATAGCGCGCCGGCTGCCAGACCAAAGGTAGTCATCAGCTCGGCGGCGCGGGTGAAGGGGCGGCGGAATTCGGCTTTGAACACGCGCAGGATGGCCGACACGAACGTGCCGGCATGGCTGATGCCAATCCAGAAGACAAAGGCGACGATGAAGATGCCCCACATCGCCGGGCGGCGCTGGCCGCCCAGGCCCATGCCGGTGCCGATGATTGCGCCCCAGGCGCCAAACAGGCAGATCACCAGCAGCACGGTCAGTACCCCGGTCCAGATCCAAAAGTTGCGCGTGGTGTGCGTCATGGCCTGAATCACCATGTCGTTCATTTCCTCGCGCGGTTTGGGGTCAAGCATCAGGTGCTCGCGCGGATCTTCTTCATGTTCCGCGGAACTGGCATGCGTAGATTGGTAGGCTTGATCAACCGCCATAGGTACCTACTCCCTTCAGGTAGATGATACGCGGCTCGGTGCCGAGATACTCTAGCTGCCGGATACCGCGCTGGCTGCGGGCAGCCTGGCTGACCGCGCTTTCGGGATCGCGCATGTTGCCAAAGATGATCGCATCGGTGGGGCAGGCTTGCTGGCAGGCGGTGACGATCTCACCATCTTCCAGTTCTCGATTTTCGACGTTGGCCTTTTGCAGGCCGCGCTGAATGCGGTGCACGCAGAACGTGCATTTCTCCATCACGCCGCGCCGCCGGACGGTGACATCCGGGTTGAGGTAATAGTTCATCGGCTCGGGCATTTCGTAATCAAAGAAATTGAACACGCGCACGAAGTATGGGCAGTTGTTGCCGCAGTAGCGCGTGCCGATGCAGCGGTTGTAGACCTGCACGTTGAGCTGTTCTTCTTCGCTGTGCACCGAGGCAAAAACCGGGCAGACCGGTTCGCAGGGGGCGTTGCCGCACTGCTGGCACAGCATCAACTGGCGCGAGGGCTTGGCTTCGGGGTATTCGCCCGTCCAGGTGCGTTCGACGCGCAGCCAGTGCATCGTGCGACCGTAGCCGGCATCATCTTCACCCACCCATTTGATGTTATTTTCCATAGAGCAGGCGGTGACGCAGGCGTTACAGCCCGTGCACAGGTCCAGGTCAATCACCATGCCCCATTTTGCGGTTCGTTCTTCTTCAGCCATAGGTTATTGCTCCTTGTTCTCGTAGAAACCGTTATTCGTGACCGTAAACGCCGGCTTTGCTTTCCAGGCGAGAGACCGGGCGGCGGCGGCCGGTGGGGGTGATCTTCACCCGCGTTCCGCCATAGTAGGCCAGATCGCCAGCCTGGTTGAGCTCGACGCCAAGCAGCGCGGCCGGGTTCACACCGCGGCCTTCGGCCCAGCGGCCGAGCGCGGTATGCCCCTGCCCAAAGGGGATGGCGACCATGTCGGGACGGATGGCCGGGTACTGGTAAACGATGGCCTCCACTTCACCGGCAGACGAGGTGATCTTGACCACATCATCGTCGGCGACGCCCAACTTTTTGGCGGTTTCCGGGTTGATCTGCACCACGGTATTCCACATCACAGTCGTTTGCGGGTCGGGTGTTTCCTGCATCCAGGGGCGGTTTGCGGTAGCGCCGCTGCCCAGCAGCCCGGCATACGGCAGCAGGTAGAACTCGTCGCTGCCCAACGCGGCGGGCGCGGAGATGTTCAAGGGCTGCGCCAGCAGGTCATCGGCAGTAGGGGTAGCCAGGTTGGCGTCATTCAGCCACCAGCCGCCATTCTGCAGCCACTGCGTCCAGAAGGTGAGAATTTCCGGCGCGCGAATGCTGCCGCCCTGGTCCATCAGAGGCAGGAGCTTTTGCTGAAGGAAGTCTACCTCGTCGCTGTAGGCGCCGGGGACTCCGGCCTGGCGCGCCGCTTCGAGCAGTACGTCGGCGGTGGCGCGGGTGTTGTAGAGCGGCGAAACTACGGGCTGCACCGCGGAAACGACCGCGCGGTCAGCCCCGGCCAGGTTGCGCATGTAGCCCCACGATTCCAGCGCAGTGTGATCCGGCAGGACGTAATCGCTGAGCATGGCAGTCTCATCGGGGAAGGAAGAGAAGGAAATTACGCGCTGTACCGATTGAAGGGCCTGCGCGAAACCCAGGCCGGCGGGTAGTTCAAAGGCGGGGTTCACGCCGTGGATGAACAGGGTTGTCACCTGGCCCGAGCGCATCCGCTCCACCAGCGTAGCCACATCGTTCATGCTCTGCGCCTGCGCTTCGTTGGGCTGCAGGAAAACGCCGCCCGCCGCGCCCAGGTTATTGGCCACCGCATTGAGCGAGAGGATCGCCTGCGCATTGGCCAACCCTTGCGCCGAAGCCAGCGCGGATTCACCCGGCAGCGCCAGGGGCTGGCGCGCGCTGGCAAACAGCCGGGCCACGTGATCCAGGCGTTCCAGGGAAATTCCCGCCGCTTGCGCCGCGGCAGCCGGGTCAACATTGTTGAGGGCATCAAAGCCAGCCGCGCCGCGCGCTTCCATCACCAGCCGGGCGATGGCCAGGGCAACCAGGCCCTCGGTGCCAGGAACGATGGGGTACCATTCGTCCGCCACGCTGGAAGAGTTGGACTGGTGCGGCTCGAAGGCGATCAAATAGCCGCGCCGGCCAAAGTTCCCCTTGCGGAATTTGGCGTACATGCGCGAATAGGCCACCGGGGAGAGCCAGTTTTGGGCGAAATCCGCGCCAAAAGAGAGCGCCAGGTCGGCGCCGCCCAGGTCAAAATAGGGGTAGGCGGCCTGCCCAAAGGTGGCCTGCACGGCCTGGAGCAGCGTATTGCTGGCCGCGAACATGGTTTCCGCGCTGTAGCGCACTGGCGCGGGAACATTCGCCGCCAGAGTAATTTCGCCGACCAGGTCATACAGATGATCATTGCCGCTGCCCATCAAGAACGCCGTGCGGTCCGCTTCCAGTAAGCCGTCGCGCACCGCGGCGATGGCGGCGTCCCAATCGATGGCCTGGAACTGGCCGGAGCCGCGCTGGCTGGCCTGCTGCGGACCTTTCACCCGGTCGGGGTTGTACAGGCCCTGCACGCTGGTGAGGCCCTTCGAGCAGATCTTGCCGCGGTTGACCGGGTGGTTGGGGTTGCCTTCGGCTTTGATCGCGCGGCCTTCTTGCGTGCGCATGATGATGCCGCAGCCCGCCGCGCATTCACGGCAGGTGGTGGCGAAGTAAGTGCTGGTGCCGGTCTGGTTATATTCGGGCAAATCGGTGTAGGGGCGGCGGACAACATACCGCGAAGCCGGGCCGCAGCCCGAAAGTACCGCGGTGACCGCCGCGCCAATACCGGTCAATTTGAGAAATTCTCGCCGAGTAATCTTTTCACTCATACCGCATCCTCCCCAGGATTAATAATGGCAGGTCGAGCAGTCGCTGACCAGGTGTTGGGCCAGTTCGGGGCGCATGGTTTTGTGACAGTCGAGGCACCATCCCATGTTTTGACCGGCCTGCGGTTCGGCAGTGCGCATGCTGCCGACATCACCATGGCATGTTTCGCAAGCCACCCCAGCGGCAATATGCGGCTGGTGGTTAAAATGCACAAAATCAGGCTGCTGCGCGACCGGAACCCAGGGGATCGGCTCGTTCTTTTCAACGTAGCTTGCCAGTTTTGCCAGTTCGGGGGACTGCTTCTGGATCTGCTGGTGGCAGCCCCAACACTTGGAAATCGAGGGTACGCCCGCCGTCGGCCCCCAGTTGACACCGGGGTGGCAGAAGGTACACTGCGCGCCCAGCCCCACATGCGTGCTGTGGGGGAAGTTGATCGGCTGTTCAGGCGGCTGTTGGGTTAAATAAATCCCACCGGCGGCGCCCCCCAATACTACCAACAGGCCCAGGCCCAGGATCGCCAGGATCAGGCGGCGCTTCCACCAGGGTTTTCGTTCCTTCATAACTCCTCCTTTCTCTCCCTCTCAAGGCTGTGTTGTATGCCGCGCGGCCAGTAAGCCGTTCGCGGCGCATTGCTTCTGATTATCTGCGGCGCATGAGCCAGACCACCAGCAGAATAATGGCGGCCAGAACGGCGAAAACCAGCACGTTCAGGCCCAAACCGGCGACCATGACGGTCAGCGCAGTGAGAATACTGGTAAAGAAGTTGGATGCCGGGCCGCCGCGGTTGGGCTGCGCCACGCGCGTCTGCTCCATGGCAGGGGCAGGGGCTGCGGCCTCGTCGGAAGCCAGGCTTTGCTGCGCGTAGAGCAGTACATCGCGTCCATCCTGGGGCGTCCAGCCCAGATCGTAGCCGATGGGCATGGGCGTGCCGGGCGTGCCAAAGCGGGTTTTGTGCAGGAAGCGCCAGGGGTCGAGGTCGCTCAACGTGCCCAACGGAATTGACTGGCCTTCAAAGCGGAAGGTGATCGTCGCGCCGTCCGCGCCGTGGCAGCTTGCGCAGGACTGGTCGTATAGCTCCTGGCCGTGAGCGGCATCGCCCTCTTTGACCTTAAGCGTGATCCTATCAATGAACTCGTTGTCGTCAATGGCCGCATCCTTGAGGAAATGCGCCACATCGGCGAGGGCGGCATCATCCAGATAAGCGGAGAAGTCATGCTCGGGGTCAGCGCTGCCTTTGAGGATGCTCACCAGCTCATCGATGCTTTTGTCTTTGCTGACCGAATAGATTCCCGGGAACCCGGTAAAGTTGGTACCGGAGCGGTACGCGCCTTCGTTTCCCTGATAATCCCAGCCGTGGCAGGCGACGCAGCGCCAGGTATCCGGCCCGGAGCGGGTGCTGGTGGTCTGCCGTTCCCAGATGGGCATATCGCCGGCAGGCGCTTCTACTCCCAGGACGGCCATCCAGTTATCATACAATGCGCCGCCGCGCGGGATGTTTGGTTCCTGCGCGGCCGGGCCGGCCACAACAGGCCGGGCTGCCACAAACAACAGCCCGGTGATCACCACTGCAATGAAGAGAAAACCGTATAGAAGCGTGCTTTTTTTCATTTTCAGCTCCTTGGATGGTATTCTTCCGCAGAATGTTTTGCTGCACCCGCCAATCCAGCGACAAAATCGACCCGGGTATTTGGGGCGTTGATTAAGCCAAGATTAATTGTATAGCAACCGGGTAAAAAACATAGTCAAAAACCAGTATTAAAACCTGTACATTTTGGCGCATAATGCACACGCATCCTTGACAATTTATCAGCTACAATCCCCTTATCGACAGGATGAAAAAATGAACAATACACAAATTTGGGATGTAACCCTGACGGCGCTGACCTACGGCGGCGATGCCCTGGGACGGCTGCCAGACGGACGCGCGGTATTTGTGCCACTGGCGCTGCCCGGTGAGCGGGTGCGCGTGCAAGCCGTGGAAGAGAAGCGCGGCCATGTGCGCGCCCGTCTGGTGGAAGT
>DATCUC010000124.1:0-4485 GCA_036567625.1 Anaerolineaceae bacterium | reverse complement strand
CAGGTCCAGCGGGTCGGGCGCGTCGAGGATGCTGGCGATCATCGCGCGGCCCAGCAGCGATCCGCCGCGCGGATTGATCAGGTGAATGCCCCCCGCGTAACCGCTGGAAATCAGGTTGCGCGCCAGAAAATAGCCGAGCTTACCCGGCTCACGCGATGCGCCAACCACAGCAATGCCGCGCGGAGCAAGAAAGGGAGTGAGATCCGAATCGTTCAGCATGCGTATGTCCTTTCGCCGGTATGGGTATAGCTTGATTATACAGGCGAATTTCGTACTACCCCAACACCACGCAGTTGCGGCCCTGGCTCTTGGCCTTGTGCACCGCCTGACCGGCGCCGTCGAGCAGTTCATCCAGGCGCGTCATCGCCTGGGTCGCCGTGCACACCCCAATGCTGACGGTGATGCCCACTTCTTCCCCCACTGCGTTGACGCGCAGACTCTGCACCGATTGGCGCAGGCGCTCGGCAATTTCGACCGCAGCCGCGGGATTCACTTCGGGCAGCAGCATCACAATTTCTTCCCCGCCGTAGCGTCCAATGATGTCAAAATCGCGCAGATTGATGCGCACGCATTCGGCCACCAGGCACAGCACCCGGTCGCCCACGGCATAGCTGTAGCGGTCGTTGAATATCTTAAAGTGGTCAATATCCAGGAACAGCGCCGCCAGCGGATACTTGAAGCGCGTGGCGCGTTCCAGCTCGCGCTGGCCCAGTTCGAACAGGCCGCGCCGGTTGTACAGCCCGGTCAGCTCGTCGACAATGGCCAGGTGCTGGGTTTCGGCGTACAGCCGCGCGTTTTCCAGAGCGATGGCCGCCTGCGCTGCCAGGCTTTGGGCCAGCTCGATATCGTTTTCCGTAAAGGGCGCGGCGGACTGCTGGCGGAACAGTTCTACCAGGCCAAACACTTTGCGCTCGCGACCCACTACCAGCGGCAGCAGTAACAGCGCCTGCGCATGATACTTCTGCATCAACGCCCGTTCCCCCATGCTCAGAGTGTAGTCGTCGATATACTGCGTCTGCGGCGTACCGCTTGTCACCGCGGTGCGAGTGATTGGATACTTCGACAGCGGCGAACGACTGAGGGTTGCGGCAGTATGCTGGCCGGATAGCGCATCATACACACTGGTGAGGCTGCCGGTGTCGGGGTCATAGCGGCTGATCATGCAGCCGTCGGCCTGCAAACCGGCGAGCATATGACGGCCAATAGCCTGCAGCACAGGTTCGGTGTCAAGGCCGGCGGTAAAATCGCGCGTGGCAGCAAAGAGCAGGCGCTCCTTGGCGGTGGCGCGCTGCATTTCGGTGAAGATACGCGCGTTCTCGATGGCGTTGGCCGCCTGCCCGGTAAAGGCCGCCAGGCTGCTGGTATAACCGGGCTGGTAAAACCCCGGCTCGACTTTATGCAGTGAAAGGAAACCAATCACCACCCCCCGTGAAAGGATAGGCGCGCCGGCCCACGAGCGTAATAAATGCGCCGAAAGCGGCAGACCTGCGCAATTCAGGCCCTGTTCGATATCTTCGATGATCAACGGCTGCCCGGTCTGGATCATCTGCGCCAGGTTAGGCGTCGCCTCAATGTTGACTACCAGCGGCGTGGTTTTCCATTCTTGGGCCGCGGAAGTGCTTTCGGAAATGTAGCGCAAACGGGCGACGCGGGCGCGCTTTTTGTCGGCATCAACCAGCATGATGCACGCCGCGTCGTACGGCACCACTTTGCCGATCTCGTCCAGCAAGCGGTCGAGCACGGTTTCAAAATCCAGGCTCTCGCTGATCGTCATGCCCATCACGCGCAGGGCTTCGGCCAGTTTGCGCTGCTCGCGCTCGGCTTCAAAAAGCTGCACTTTCGCGATGGAAACCGCCACCTGCGCCGCCACCTGCTCACCCAGGGCCACATCCTCCGGGGTGAAGCGGCGGCTGCGGTTAAAGGCGATCAGCACCGCGCCTAGTTTGCGCTGGTCGACGATCAACGGCAGCGCCAGGATCGACTCGGCAGGAAACATCGCCGCCACCCGCGAGCTGAGATAAGGCGAATGAAACGTGTTTTCAACTTGCAGTACCCGTCCGGCATCCAGCACCGATTGGGTGATCGTTTTTTCCTCCGGATCGGGCTTGATCGCCGAATAAGTGTAACGCATCTGGCCATAGGCGGCAGCGGGAATAACGCGCTGCTGTGCATCATCCCACAGGGTAATATACGCCCCGTCGGCGTCAAACAGCACGCCCAGGCTGTTGGCCAACACCTGGATCATCTGCGCCAGGTCAGGCGCGCGCAGCGCGGCGTGGGTGATGATGTTCAGCGCTTCCATCTGGCGCGCGCGGCGGCGCTCGGCATCGCGCATCACCTGTTCCTGACGTATATCGCGCAGCAGCGCCACCCTACCCTGCAGGCTTCCATTGTGATCCCACAAAGGCGAAATACTCGCTTCCAGCAGTTGCTGACTACCGTTCACCACAATTTCGAGCACAGCGTGAGGAACGCTCATATCTTTCAATGCCAGGATAGATCCGTTCCCTGGGAAAAGCTGGAAAAGGTTGTGGCCGAGAGCATCCTTACTCAGCCCGGTGAGCTTTGCCCCCACCGGGTTGATTTGCACCAGGCGATCTTCAGTATCCAGCACCAGCACGCCATCGCCCATGCTCTGAAAAATTACATCTTGCGCTACCGGCAGCAGCCGAGAATTGCGATAAATCACCAGCCCCACCGACACCAGCGTCCCGGCGATCAGAAAACCAATCGGAGTGAGGTCCAGCCCCCGAAACGGATTCCATTCGAGCAGGTACAGCGCGTTGGCCGCCAGCGGGACCACCGCGCCAATGATCATGCCGGTCAGCCTGAGCCGGTACACAGACGTGGAACGCGCCGCAGCCCGGATAAGCAGGTACGTGCCCACGATGAACAGCGGGTAAGCATAGGCAGTAAACAGCCATACCGCCAGCCCGTGCCCGTACTGCAGCCGCGCCCCCGCCGACTGAGGAAGCTGCAAAATGACCGGCCACACCAGGTTGTGCAGTTCATTCGTCAGCACCAGGCCCAGGTGAAGCACAGGAATCACCCACAGCGCCAGCGCGCGTCCGCGGGTGAGCCACTTTCCGTGCCCGCTGAAGGATAAGGCAAAGGTCAGCCACAACGGAGCCAGGCAAACAATGCCAAAATAGCCCAGTTTGCACCATAAAATTTTGGCCGCGGTACTTTCCACGGCCAATTCGACAGTGTACGTCCCGGCGTAAACCGTCACCGCCAGCATGAGCAGAAAAAACGCATTCCCGCCCAAAATTCTGCGCCATCGCCAGCCCTTGACAACCATATAGGCTGAGATCACGGTTGTGATCCCCATGCAGAGAACGGGAAGGAGGATTTGCGAAGCCATTCTTCGAGCTTAAAAACCAGGCGGGGTGTAAGAATATTCTACACGATTAACGCCGTTTCTTCGGTTTCCATTACATCTCCGGCATGGAATTGGGAGCACCTAAGCAAACTGTAAGGCAGCGCCCGGCCCTCGCCCCACAGCAGCGGCGCGGGACGAGGGCCGGAAAATTGGCAAAATGCCCGCGCTTACAGCTCGCCCTGGCCCGGAACGATGCGCGCGCGGGCCGGGTCTTCGCCGGTTTCCGCGCTGCCGGTAAAGACAATCTCCTCATCCGGGATGCGCAGCACGCACGCCCCTGCCGGGTGGCCTTCAATCGGCCGGATGACGGCGCTGCGCAGCGTCCCGTGCAATTCCATCTGCCCGGTAAAGGTTTGCTCAGGCAGCGTCACGTGCAGGCCGGGCAGCATTTCGAGCAGCATCCGGTCCAGCCCGGCCTGGTCTTCAGCGTTCAGCGCCGCGCCTACCCGGATCTCCTCGAGCAGCGGAGCCGGATTCTTGCGCCACACCGGCATCAGCGCGCAAATGCGGTCGGCCATCAACTGGCGCGCAGCCGCCGTGGCCAGCACAGCCGCGTTGGGGAAAGCCTGGTTGCCGCCGGTGTGCAGCAGCCGGTAGCTGCTGTTCACCACCCAGGTCACCGAGCGCCCGGTGACGATCTCCGCCGCGCGGCGCAGGTCTTCGCCGGCAGTCGGGGAGAAAAACGTGTCAAAGACCAGGGTATAGCCGCCCAGGTCGACAATCCCGGCATTCGACCAGGCCCAGCCGCCCGGTTTCGCCACCGCCGCGTACACGCCCGGGGCCAGGAGTTCAAGGCGAAAATGCGATGAATCGAACGGCATACCTTTCCTCCAAACGCTGTGATGGATTAATCATACGAATCTCGGCCGGGGTTGTCAAATGCCAATCCGTGCGCGGCGCGCGCAGCCCGGCAAAATCCCTGGCGCGGCTGGTATAATTGCCCGCATGACTGACTGTTCCCGGAAGATCTCTGTGTTGTTTATTTGCACCGGCAATATCTGCCGCTCGCCGATGGCCGAGGCGGTTTTTGCGCACCTGGTGCGCGACGCCGGGCTGGAAGCCTGCATCGAATCCGCCAGCGCCGCCACCTCCACCTGGGAGAT
>DATCUC010000123.1:0-2157 GCA_036567625.1 Anaerolineaceae bacterium | reverse complement strand
GGCGGCCAGCAGGGCCCCATGTTGGCCGCCGCCGGCGCGCGGGTGACCGTGTTCGACAATTCGCCGCGCATGCTGGAGCAGGACCGCCGGGTGGCGCAGCGTGACGGGCTGGAGATCGGCACGGTAGAAGGCGACATGCGCGATCTATCCGTTTTCGCGGATGCCAGCTTTGATTTGATCATTCACCCGGTGTCCAACGTGTTCATACCTGAGGTACGCCCGGTATGGCGCGAGACCTTCCGCGTGCTGCGCCCGGGCGGAACGCTGCTGGCCGGCATGGCAAACCCGGCGATGTATATTTTTGATTTTCGCAAGCTGGAGGAAGGCGTTTGTGAGGTGCGCTTTTCGCTGCCTTACTCAGACCTGGACAGCCTGAACGCCGAAGAACGCGCTGACTATCTGCGCAGCGGCTACGCGCTGGAATGGAGTCATACGCTGGATGAACAGATCGGCGGGCAGTTGGAAGCCGGGTTCATGATTGCCGGGTTTTACGAGGACCGGGATCCGCAAGATACCTTATCCGCGTACATGGCCACCTATTTCGCTACCCGGGCGCTCAAACCGGCGGGATGAGAAGATCCGCTGGCGAATAGTTCAGCCTGGGCAAGAGCGTAAAAAGCCACAGTATTTCATTTGTACAGAATAGATATTCATTCTATACTGTAGGCAACGCACATGCGCACAGATGGTTCGCCAAGGAGGAAGAAATGCTTGCTTCACTCATCGGATCAACTGCCGGAGTATTCCAACAGGATGGCGGCATATCGGATTGGCTGTGGATCATTATTATTCTGATCCTGATCGTTTTGGTGCTGTGGTGGTTGGGCCGCCAGGAACGCGGGCCGGTGGAAACTACCGGCGAGCGCAAAATCGAAGCCGAAACCCGGTCTTCGGGGCTGCCCGCGGTGGAAGACGTAGCCCCGGTGGAAGGCGCGGTGGCCTACGGCCGGAGTGACCTGGAACAGGCGCCGGTGATTACTCCGGGAGAGGCCGCGCCGCAAGTGGTCGTGCCTGACGCGATCGTGCCGGATTTGGTCACGCCGGGGTTGGAGACCTACGCGCCCGGTGAAGGCGACGCACGCGACAATGTGGATGTGCCGGTGCTGCGCCACGAAACCGGGCCGGAGAGCGTTCCGGTGCTGGGCGTGGAAAACCCGGTCGAGGAGGCCATGGAAACCATGACCCCGCTCAAACCGGATGACCTGGAGATCATCGAGGGTATTGGCCCCAAGATCGCCGGGCTGCTCCGCGCGGCGGGCATTGGCACCTTCTCCAAACTGGCGGAAACGCCGGTCGACCGGCTGCGGGTGATGATGAACGACGCGCACCTGCGCATCGCAGACCCAACGACCTGGCCGGAACAGGCGCGGCTGGCAGCGGAAGGCCGTTGGGATGATTTGAAGGATTACCAGTCGCGGCTGCGCGGCGGGCGCATCGTCTAGCCGCCGGGCGCGGGAATATCAAGGCAATCGATTTTCTTCCGGGGCGGGCTCGCCCCGGAAGTCTTTCAAAACGGTGGAGGAAATCCATGGATGAAACGACCGGCTGGCTGGAACGCATCCCCAAAACCGAACTGCACCTGCACCTGGAAGGCGCAATTCCCCTGGACGCGCTGTGGACGCTGGCGCAAAAATACGGCGGTGACCCGGAGGCGCCGGATGCTGCCGCGCTGGAACGCAAGTTTGTCTTTCGGGATTTTCCGCATTTTATCGAAACCTGGATCTGGAAAAATGGTTTCCTGCGCGAATACGAAGATTTTACCTTCTTTGCCGAGGCGGTAGCGCGTGATTTGCTGCGCCAGAATATTCGCACGGTTGAGGCGTTCTATTCGCCGACGGATTTTGCGCGCCACGGCCTGGAGGTGGGGCGCATCACCGCGGCCGTGCGCGCCGGGCTGGAGCGCGTGCCGCAGGTGCAAAGCCAGTTGATCGCCGACCTGGTGCGCGATACCCCGCCCGAAACTGCCGCGCGGACCCTGGCGCAGGTGAATGAAGTGCGCGAATACGGCGTCATTGGGGTGGGGTTGGGCGGCTCCGAGCAAAGTTATCCGCCCGAGCCATTTGAGGCAGTCTTCGCGGAGGCGCGCCGTTTGGGGCTGCACGTCACCATCCACGCCGGTGAAGCCGCCGGGGCGGCAAGCGTGTGGGGCGCGCTGCG
>DATCUC010000122.1:0-4650 GCA_036567625.1 Anaerolineaceae bacterium | reverse complement strand
CCTTGCTGGCCCGGCTGCCGGCGCAGAGCGCCGAGGCGATCTGGCTGCCGCTGCTGCTGACGCTGGTTACCCTGGCGGTGCTGTACACCGCGCTGGCCTGGCTCTCTGCCGAAAACGCGCTCAGCGGCCGGCCGTATTGGGTGGTGGCGCTGTCGGCCCTGGCGTTGATCTGCGTGCTGCGCGGCCAGCCGCAGGCCAGCATTGCCTGGGGGTTGGCGTTGATCCTGCCGGGCAGCCTGTTGTTCCTGTTTTCCGCGCGGGATCGCGGCACGCTGGTGATGCCGCTGCTGGGAGCGCTGGGGCTGGCCGGTCTGCCGTTCACTCCGGCGGCCGCGGGTTGGCTGGGGTTGTGGTCACAGCCCTTTGAACCGGCTAACCTCTTTTTCCTGTTCGCCCATGCTGCCCTGCTGGCCGGCTATATCCGGCATATCTTCGTGCCGGTGGATTCGTTGGCGTCGATGGAGCGCTGGGTGCAGGGCATGTACCCCTTCGGCCTGTTCATCTTGATAGCCACGCAGTTCATTGCTGCCTGGTTCTCGCTGCCGCAGTCGTTCAGCCTGGCCACCTGGGTTGGGATTCTGGCCGCGCTGCTGGCGCTGGGCGGCGTGACGCTGCTCAACTGGCTGTTGGCTCCGCGCCCGGGCGGTGAGCCGGGCTGGCTGGCAGTGCTTGGCGGCCGGGTGGGCCGCTGGTTGGGAGCAATTTTCCGCCTGGACTGGTTCTACCGGCTGGGCATGCTGGCCTATGCCGGGGCGCGCCGGTTCGTAGCCGTTCTCGCCAATATATTGGAAGGCGACGGCGGCGTACTGTGGGTGCTGGTGCTGCTTGCGCTGTTGATCTCACTGCTGCGCGTAGAGGGCAGCCCGTAATGCTGATCGACATTGTCTCGTACGCTGCCTTTGTGCTGCTGCTGGGAACTTCGCTGGTGCTGCTCCTCAGCCAGAACTGGCGCTGGTCGATCATTGCCCTGGCGCTGCAGTTTTTGGGCGTTTTTGGGTTGGTGCTGCTTTCCTGGCCGGTAGGATTGGCAGTAGTAAAGCTGGTCACCGGCTGGATGGCCGGCGCATTGATTGGCGCGTCGCAGCCCGCGGAAGAACTGGAAGACGCCACCTTCCGCAATATCCAGGGTACGGTGTTCCGGCTGGCGGTTTCTCTGGTTGGGCTCATCCTGGTCATCGCCGCGGCGCAGGGGCTCGCCGGCTGGATTCCGGCTGGCCGGCCAATATTGCTGGGCGGGTTGGTGCTGATTATCAATGGTCTGCTGCAGTTGGGCATGACGACTCGCCCGCTGCGCGTCATCCTGGGTTTGTTCACCGTGCTTTCCGGATTTGAGATTTTGTATGCCGTGGTGGAGCAGTCGGTGTTGGTGGCCGGGCTGCTCAGTGTGATCACGCTGGGACTGGCCATCCTGTGCGCTTACCTGATGGCCGCGCCGGAGATGGAGGAGGCCGAACAGTGAGCGCGCCCGTCCTGTGGATTGGACTGCCTCTGGCGGCCGCGGTTGGTTTATTCTTCGCGCGCAAACGCGAGCATCTGGTCATTGTTCTGGCCGGAATCCTGTGTTTTCTGCTGGCGGCAATCGCCCTGCTGGTGCCAATTGCCAGCCTGGTGCAGATTGGCCCCCTGTCATTTGAGATTCCCGATACGCTGACCATTCTTGGCCGCCGGCTCGTTCTCGAAAACGGCAGCCGCACGCTGCTGGCTCTCATTTACATCACCGCCGGGTTCTGGCTGCTCGGCAGCGGCGTGGCGCGCACCAACCGCCTGTTTGTGCCGTTCAGCCTGCTGATGGTGGCCTTGCTCGTGGCCGTGGCAGCCGTGGAGCCGTTTCTTTATGCCGCGCTGCTGGTCGAAATGGCCGTGCTGGTCAGTATTCCCATGCTGGCCCCGCCCGGCAGGCCATTCGGCCAGGGCGTGCTGCGCTACTTGATCTTTCAAACCCTGGCGCTGCCCTTTATCCTCCTGGCAGGCTGGTCGCTGGCCTCCATTGAAGCCAACCCGTCAAATCAGACGCTGTATTTGCAGGCCGAGGTGTTCCTGGGGTTGGGTCTTGCCTTCTGGTTGGCAGTGTTTCCCTTTTACACCTGGATTCCGCTGCTGCTTGAGCAGTCGCACCCATATATCGCCGGGTTCATCGTCACAATGCTTTCGACGGTGATCCTGCATTTCATGTTGAACTACCTGGATACCTTTGCCTGGCTGCGCGCCAGCCAGCTTTTCTACACCGGTTTGGAGCTGGTTGGCGCGATCATGGTGGGTACGGCGGGCATTTGGGCAGCCTTTCAGCGCAACCTGTCGCGCCTGATGGGCTATGCCGTCATCCTGGAAACCGGTTTCGCCCTGGTAGCAGTCAGCCTGGGGATTGGGGCGCAGTTGAATATTTTTGCGCAGATGTTTCTGCCGCGCATTGTTGGCCTGGCCACCTGGGCGCTGGCGCTTTCGATCTTGCAGCGCCAACCCGGGTTCCGCGGTTTCTCTAACATCGAGGGACTGCTGCGCCGCGCGCCGCTGGCCGGGGCAATCAGCCTGGTGGCATATTTCTCGCTGGGCGGCCTGCCGCTGCTGGCCGGTTTTCCTGTGCGCCTGGTGCTGATGGAAACCCTGGCCAGCCAATCGCCGCTGGCCGCTTTCTGGCTGTTGGCCGGCAACCTGGGTTATCTCATCGGCGGCCTGCGCGCGCTGGCCCTGATGGCGCAGGGCGATGAGCCGTACCAGATCAGCGAAACCCGCACGCAGGTCGTCATGCTCATCGTCGGCGCGCTGCTGCTGGTCATCATTGGGCTGCTGCCAGGGCTGTTCTTGCCCGGCCTGAACGAACTGCTGGCTACTTTCCCCCGGCTGCGCTGATGCCCTCGCGCGCAAGCGTAGCGCCCTGGTTCTTGGTATAATCGCCATGAACGAATGATGCACGCATTCAGCCGGTGATTTTAATGCCCAAAACTGCCAGAGGACTGGCGACGTTTTCCATTTAACAACAATAAAGGATTTCACCTATGGACCTGGACCAGATCGTCAAACGCCTGGAATGGATTGACACCGAGCGGCGTAAAGATAAGACCTTGATCGCCACGCTCGAAGAACGGCTGATTGCCGCCGAGGGAATGATTCCGAATCTGGTGCAGCAGATCCGCGAATTGAGCGGAGAAGTGTCGCGCTTAAGCGCACAGCTTGCGCGCTTTGATCAGATTGAAACGAATATCGCCCAGGTGCGCGTCGATCTATCGCGCCAGATCGACGCGGTGGAGAAGGGCCGGTTGGAGCACGATCGCGAGATGGAAAAAGTGCGCCTTGCCGATATGGAGAATCTCAATAAATCCATCGCCGAGGTGCGCAAGGGCCTCGACCCGATCCCGGATCTGCGCAAGAATCTGCAGGCGCGCCAGGAAGAGGAATTCCGCCTGAGCCGCTTGATTGAAGAAGTTGAAAAGAAAGTGGTGGACACCCACCGCTACGATGAAGAATACCGCCGCTCGCTGCGCCTGCTGGATGAAGGCCGCCGCCAGGACACCAAGCGCCTCACCGACGTGCAGGGCGAGGTGGCAGCGCTGCGCAAACGCCAGGAAGAACAGCGCGGCAAGGTCGATTTGAGCACCGACGGCCTGCGCAAGGTAGAAATGCGCCTGAGCGATCTGCAGGCCGCCGAAGCCGAGCGCCGCCAGGCGGTGACGGCTTTCATCGAACGCCAGAATTTGACCAATGTCGAACGCGAACGCATCTGGAAAGACTGGCAGGTGCGCTTTGATATTGTCGAAAAGCAGGCCGTCAACCTGGATGCGCAGTTGCAGGCCCTGGATGCCACTCACCGCGCGGTGAAGCGCGCGCAGGAGTCGTTTGACGAGATCACCCAGCGCTTTGAACGCCGCATCAACGAAGTCACGGAAATGCAGCGCCTGACTGAAGACCGCTTCCGGCAGGAATGGGTCAGCTTCCGCGCCGACGATCAAAAACGTTGGACAAACTACACCCTGGTGCAAGAAGAACAGCATCGCGAAGATGAAAAACGCTCCGAAAAGCTGCAAGAGCGCATGTTATACCTGGAAGATATCTCGCAAGAGCTGCAAGACCTGGTGCGCCAGATTACCAGCGAGAACGAGAAACGGCTACAGTCCCTGCTGGCGTTGACGCATGACTGGATGGAAACCTACGAAAAGGCATTTGGGCGTTCGCGCTAGTGCGGGGATAAAAAGATGCGTGTAGTCGGAACGGCGGGGCATGTGGATCACGGCAAGTCAACGCTGGTCACGGCGCTGACCGGCATCCAGCCTGACCGCCTGAAAGAAGAACAGGCGCGCGAGATGACCATCGAGCTAGGCTTTGCCTGGCTCACCCTGCCCGACGGCGAAAGCGTGGGCATTGTCGACGTGCCCGGCCACCGCGATTTTATTGAGAATATGCTCGCCGGGGTCGGTGGGATTGATGCCGTGCTATTCGTCGTCGCCGCCGATGAAGGCGTTATGCCGCAAACCCGCGAGCACCTGGCCATCCTCGACATCTTGCAGGTGCAGGGTGCGGTGATCGTACTCACCAAGACTGACCTGATTGACGATCCCGACTGGCTCGACCTGGTGGAAATGGATGTGCATTCTGCCGTGCAGGGCACAGTGCTGGCTGATGCGCCGGTTATGCGCGTTTCGGCGCGCACCCGCGCCG
>DATCUC010000121.1:0-8033 GCA_036567625.1 Anaerolineaceae bacterium | reverse complement strand
TACCTGCGCGTCCAAGGCAGCCAGGGCAATCATCCCATCCGCGGCGGGCAGGGCGTGAGCGACGTTACCGCCCAGGGTGGCCGTATTGCGCACCTGCGGCCCGCCGATCAACCGGCAAGCCTCTGCCAGCGCCTGGGCGTGCGCCTGCACCAGCGGGTGAGTGACGATGCACGCCACCGGCGCTGCCGCGCCAATCGACAGGCTGTCTTTCTCTTGTTCCAGGCGCTGTAGTTCGGGGATGCGCGTCAGGTCAACCAGGGTATGCGCGGGAGCGCGCCGCCCTTGCTGGATTTCCAGCAGCAAATCCGTCCCGCCCGCGATGGGGTGGGCGCTGCTGCCAGGCGCGGAGAGGGCCGCAACGGCATCCTCAACGCTGCTTGCAAAAATGTACTCATTCCAGGGTTTCATATCGGTGGCCTCCTGTGAGAAAGGGCGGCGGCACTTTTCGACGGGCTGAAATGCCCGACGCCGGTAAACGAAACCAATACCGACCACCGATGGTGAATGGTTCTATTGTAAGATCAGCCGGCGCGGCTGGCAAGATGCTATTTGTCAGCGGAAATCTAGCGCGTCAGGTTGCGATATTTGATGCGGTGCGGCGTGTCAGCGTCTTTCCCCAACCGCCGCTTGAGATCCGCCTCATAATCCGACCAGCCGCCCTCAAAGAAGCGCACCTGGCTGTCGCCCTCAAAGGCCAAAATATGCGTGGCGATGCGGTCCAGAAACCAGCGATCGTGCGAAACGACCACGGCCGTCCCGGCAAAGCTTTCCAGGGCTTCTTCCAGCGCGCGCAGGGTGTTTACGTCCAGGTCATTGGTCGGCTCGTCGAGCAGGATCACATTGGCGCCGCTCTTCAGCATCCGCGCCAGGTGCACCCGGTTGCGCTCGCCGCCCGAGAGCGTGCCCACCTTCTTCTGCTGGTCAGCGCCCTGGAAGTTGAAACTGGATACATAGGCGCGTGAGTTGCGCTTTTGCCCGCCCAGTTCCAGTCGATCCTGGCCTTCGCTGATCTCTTCCCACACGGTCCGTTCCGGGTCGAGGCTCTCCCGGCTCTGATCCACATACGCGAGCTGCACCGTCTCGCCGCGGCGGATGCTGCCTTTATCCGGCTGCTCCTGCCCGGTGATCATGCGCAGCAGGGTGGTCTTGCCCGCGCCGTTCGGCCCCACCACGCCGACAATCGCCCCGGCGGGCAGCGAAAACGACAGGTTGTCGATCAGCAGGCGGTCGCCGTAGGCTTTGCTCACGCCGTTGAATTCAAAGACCACGTCACCCAGGCGCGGGCCGGGCGGGATGTAGATTTCCAGGTCTTCCCGCGCTTTTTCGGTTTCCTGGCTCAGCAGCTTTTCATATGCGGTGACGCGCGCCTTACCCTTCGACTGGCGCGCCTTGGGCGACATGTGGATCCACTCCAGTTCGCGCTGCAGGGTCTTGACCCGCTTGGATTCGCCCTGTTCTTCCTGGCGCAGCCGCTCTTGCTTCTGGCTCAGCCAGGAAGAGTAATTCCCGCGCCAGGGAATGCCGTAGCCACGGTCCAGTTCCAAAATCCACCCGGCCACGTTGTCGAGAAAATAGCGGTCATGGGTGACGGCGATCACCGTGCCGGGGTATTCGCGCAGGTGGCGTTCCAGCCAGGCCACTGATTCGGCATCCAGGTGGTTCGTCGGCTCGTCCAGCAGCAGGATATCCGGCTGGGTGAGCAGCAGGCGGCACAGCGCCACGCGGCGGCGCTCGCCGCCGGAAAGCACCTTCACCGGGGTGTCCCCCGGCGGGCAGCGTAGCGCGTCCATGGCCACTTCCAGGCGGTTGTCCAGCATCCAGGCGTCATGCTTGTCCAGTTCTTCCTGCAGCTGGCCTTGCTCGGCGATCAGCGCGTCAAAATCGGCGTCGGGCTCGGCAAATTTGGCGCTGATGTCGTCGTACTGGCGCAGCATATCCACCACCGGCTGGACGGCTTCTTCCACCACCTGGCGCACGGTTTTGGCGTTGTCTAACTGCGGCTCCTGCTCCAGCAGGCCGGTGGTATAGCCTTTTGCAAAGGTAACCAGGCCGTTATAGCCGTCATCCTTACCGGCAATCACGCGCAGCAGAGTACTTTTTCCCGCGCCGTTCAGCCCCAGCACGCCGATCTTCGCGCCGTAGTAAAAGCCCAGCGAAATATCGCGCAGCACCTGCTTATTGTTGGGGGGAAAGACGCGCCCCACGCGCACCATCGAGAAGATCACCTGCTGGTCACTCATCGCCACCGTCCTGTGAGGGTAAGTTTGCCTCATTCTACCTGATGTTGGGTTCGCATGCCAGAAGGATACGGTACAATAAGGCCGTGGATGAGCATCAGAATCTCCCGGACGTCAACCGGTTGAGCGTGCTGGCAGCGAGCATTTTGCTGGTGTACGCGCTGACGCCATTTCTCCAGATCCCTGACCTGAGCCTATCGCTGCAGCTTCCAGGGTTCTACTTCCTGCTGCCGCTCAACGTGTACACGCTGGTTTCCTCGCTGGTTGCCATCCTCGCGGCGGCGGGCACAAGCTGGCTGTTGATTGATCACCCGCGCCTCGAGGGCCAGCGTACCTACCAGCACTGGCTGCTGCCCGCGCTGACCGCTTGGGCCATCGGCGTGCCGCTCCAGTCGCTGGAAGTAGGCTTGCAGTGGTGGGCCGTCTTTGCCTTTGGCGGGGTGCTGCTGGTGCTGGTCTTTCTGGCGGAATATATCGTGGTAGACATTGGCGACGAACGCCAGGCCCCCGCCGCCGTGGGCCTCACCGCGGTTTCGTTTGCGCTTTTTCTCACCCTGTCGATTGCCCTGCGTGCCTCTGGGCTGCGCTTATACCTGCTGCTGCCGGCGCTGGTTCCCACGGTGGGGCTGGTCGCCGTGCGCACGTTGTATCTGCGCCTCAGCGGGCGCTGGTGCTGGTATTGGGCGGTAGGAATTGCCCTGGCGGTGGGCCAACTGGCGATGGGCCTGCACTACTGGCCGGCCTCACCGCTCGGCTTTGGTCTGGCAATCACCGGCCCGGCCTACGCCCTCACCAGCCTGGCCGGCGCGATTGAAGAAGAGCGTAGCCGCAAGACGCTGTGGATTGAACCGGCGGTTTTCCTGGCGCTTACCTGGGGTCTTGCGGTATTGATTGGCTGATGTGCTGAAAATGTTAATGCTGAGTGAAACGCAAATGGAGCAGATGCGCGCGCACGTACGCGCCGCGGCCCCGGAAGAGGCGTGCGGCATACTGGCCGGCCAGTCCGGCCGGGTGACGCGCGTCATCCCGGTCACGAACAGCCTGCGCAGCCCGCTGCGCTATCGCATGGACGCGCGCGAGCAGATCGACGCGCTGTTCTGGTTGGAAGACCAGGGCCAGGATCTGCTGGGCATTTACCATTCTCACCCGGCCGGGCCGCAAATACCCTCTCCTACCGACATTAATGAATTTGCCTACCCACCTGCGCTGACGGTGATCTGGTATCCGGATGGCGATCAGTGGCGGGCGCGCGCGTTCGCCATCACGGATGGCACAGCGCGCGAAGTGGAAATCTATGTGGATGCGTAACCGCGCAGGCTGAACCGGGTTTAATATGCATATCTACGGAAAAAACAACAACTTATGCAGACGCTGACAGTCATCTTCCTCCTCATTGGGGCGTATCTATTGGGGTCAATTCCTTCGGGTTTGATCATCGTAAAAATTGGCACTGGTAAAGACGTGCGCCATGTGGGCAGCGGGCGAACCGGTGGTACGAACGTGATGCGCGCCGCCGGCACGCTGGCCGGGCTGCTCACCGGGCTGGCGGATTTCGGTAAATCCGCGCTGGCCGTGTACCTGGTGCGCTGGATGCTGCCGGGCATGTACTGGGTCGAGGTTGCCGCCGGTTTGCTGGCTATGCTGGGGCACAATTACTCCATTTACCTGCCGGAACGCAAGCCCGATGGGCGCTGGCATTTGCGCGGTGGAGCAGGGGGCGTCACCTGCGTTGGCGCGGCCTTTGGACTATGGCAGCCGTCGCTGTTCTTCACCTTCCCAATTGCTGCGCTGGTCTTTATTTTCATCGGCTACGCTTCGGTCACAACCATCAGCGCGGCGGTTGTATCGCTGGTGCTCTTTACCTACCGCGCGGCTACCAGTGCCGGGCCGTGGGAATATGCCGCCTTCGGCGCGCTGGCTGTGGTGGTGGTACTGTGGGCGCTGCGTCCAAACCTGGTGCGGCTGCGCCAGGGAACCGAGCGCATGGTTGGACTGCGCGTCTACCTCAAGAAGCGCGCTGAGCAGAAGAAAGCCGGCGGGCGCTAATCTTCCTGGGGCGCGGCAACCACCGCGGTCGCTTCTTCAGCCTGGATCTGGCGGTACAGGGCGCGTAAATTGCGCCGGTGCAGCTCTTCGGCCAGCCCGGAGAGATGGATGCGGTTCTTGCCGCACGATTCGATATCCATTCCCATCAGCGCATCGATCGGGTTGCGGCGGCGGGCAGCTGCGCGCACGCCTTTGCGAATGGCCGACAGGTAGGCCAGATTCTCTTTCACTGCGTCTTCAATTTCGCCGCGCAGAATGATATCGCCGTGGCCCTGGATGATGTTTTCCAGCCCCATCTTGCCGATCTTTTTGATCGTGGCGGCGCTTTCATCTACATCTCCATCCACGATATAGGGCAGAGGCATGAAAGCATCCCCCGCGAACAGAACGCGGTCTTCCTCAACCAGCACGGAAATACCGTCTGCCGAATGGCCGGGGGTGGCAAACAGGATCAGGTTTTTCTTGCCCACCCGCAGGGTCAGCCGCCCTTCATGAAAGGTCAGGTGCGGCGGCACGAGTTTTACCTGCTTGAAGATCGGATTTTGCTTTTTGGCCGATTCCAGCGCGGCCGCGCCCTTCGAAAGCATCAAATCGCGGCACAGCGCGTGCCCGATGATCGTCGCGCCTGGGAAGAAGCTGTTGCCCCAGGTATGGTCGGCATGGTAATGCGTATTGATAATGTACCGCACAGGTACATTCAACTCGTCTTCAATAAAGCCCCGCATCATCAGTGTTTCTTCGGGCGTCGCCAGCGTATCGATGATGATAGCCCACTGTGGCCCGGTGATCACGCCCGCGGTCACCTGCGCATAGACTTCACTTTGAAACCAATATACATTTTCTGAAACGCGTTCGCGTTGCATAGACCGTCCTTGCAATAAATTTAGGGGTAATGTGTCCGAGCCGGGGCGGTTTCTGGTGTTTCGCCATGCATTACCAGAAATCAAGAATAGCATAAACGATTCTAAATGTCAAAAAAATGAAAATAGTGTAAGGTCTTTGACAGCCGGCGGCTATCTCCCTCAGTCAAGTATGCTAGAATGAAACCGGTATAGCGAGGGGGGCCGCAATCCAGGCAGGTGAGGGCATATGCTGCGAGCATTCTTTATTCTACTATCGAAGGCGCGGTGGGCGCAGCGGCTGATCACAAGCTGGCGCTTTTCCTGGCGCATCGCTTCTCGCTTTACCGCCGGAACCACCCGCGCGGATGTGTTGCCCGTGGTGAGCGCGCTCAACCAGCAGGGTTTTCGGGTGACGCTGGACCCGCTGGGTGAGCATACCACCAGCGCCGCCGAAGCCACCCGCGCCGCGGATGAGATTATCGCCTTGCTGGAAGATATCCAGCGCCAGAACCTGGTTTCCGGCGTTTCGATTAAGTTGAGCCAGATCGGGCTGACCCTCTCCGAAGAGATGGGCCGCGCGAACCTGGAGCGCGTGCTAAGCGCCGCCCAACGCTGCGGCAATTTCATCCGCATCGACATGGAAGATAGCTCGATGGTCGACAGCACGCTGGCGGCCTACCAGTGGGCGCGCGAGCGCGGGTTTGATAATGTTGGCATGGTGATCCAATCCTACCTGTACCGCAGCGAGGCGGATGTGCGCGCGCTGCTGGAGCGCGGCACGCGCATCCGGCTGGTGAAGGGCGCGTACCGCGAACCGCCGCAGGTGGCCTATCCCAAAAAGGCGGATGTGGATGCTAATTATGACCACCTGACCACCTTGCTGCTTACGCATGCCCGTAAAGTTGACCCAGGCATAGGCGGCAGCCTGAGATTTCCCCCGATTGCCGCGCTGGGCACGCACGATCTGGCGCGCATCACCTTTGCGCAAGGGCTGGCGCAGCGGCTTGCCCTGCCCAAAGAAGTGCTCGAATTTCAGATGCTGTACGGTATTCGCCGCGATCTCCAGCAGCAGCTGCTGGCCGCCGGTTACCCGGTGCGCGTGTACGTGCCCTATGGTACGGCCTGGTACCCATACCTGATGCGCCGCCTGGCGGAGCGGCCGGCCAATGTCTGGTTTATCCTGTCCAATTTCTTCCGAAAGTGACCGGAGCATAGTGGGCGGGCAAACACAGCATTTTCCCCTGGCAGTAGTCACCGGCGCGGCGCACCGCGTGGGCCGTGGCATTGCCCTGGCCCTGGCGCAGCGCGGGTATGCGATCGGCTTGCATTACCACCAATCCGCAGAAGCCGCCCGCCAAACCGCCGCGGAGATCGAAGCCTTGGGCGTACCGGTGTGGCTGCTGCCCGCCGACCTGCGCCAGGAGCATGCCATCGTCGCCCTTTTTGAGCAGGCCGCCGGGCTGGCCCTGCCGCTGCGGGTGCTGGTCAATTCAGCCGGGGTGATGGAACGCGGAGACCTGCGCACCCTTACCAGCGAAGAATGGGACGCGACGCTGCAGCTCAACCTGCGCGCGCCGTGGTTATGCGCGCGCGAGGCCGCGCAGTTAATGTCCGCGGGGGGCGTAATCATCAATATTACCGACAGCGGCGCGCTGCGCGCCTGGAGCGGTTTCCCTGCGTACACTGTTAGCAAAGCCGGGCTGGAAAGCCTGACGCGCCTGCTGGCGCGAACGCTGGCGCCGGACATTCGCGTCAATGCGGTGGCCCCCGGCCTGCTGCTACGCAGCGAAACGGTCAGCGAAGATGATTGGCAGCGGCTGGCGCGGCGGCTGCCCTTGCAGCAGCCGGGCAATCTGGAATCGGTTGCCCAGGCCGTGCTATTCTTATTGGAAAACGAATACATCACCGGCCAGACGATCGTCGTCGACGGTGGGTATCAATTGATATGAAACCGGTATGGATAACAAACCAAAGACATCAAGCACGCTTTTAATGAACCTGATTCGCCTTTCCCGGCCATATGAGCTGTTGATTGGCGTTTTTCTCTACGGTCTGGGTGGTGGAATTGCCAATTTCCTCGGCTATACCATCGACTGGACTGTCTACTGGATTGGGCAGGCCAGCGTCACCTTCCTGCAATTGAGCAGCTTTTACCTCAAAGCCTATTACGATACGCCGCAGCCCGAAGAAACCGACAGCCCGGTGGAAAATAAGCCCGACGCGCCGCGCAAGGAGTTCACCGGGCAGCTTTCGCGCCAGGTGGTGCTGCAGTCCGCGCTGGTGATGATGACCGTCGGCGCCGTGCTCACGGTGCTGCTGCTGTGGAGCGGCTCGATCCAACCGCCGGCCTTCCTGTTCCTGGGCTTTGCCTTCCTGCTGGCCTTTTTCTATGCCGTGCCGCCGCTGCGGCTGGTCTATTCGGGGTACGGTGAGCTGACTACCGCCATCTTAATGGCGAACCTGGTGCCCGGGCTGGCGTTCCTGTTTCAGGTGGGCGATCTGCACCGGCTGGTGGCCATGCTCACCTTCCCCCTGACCGTGCTCTACCTGGCGACTTTGCTGGCGCGCACCCTGCAGAAGTACGGCGCGGATGTGCGCTACAACCGCCGCACGTTAATGGTACGCATGGGCTGGCAGTTTGGCATGAACGTGCACAATATTCTCATCCTGGTGGCCTTTCTGATGTTTGGCGCGGCCGCGCTGCTGGATTTGCCCTGGTCGTTGACCTGGCCGGCGCTGCTTTCGCTGCCGGTCGGCCTGTACCAGATGTACCTCGTCAGCCAGATGATGCGCGGCGGTAAACCGCGCTGGAACCTGCTCAACCTGACCGCGATGGCCACTTTTGGACTGGCGGTCTACCTTCTCAACCTGGCGTTGTGGACCAACTAGCCTATGCCCGAGTTCCTGC
>DATCUC010000120.1:0-5284 GCA_036567625.1 Anaerolineaceae bacterium | reverse complement strand
GTAGCGCGCTCGCTCGCGGCTGCCGCGCATTTCCAGCATCATGGTGAAGACGATCCCGGCGGCGGAAAGTTCGCCAGCCACAAAACGCTTGTAGGCATAGCGCTCCTGCCAGCCGGGGCGCATCTTTGCCAGCGCGGCGGTCACCCGGGGCGGCACGGGCACGCCAAACACCCGTTCGATCTCCGCCAGCGCCGGGCGCACCGAGAGCACGAGCCCCCAACCGCAGGTATCGGCCAGCACGCGCTCCCAATCCAGCGCCGGGTCTTGCGCCATCAGCGCCAGGTCGAACAGCCACAACAGGCCGCCCCCGCCCGAATGCTGGAGCATGCGGTGCGCGGCGATGTACACCAGGCAGGCCTCGGGGCCTAATTCCAGCACAGCGCTGCCGCGCTGCGGCAGCGGCCGCGCCGTGCCCCACAGTTGATCCGGTGGGATGACACGCTTATAAAACCAGGGCTGAAACAGCCCCCAGTGCAGTTCGAGCGCAGCGGGAGTTCCGGCGCGCAGGAATTGCAGTTCGTGGCGGTAATCTTCCTGCGGCCCCCGAAACTGCTCGCCGCTTTGTTGCCAGCCCAGGCGGGCAAGTTCTTCCGCCGCGGCGGGCACGTCTGCCGGGCGCACCAGCAGGTCGATATCCGTCACCGGGCGCAGGCCGGGGTTGTGGTACAGGCTCTCGGCCAGCGCCATGCCCTTAAGTGCGATCAGCCCCACCCCGCGCGCCTGGAATACCGCGGCAATCTGCTCAACCTGGCCGAACAGGCGCGTGTTGTGCTGCAGCGTGTGGTAATACACGCCGCGCAGCGCCGCCAGCGCTTCCGGCGGGCACAGTTGGCTGTCTTTCAACACCAGGTACACCAGCGGGCTAACGCGTTCGGAGTGCGCCAGGGCCACCAACTGCATCCACCCCTCGCGGTCATCCGCCGCGGGGAGCAAGGCCGGGTCTGGAGCCGTGGAATACAGCCGGGCGCAGAGCAGCGCCAGCAGCGCGCTGCGCAGCATCTCGGCCGGCGAAGAAACCGGTTGCATGGTACTCATGCCGCGCGCTCCGGGAAGTAGGGCATCATGATCCGCCGACCGCCAGGCCAATGGCCTGACCGTATTCTTCCGTATCGTAATATACCAGTTGGAAACCGGCGGCTTCCATTTCGGCGGCGATTTCGGCCTGGATAAAGTTATGAATATAGTCCGGCATCAATTCGTCGCCGACTTCTACTCGCTCGCGGCGCAGCAGCCAGCGAAAGATGTTCGCCACGCGCCGGGTGAAGCGGTAGCGAAAGCGGTCGTCTTTGCGCGTAAAAAAAGACAGCAGCAGGGGCGCACCGGCTGCGCACTGCGCGCGAAGCTGCCGCAAAAAAGCGATGCGCCGCGCGCGGCCCTGGATGAGCGCGTACATGCCCCACCCGGCGATGACCCCGTCATACATTTTTCCAGTTCGCGGGGCAACATCGCAGGCGCACAGTTCGATCCGGGCAGCAATATTCATGCGCGCGAACAGATCGTTCCCGTGATTCACCAGGGTGGGATTGCATTCGAACGCATCCACGCTGTACCCCATGCGGCTCAGCGCCAGCGTTTCACGCCCGCTGCCCGCGCCGGTCAGCAAAATCTTTTCGAGTCCTTGAAAATACTTTTCGATGCAGGTTTTTTCCCAATCAAACAGGCCTCTGAGAATATAGTCATCGTCTTTATAGAGGTTGATCCCATCATAGTGCATCTCTGTATACTGCTGCAACTGCTGCGGGCTGAGCAGGCCCAACCACACGCCGTTAAAACCAGACTGGAGCAGGGTGAAGACGATTTTCAACCAGCCCTGAGATCCTTTATACAAGCTGATGAGATATCCGGATGAATGCGTTGATTTTCCCATTGAATCCCTGATTATCCTTGCTGATAATACTGCGCCTGGGCCATGTACAGCCGCGCGTAGTGCCCGCCGCGTGCCAGCAGTTCGGCATGCGTGCCGCATTCGACCACCTGCCCGCTTTCGAGCACATAGATACGGTCAGCCATTTGCACAGTAGAAAAGCGGTGGCTGATCACGATGGCGCTGCGACCGGCGATCAGGCGGCGAAACTGCTGGAAGAGTTCGGCTTCGGCCAGCGGGTCAAGCGAGCTGGTAGGCTCGTCCAGCACAACGATCTCGGCTTTGCGGTAAAAGGCGCGCGCCAGGGCCAGTTTTTGCCATTCACCGGTGCTTAGTTCCATGCCGCCTTCAAACAGCTTGCCGAGAATCGACCGGAAGCTACCCGAAAGTCGTTCGACGGCTTCTTCGGCGCCCGAAAGCCGCGCCGCGGCGCGGATGCGTTCTTCATCTGGTGGAGCAGATACATCGCCCAGCCAGATATTCTCTTCCGCGCTGAAAAAATAGCACATGTAATCTTGCAGAACGACCGCGATCTGCCGGCGCCATTCCGCCGGGTCGACCTGGCGCAGATCGATCCCATCTACGCGCACGCAGCCTGCTGCCGGGTCATACAACCGGCACAGCAGCTTGATCAGCGTGGTTTTCCCGGCCCCGTTTTCGCCCACCAGGGCGATCACCTCGCCAGGCTTGAGCGTCAAGTCGACCCCACGCAGGGAGTCACGGTCACTACCCGGGTAGCGAAAGCTCACGCCCTGCAGTTCCACCCCGCGCCGGAAAGGCCGCGGCACGGGGAGCGGGTCAACCGGCGCCTGTACCTGATTTTTCAGATCGAGGAACTGGTAAAAATGAGTCAGGAACAGGTTGCTCTCGAACAAACCGGCCAGGCCGTGCAGAAGGCTTTGTAGATATCCCAATCCACTCTGAAATCCCAGGTAAACGATCACGAGCGATCCCAGCGAGAGCTGCCCGCGCGCCGCCTGCGCAACCGAATAGGCGAAGATGCCAAATGTGGCCCCAATCGCCAGAACCTGCGTGGCAAGGTCGAACAGCGCATGCCGCCTGACCAGCCGCAGCCGGCCTTTGCGCAGCGCGGCGCGTAAAGCGCGAAACCGGCTGCGGAATACATCGCCCAACCCGAACAGGCGCACTTCGGTGGCAGGGCCGGAATCGGTAATCAGGTTATGATAATATGCGGCCTCGCGCTCGTGCGCTGCCTGCCGTACTTCAAAAGCGTACTGGCGGCGCGAAAAGATCATGCGCACGGCCATGCCGGGCAGCGCCACGAAAAACAACAGCAGCCCGATCACCCAGTGAAAGACAATCAACAGCGCGGCGACCCCGATCAGCGAGATAGCGCTCTGCACGATCTGCACCAGGTAGCCGAACATGGCCGCCGGGCGGTGAGGCGCTTCCTGCTGAGCCCGATGCAGGGTGTCGTAATACGCGGGCTGCTCGTAATATGCCAGGTCTACCGCCACCGAACGCTCGTGGAGAATATCGGAGACGGCGTCGGTAAGCTGCTGCGAGAGCGCCTGCTGCACATAGGATGCTGCGGCCCGCAGCAGCGCGGTGAGCAGCGCCGCGCCCGCCGCCACCCCGGCCCAAACCAGCGCCGTTTGCAGCCCTTCCTGCGTGACGGCAGCATCGAAGATGCGCTTCATGGCGTACAACCCCAACAGCGGCAGCACGCCCTGTCCAATCACCAGCAGAAGGCTGAGCGCCGTCCACCCGGGGCAGATGCGCCACAGCAGCGCCAGCGTCCGGCGCGGACGCAAAGCTTTGAAGCGCTGCAACCAACCGCGGATGCGTTTCACGGTTCGGACTCTCCAGGCTGGCGGCTGTTTTGCAGCGCGGCAGCGCGCGCGTGCGCCACCGCGCAAAAGCTCTCGTTCCACGAATCCATGCGCCCGCTTTCCAGGTAGCCATGCGCGGGGCACCACAGGCACAGGTTGACCAGCGGGCAGGTACGGCAGGTTTGCAAGAATTTTTCGTCGCTGGCGCGCAGGCCGCGCACGCGCGGAACTAACCGGTTCCAGGCTTCGGCCAGGGGCACTTTGCGCAGGTCCGCAGTCGTGCCGGGCGCCGAAAGGCCGGAACACAACCGGAATGTGCCGTCGTAGCTAATGCTGCACGATTCGCGCCCCGCTCCGCAGGCAAACAGATGATTACCGCGCTGCTGCGTTGGACTTTGGACCAGCTCGGAACAATGCATGCGCATTTCTCGCGAGCGTTCGGGATCTTCGGCTTCAATGCGCGCGACCTCCGCCGGCGGCAGCCGTTCAGCAATGATCTCGGCATTGCGGCGCGGGTCGCGGTCATAACGCAGGTGCAAGAGTGGGTCAAAACGGAAGTAATCCATGGTATGCGCCCGGCAGAAGGCGGCAATTTCCGGCAGTTCGTGGACGTTGGAGCGCAGCGCCATCGCCTTGAGCCGCACCGGGATGCGGTTGGTGAGCAGCAGATCCAGCCCGCGGCGAAAGGCAGCATAGCTGCCAGGCTTGCGCGTCACGCGCTCGTAGGTTTCTTCGCTGATGCCGTACACACTAACCTCAACCTCGCGCGGCGGGTAGCGCTTGAACAGCGCCGCGTGTTTCTCGGTCAACAGGCAGGCATTGGTGAACACGCTGACCAGCAGCCCCTTGCGTTTGAGCAGCATGTAGATTTCGGCAAAATCGCGGCGCAGCAGCGGCTCGCCGCCGGTGATCAGGCACCAAAGCGCGCCCAGCGCCACCGCCTGGTTGGCAAGGTCGTCGATCTCGGCCAGGGTCAATTCGGCGGCCTTCGCGGCCGCATCCCCGGCCGGCAGGTTGATGTAGCAGTGAGTGCAGTCGTTATTGCAGCGCGCGGTCAGTTCCAGGTCAAAGGAAAGCAGCCGGTGGTTCTGCATAGCCTTAGCCCACACTTCCTGATCCGGCAATGATTCGAAACTGAGATAATCCGATCCCATGACGGCCCTTTACTTTTTGGAGACCGCGCTCAGCGCCACGCGCCGGGCGGGAACATCCGCGGAATATTCGATCACCGGCCAGGCGCGCCAAAATGGTTCCAGTTCCGGCGTTTCGCGCACCCACAGCGTTTCCGCGCCAGAACGCTGCAAGATCCCGGCCGCCGCGCGCAGCAGGCGTTCTTCCAGCCCGCAGCGCGCCCAGCGCAGCGATATATCCAGCCGGGTGAGCCACCAGCCGTCCAGGGCACAGCCGGGCGCGCCGTCTTGCAGCACAGCCCGGGCACGCAGAAAATGCAGCCGCGCGTGAAGCTTCTCGCCCTGGCGGGCATGCAGCAGCCAGGCATCATCATTATCTTTGAAGCGGAACGCCGGAAAATCCGTTTCCGGGATACGGCGCGTTAACGCTGTAAGCACCCCCAGGCCCAGGGGGAGATGCATATTCAACGTCATGGCGCTGACCGGCCGGCGAAACG
>DATCUC010000119.1:0-6546 GCA_036567625.1 Anaerolineaceae bacterium | reverse complement strand
CCCGCTGGGCGACCCCAAGATCAACACCATCATCTTCCGCTTCTATGCTGAAACCGCGGCGGTCATCTCGGCCCTGCAGAGCGGCGAAGTGGACGTGGTTACTGGCACGGGCGGCCTGACGGTTGCCAATGCCCCCGATCTGGACAAGATCGAAGCTGCTGGCGCGTATACAGTCCTCTACGAGCCCGGTTATCAGTGGGAACACATCGACCTGAACACCACCAAGTTCCCGTTGGATGATGTGAAGGTCCGCCAGGCGCTGTACTACGGTCTCGATCGCCAGGCAATCGTGGACAAGCTGTACTACGGCAAGCAGAGCACCACCGACCTGCCCATTCCAAAGGGTCTGTCCTGGGGTTGGACGGACAACTACACCAAGTACCCGTATGATCCTGAGAAGGCCAAAGCCCTGCTCGCCGAGGCTGGCTGGGACTGCGCCGCTCTGCCCTGCACCAAGGACGGCAAGAAGCTGGAAATTACCCTCATGACCACCGACCGCGCTGACCGCCAGGCTCTGGCTCAGGTTGTCCAGTCACAGTGGAAAGCGATCAATGTGGGCGTCAACATCCAGTTCCTGTACGGCCGCGGCCTGTTCGCTACCGCCGATGCTGGCGGCCCGCTGAGCTCCCGCTCCTTCGATGCCGCCATCTACACCTGGATCACCGGCGACGACCCGGGCCATCTGGGCCTGTATGACTGCGCCGCTGTCCCGAACGAAGGGAACAACTTCTCCGGCCAGAACTACACTGGCTACTGCGATCCGGAAGCCGACAAACTCCTGTCGCAGAACGAAACCGATCCTGAGATCTCCCTCTCGATCGAAAAGCGCAAGCCCGTTCTGGAGAAGTTCTACCAGCTTTGGACCGACGCGGTACCGGTTATCCCGCTGTTCTCCAACACGCGTGTGTACGTGGTTCGCACTGGCCTGAAGAACTTCAAGGCTGGCCCGACCCAGTACGCTGCGGATGCCTGGAACTCCTGGGAATGGGAGCTGGAAAAGTAATCTCCGGCAGTACCCTGAACGCATTCGGTTGTGGGGGGCGCGCCGCGCCCCCCACAAATCCCATCATCGTGACATGCGGTTATTTCCGGCTCTGATCGGCTGCCGGAAACTGTTTGTTCAGTAATTTATCCGAGCGGGGCAGGTGCAGCGGAGCAAATTTCCCGTCACCTCGCACCGTTTTGAGCTAAGCGGATTATTGGAGTCCAGGATGACAGACTATATCATTCGCCGCTTTGTGCAATCGATAATCCTTTTGTTTTTCATCTCGATGCTCTTATACGTGATCCTGAACCTTGTCCCTGGCGGGCCGTTTGATATGCTCCGTCTGTCTAACCCGCGCATGACGCAGTCGCAGCTTGACCGGCTCAATTCTCTGCTCGACCTGGATAAACCGCTGCTGCCCGGCCAGTACTGCCCGCGCATTGGTGACATGCAGGAACCCTGCCGCTTCGACCAGGGCCGCTACCTGCGCTGGTTAGGCAAGGTGGTGCAGGGTGATTGGGGCAAATCCTGGACGATCGCCAACGGTAAGCAAGTGCTTGACCTGATCTGGGGCCGGCTGGGCTATACCGTACTGTTGATGGGTATATCGCTGGTGGTGGCAATTATCATTGCCGTGCCTATCGGCATTTATTCCGCCATTCACCAGTACTCCATTATTGACTACCTGGTGACGGCGCT
This sequence comes from Anaerolineaceae bacterium, assembly GCA_036567625.1. Lineage (GTDB taxonomy): Bacteria > Chloroflexota > Anaerolineae > Anaerolineales > Anaerolineaceae > CALDSL01. The sequence continues at coordinate 4,862 of DATCUC010000119.1, read as the reverse complement.
GGCCTTCTTTGGCCAGTCGATGCCCACCTTCTGGACCGGCTTGATGGCGATGGCGATCTTCTCCGTCGCACTGGGGTGGTTCCCCACCAGCGGGGTGCGCACCGCTGGCAGCCAGGGGGATATCATCCAGGCATTGGGGCGCATCTTTACTTTTGGCAAGCTGCATCCAGAAATGGCCGGCATGGAATGGAAATATATCGCTGACGGGCTGCGCCATATTGCGCTGCCCGCCGGCGTATTGGTGTTCTTCAACCTGGCCACCTGGAGCCGCTATACCCGCACCTCGATGCTCGAAGTGCTGCGCCAGGATTACATGCGCACCGCGCGCGCCAAGGGCCTGGCCGAGCGTTTTGTCATCCTTAAGCACGGCCTGCGTAATGCGCTGATCCCGCTCATCACCATCCTTGCCCTGCGCATTCCCAGTTTGTTTGGCGGAGCGTTGATTACCGAAACCATCTTCTCTTGGCCCGGAATGGGCCGCATGTTGATCGACTCGATCGCCGGGGTCGACTGGCCGGTGGTGCAGGGTATCCTGGTGATCTCATCCTTCCTGGTCGTTTTCTCGAACTTCCTCGGCGACCTGGCCTACGCCTGGGTTGACCCGCGCATTCAATACTCCTAGAGAGAGGTAACGATATGTCATCCGCCATTACCCCCGATCAGGTAACGTCCGTTGCGCCGGTCGCCGTCCGAAAAATCAAGTCGGAAAGCCAGTGGGCGCTGGCCTGGCGCCGCCTGCGCCGTCACAAGCTGGCCATGTTTGGCCTGTTCACCCTGCTGGCTATCGTCCTGGTCAGCATTGGCGCTGACATGCTGGCCCCCTATCCATACGATGAGATTGACCTGGGCAGCGCCTACGCCCCGCTAATGACCCCCGGCGTGGATGGCGCGCCGACCCATATCCTCGGCACTGATAAACTGGGGCGCGATATCCTCTCGCGCCTGATGTACGCCGGGCGCATCTCCCTCACCGTGGCGCTGGTGACCACGATCCTCACCATGCTGGTGGGTACGATCGTTGGCGCGGTGGCTGGTTCGTTCGGCGGCTGGGTCGATAACATCCTCATGCGTTTCGCCGACCTGATGCTCACCCTGCCGGATTTGCCCATCTTGCTCATTCTTTCCAGCAGCTTGCGGCAAAACCAGGCATTTACCCAATTTTTGGGTTCCAATGCCAGCGTGATCATCATCATTTTTATCCTCATGGTCTTTGGCTGGATGGGCGTATCGCGCCTGGTGCGCGGGTCGGTGCTCACCCTGCGCTCGCAAGAGTTTATCCAGGCCACGCAGGCGCTGGGCGGCAACCGCGCGCGGATCATTTTCTCGCACCTCATCCCCAATTCCATCGCCCCCATTATTGTGGCTGCCACGCTGGGTTTTGGCGCGGTGATCATCTCCGAATCGGCGTTGTCGTTTCTCGGTTTTGGGGTGATGCCGCCGGTTCCTACCTGGGGTAACATGCTCAACGAAGCGCGCAATTCGCCGCTCGAATACCTGTTTACCCAGGCGCTTTCCCCTGGATTCTGCATCTTCCTGACTGTGCTTTCGATCAACTTCCTGGGTGACGGCCTGCGCGATGCGCTTGACCCGCGCTTGAAGCTGTAGGGAGCCCGGATCATATGTCTCAACCTACCGACCGGGTGCGAACCAACCCACTCCTGATGCTGGTGGTGGTACTGGCCTTTCTGGTGATCATTCCAGTGCTGGTCATTGCCATTACCACGCAGGACGCCTTCTGGTTTGTGAAAGGCTTTGATCTGCTTCCCTACCGGGTGATCGTTTATGCCAATGGAGAATCTACAGAATACATGCAGGGCGTAGAAGGCTATGAGCAGCTCGCGGCCGCGGTGCGCGACACCCTCGACAGGGGCGTGCAGCGCGGTTCGGCTATCGGCCTTTCGCCGGAGTCGTTGGCCGATGCCTACGGCAAGTACACCAGTGTGGAAGCTTTTTTCGAAGGCCCGGTAAAGCTGCATGCGGCGGTGAACACGCATGATCCCAATCAGATGCTGTTCCTGATCACCGGACGGCATACGGAAAACCCAATTGCATTTATGGGCGTTGACGGCATGTATTATTCCAACGGCCCGATTCTCATCAGTAACGAGCCGCTGCGCGCGGCGCTGCAAGCACTGAACTACGATCTCTCCCCGGCTGAGTAGGGGTATGATCCACCGCACCGATCGAAAGGTATTTCATGTATAATCATTTCATCCCCCCCATAGAAAGCGAGTGAGGATCCGTGGCTGACAATTCTTCCAAACCTCTGCTTGAGGTCAAAGGCCTGAAGACCTACTTCTTTACCGAAGACGGGGTTGTTAAGGCAGTTGACGGCGTTGATTTTTGCGTTTATCCCGGTGAGGTGCTGGGCCTGGTGGGTGAATCGGGCTGCGGGAAAAGCGTTTCCTCATTCTCAATCATGCGCCTGGTTGGCCCCCCCGGAAAGGTGGTGGCGGGCGAAATTCTGTTTGAGGGACGCGACCTGTTGAAGCTGCCGGAGAGCGAAATGGTGCACATGCGCGGCAACCGCATGTCGATGATTTTCCAGCAGCCGCAGTCCAGCCTCAACCCGGTGTTCAAAGTGGCCGATCAGGTGGCCGAAGTGCTGCAGATCCACGAGAGCAAGGCCAAAGAAGCCTCGTGGGAACAGGCCGTGGAACTGCTCAAACTGGTGGGCATTCCCGATGCAGCGCGCAAGGCGCACGCGTACCCGCACGAAATGTCGGGCGGGCAGGCGCAGCGCGTGATGATCGCCATGGCCCTGGCGCTCAGCCCACAGCTTCTCATCGCCGACGAGCCGACCACCGCCCTGGATGTGACCATTCAGGCGCAAATCCTTGACCTGATCCGCGACCTGCGCACCCGCCTGGGTACCTCGGTGATCCTCATCACCCACGACCTGGGCGTGATCGCCGAAATGGCCGACCGGGTGGCGGTGATGTACGCCGGACGCATTGTCGAACAGACGGATGTCAATACCCTGTTTGAAAGGCCGCTGCACCCTTATACCCAGGGGTTGATCGGGTCGATCCCGATTCTGGGCGAAGTACGCGAGAAGCTGGATGTCATCCCGGGGAATGTGCCGAACCTGGTCAACCTGCCGCCGGGCTGCCGCTTTGCCCCGCGCTGCCGCGCGCGCGAACAGTTTGGCCTGGAAATCTGCACCCAGGTTGAGCCGGATCTGTGCGACGTCGAGAACAAGCATACCGTTCGCTGCTGGTTATACCAGGATTACGAGAACCACACGGCGCCGCTGAAGGTTGGATAGGAAAAAGAGGAAGCAATGGCAACTGTCTACACACCATCTGAAGGCGAAGATTTTATCCAGGTGCGCAACCTGAAAAAGTTCTTTCCGGTTCGCGGCGGCATCTTGCAGCGCGTGATGGCCTATGTGCAGGCCGTGGATGACGTGTCGTTCTCCATTAAGGCCGGGGAATGCCTGGGCCTGGTAGGTGAATCGGGCTGCGGCAAGACTACCGTGGGCCGCACCATGCTGCGCTTAACCGAGCCAACCGCCGGGTCGGTGTATTTCAAAGGCACCGACGTATTTAAGCTCAGAGGCACCGAGCTGAAGACCATGCGCCGCAATATGCAGATCATTTTCCAGGACCCGTACGCCTCGCTCGACCCGCGCGTGCCGATTGGCGAGTCGGTGATCGAAGGCTTGAAGATCCACGGTATTGGTTCGTCCAAAGAGCGCTTTGATATTGCCATCAATACGCTCAAAAAGGTTGGTCTCGAAGATTATCACGCCCGGCGCTACCCGCATGAATTTTCCGGCGGCCAACGCCAGCGCATCGGCATTGCCCGCGCGCTGGCCCTGTTCCCCGAGTTCATCGTTTGCGATGAGCCGGTTTCCGCGCTGGACGTTTCGATCCAATCGCAAGTATTGAACATCCTCAAAGACCTGCAAAAAGAAATGCAGCTCACCTACCTCTTCATTGCCCACAACCTGAGCGTGGTGGAGCATATTTCGGACCGCGTCGCGGTGATGTACCTGGGCAAGATGGTTGAGCTGACCGGGCGCGAAGAGTTGTTCCGCAACCCGCTGCACCCGTACACCCAGGCGTTGATGTCGGCCATCCCGATCCCCAATCCGCGGCTGCGGCGCGAGCGTGTTATTCTCAAGGGCGACGTGCCCAGCCCGCTGCGCCCACCCAGCGGCTGCCGTTTCCATCCGCGCTGCCCGGTGGCAATGGATGAATGCAAGGTGACCGAACCCAAGTTCATCGAAGTGCAGCCCAACCACTGGGTAGCCTGCCTGCGCGTGGGCCAGTAGAGCGCGTTTCTTTCCGTTGAATTGCCGTTTTTCTCGCGCCCGCCTGGTGGGCGCGAGTGTATTTTCCTCATTCCCCGGCGGCTTTTTTGCGCGCTTTGCATCCTTCGCGCAGCCGTTCTACGCCGCGCTCGGCTTCGGGGGCAATCACCGCGGTGATCTTGTTGTAGGCTTCCAGCCGGGTGGACGCGGTAGGAACCAGTTCCCGTCCGCCGGATACCACGCGCACCAGCACGCAGCCCGGCGGCAGTCCCAGCGATCGCACCACCTGGCCTTCAAATGGCGAGCCCGGCTCAATGGTGAGGTCAAGGATCAGCGGCGCTTTCAGGCTGTAGCTTTCATCCCCGCTGCTCAAGTCACGTTCCAGCAGCTCTTCGTAGATCGGCAGCGCCTTGAGCAGTTCGGCGGTGGCATATGCGCAAAAGCACGCCACCAGCAGCGGCAGCATTTGCGCGTACGAGCCGGTCATTTCGACGATCAGCAAGATGCCGGTCAGCGGGGCGCGCACCACGGCGGTGAAATAGGCCGCCATGCCCACCACGGCAAAAACGGCTGGCTGCGTCACCACCTGCGGCGCCAGCGCGTG
>DATCUC010000118.1:0-12933 GCA_036567625.1 Anaerolineaceae bacterium | reverse complement strand
GGCTGGCAGCCCGCACCGCGTCCACCGGGTCCATACCCAGCGCGATCGCGCGGCGCACCCCGCGGTCCAGGTGACCGGACTGTACCAGCTCGTTCGGTGGCACGTCATCGGTGACAAAGACCACGTTTTCCAGGTGGCCGCGCTGCTTCCAGCTCTCCACTGCCTGCGGAATGTTGTCGCGGTGCTGCGAGCAGCAGATTTCTACGGTCATGCCCAGCCTGGAGCGCGCAACAATGCCCTCTGGCGTCAGCACTTCATGGTCCGAATCGACCCCCGCGGCCAGGTAGGTGTTCAACTCGCGCCCGCCCAGCCCGCGAATATGCCCGGTGATGATCTTACCGCTGCGCAGCCCGGCCTGCACGATCTGGCTGATGCGCTCGGACTGGCGGATTACGCCCCAGTAATCCATCACTTCGGCCAGTCCGATGGTGTTTGGCCCGTCCAGTAAGGTTTCCACTTCACGCGCGCCGAACTCCGCCCCGGCAGTTTCCAATCCCGGCACTGCCGGAACGCACGTCGGCACGAAGGTCAGCACGCGCAGCGGCAGCCCGGCCGCGGCGTCGCGCATATAGGCCACGCCCTCCGCGCCGAGCACGTTGGCCATCTCATGCGGGTCCTGAGCCACCGTCGTCACTCCGCGCGGCACCACCGCGTCGGCGAAATGCTGCGGGGTGACGTGCGTACTTTCAATGTGCATGTGGCTGTCGATTAGCCCTGGCGCGGCCCACAAACCGGCGGCCTCAATGACCTCTTTTCCCGCAGTCCGCGGGTCGTCCGGGGTTGTGACGTAGGCAATGGTGTCTTCGCAAATCCCAATGGTTGCCGGGTAGCTGTCGCGCGTGACCACGTTGAGCAGGGTCGCGCCACGGATTACCAGGTCGGCGGGTTCTTCTCCCAGCGCTACGCGCAGCAAGCGTTCATATTTTGCCATTTTCGCCATCCCTTTCTGGCAGCCTGGTGCTTATCCTTCCGATTCTATCCTCACTGCCTGAGCAAGTAATTCCTGCTGCTTCATCGATTCTTCTATTCGCGCAAAGAATATCTGATTGAGCACCCCGGCAATGAGAATCGACCCGGCGGCAATGAACAGGGGCATGCGGTAATTGGACTGTACCATAAACGCGCCCGCCAGGGGCGCCGCGGCGGCATTTCCCAGCCAGAAGGTGACATTCAGCCACGCCGAACAGGCCGACTTGGCTTTTTTACTGGCTGCCTGCATGGCAAAGGCAAAGGAAATTGGCTGCGCTGTAGTGTTGAGCGCCGAAGTTCCCCAGTACGAAAGCGTGCCGCCCCAGCGGTTGGGGAACACCGCCAGGTTGACCAGCAGGAAGGGGATGATGCTGCGCAGCAGCGTTACCGCGCGCACCTGGCCCACCCGCGCCGAAAGCAGCGGCCCCAGCGCTGTGGCAATCATCGCCGGGATGATCACCAGCGCCGAAACCGTGCCGAAGAACTCGCGGTTGGTTCCCAGGTGATAGAGAAAATAGATATTCATAAACGGCGTGGTCAGCCCCAGGCTGATGCCGACAAACAACGACGTAACCGCCTGCCGCACGGTGTAGCGGTCCATGCCCCACAGGTACGGCGCCAGGCTGATCTTGCGCGGCGGGCCTTCGACGTGTGGTTCGCGGACACCCAGGCAGGGCAGAAACGCGCACACACCCACCAGCGCCGCGCCGATCAACGTGGCCTGGTAGGTCCGCGATAGATCCCATCCGGTGATGTTTTGCACCAGGTTGGGGCCGTAACCGGCCAGCAGCGCGCCCAGCGAGATCGAAGCATTGTAGAGGATGCTGCTGGTGGCATACATGCGCGGGCGGTCTTGGGAAGTGCTGTTGGCGGCCAGGAAGGGCAGCCGCACCACAAAATCCCCGGCCAGCGCCAGCCCACCAATAAACGCGGCCAGCGACATAACCCATACATGCGGGGTTGCCACCTGTGCCAGCCGGGCAATGCCCGCCACCCCATAGACGATGATCAAGATGCGCCGGTAGCCGATCTTTTCCATCAGAAATCCCACCGGGATGGAGCCCAGCGCCTGGGCTGCCGGGTTGGCGCTGAGGATTGCGCCGAGCACGCCCGGAGAGATGCCAAGCGACAGCACGAACAGGTTGAAGTCAACGGTAAACATGCCCTGCGCCACGCCGTTCAGCACCGAAGCAGCAAACAGCAGCTTGATGTTGCGGTTCATGCCTCTCATGCGGCGCTCTTCTCCAGGGCTTGCGGCTCGCTCAGCCGCGGGTCATAGCCTTTCATCAGCGCCCAGGTCAACAGCACCGTAGCCAGCGCCGATGCTCCGGCAACGTAAAACGGCAGGCTGTAGTTGGAACGCGCCAGCAAATAACCCGTCGCCGGAGCCGCGATTACCATGCCGATCTGGAAAGTGATTTCCAACCAGGCCGAAAGTGCCGATTTGGCGCGCCGCGCGGCGGTGGCCGTGGCAAACGCGAACCACAGCGACTGGCTCATGTTGAACAGCGCCTTGTACGCCCAGTATGTTGCCGCGCCCAGCAGCGGAGCGGTGGTCAGGGCCAGGATCAGCAAGAAAACCGGCACCAGCAGCCGCCCCACGGTGATGGCGCGCACGCTGCCCAGCCGCATCACCAGCACCGGGCCTACGAGGGTAGCCAGAATTGTCGGAATAAAGGCCACGGCTTCGATGGTGCTGTAAAATTCGCGCGAAGTATTCAGATGATACAGAAAAATGACGTTCATAAACGGCACGATCATGCCAAAGGTCAGGCCGATGAAAAATTCGATGATCGCGGCCTTAACCGTGAACCGGTCGATGCCCCACAGGTAGGGCGCCAGGCTGATCTTGGTTCGTTCCAGGTGCGTCGTGTCGCGGATCAGCAGCGCCGGGATAAAGCCCAGCGTCATGATGCCGCCCGAGATCAGCAGCGTGATGCGGTACGCTATGGTCAAGTCAAAGGTCAGGGCGTGAAAGAGGTTCGGCAGGAAACCCGCCAACAGCGCGCCAATGGCATACGTCAGCCCGCTGAGGAAGGAATCAATGCTAAACACATGCGCGCGCTCGGTTCCCTGCACATTCGCCGAGAGGAACGGCAGGCGTACCACAAAGTCGCCGGAAATTGCCAGCCCGGCCAAAAACGCCCCGGCAGTGATGATGTACACGTTGCCGGTCGCCACCTGTGCCATCATCGAGATGCCGGTCAGCGAGTAGATGACCAGAAACGCGCGGCGGAAACCCAGCCGTTCGGCAAAAAAGCCAATCGGGATGGCGGCCAGCATGTGCGCGAACGGCCCGGCGCTGAGGATTTTGCCCAACCCATCCGGCTGGATGCCGAGCGAGAGAATATACAGGTTGAAATCAACGCTAAAAATACCCATCGCCAGGTAGGAGAGCATCGATGCCACCATCAACAGGCGCACATTGCGGTTGAATTTGCGCACTTCGGCGAGGTATGCGCGGATACCATTAACGACTTTTTGCAGCCAGGACATGAAACTCTCTTTTCTCATTGGGTTGGGCAAGGGATGGGACTGTGCAGGGGCAGTCTTCCATCCCTTGCCCGGGAAGTTGGTAAAGCTATTCCGCGGTCCAGGCTTTCAACTGGGCCAGCGCGGCCTCAAAGCTGTCGACGACCACGCCATCATCTTCGAGAATTCCCAGCACAAACAGGTTGAGCCCCCAGCCTTCGGCCTGCTTGCGCGTGCCGCGCTGGTCGGTCATCCAACCCACAATCCCCTTTTTCGACGGGTCTTGCAGCTTGAGCGCGTGGAAAATGCCGATCTCGCAGGCTGTGCCGTCATCCACCTGCGTGCCGTCCAAGATCGCCAGCACGGCATCCGCGGTGGACAGCCCGGCATAGTCCGTATCAAACACAGCTTCCGCGGAAATCGGCGGCAGCCCGGCCTGTTCGCGCGTCAGCCGCCCGGCGCGGATCATTTCCATCACCGCTTCGGCTTCGGGTTTCCCGGCCAGTTCTTCGCGCCTCACCAGCCCGTCGGCAATCAGCTTTTCTACTTTGATGTGGCTGAGCGCGGCGAACGGCTGCTCGTGCGGGACAAAAGGTTCAATGCCGTTCTCGCGCAGTATCTGGGCGTGTTCCGAGATAAACTGGCGCACATACGGCGTAAACAGTGGCCCGGCAAAGTAGATTTTCATTGCGCACCCCCGGCAGCCAGGTGACCTTCGGCGGCCAGTTCAGCTTCCCAGGCTTTCAACTGCTGGATAGCTTCATCCAGCGTGTTGACCACCACACCGGCTTTCAGAATGCAGCCGTGAACAAACAGGTTGAGCGGTTTGCCTTCTCCGTGTGGCGCGGTGCGCCAGTCGCCGTGTAGCGCCACAATGCCCTTTTTGGTCGGGTCTTTTTGCACCAGCTGGTAAAAAATGCCGATCTCGCTGGCCGTGCCGTCGTCTACCTCGGTGCCGTTGACCAGCGCCAGCATGGCGTTGGCCGTGGATATGCCTTCAAAATCTCGGTCCAGGCAGCGCTGCGCCGCTGAGCGCGTGGGATGGGGCGTTTCGTCATGCGGGCTCTCATGCGGCACAAACGGATCAATGCCGTTCTCGCGCAGCTTAACCGCGCATTTGGAGATGTAATCGCGCTCATACTCGGTAAAGAGTGGTCCGGCAAAGTAAATTTTCATCATTCATCCTTGCGGTGTTTCTGTCATTTATTCCGGCAGTTCGCGGATAATGGCTTTCATCAATCGGATAAAGCGCGGGCGGGTTTCATTCGCCACCCGCACTACTTCTTCATGGGTAAGCACGCCGCTGGCCGGGCCAGCCTTGGGGTCGCGCGAGGCATCCGTGATGCACGACAGCCCAAGCGTTTTCATCCCGGCATGGGTCGCGGCAATAATTTCCGGCACGGTAGACATGCCCACCGCGTCGGCCCGCAGCAGCCGCAGGAATTCGCCTTCGGCGCGCGTGCCGTAGTTGGGGCCTTGCGTGGCCGCGTACACCCCGCGCTTGACCGCCACCCCGGCTTTTTCCGCGGCGCGCTGCGCCACTTCCACCAGCGCCCAGGGGTAAGCCAGGTCCATGCTGGGGAAGCGCACGCCCAACTCATCGTCATTCGGGCCGATTAGCGGGTTGTCCCACAGCAGGTTGATGTGATCGACGATGATCATCAGGTCTCCAGGCGAGAACGAGCGGTTAATCCCGCCCGCGGCATTCGTCGCGATCAACGTGCCGGCGCCTAGCGTGCGCATCACCCACACCGGAAACGCAAGCTGCTGCATCGAGTAGCCTTCGTAAAAGTGAAACCGCCCTTTCATGGCGATGACGGTCTTGCCTTCCAGTTCACCGATCACCAGTTCCCCGGCGTGACCGGCAACGGTCGAGATCGGGAAATGCGGAATCTCGGCGTAGGGGATGACCGTCGCATTGATAATTTCATCCGCCAGCGAGCCCAACCCAGACCCCAGGATCAGACCAACCTGCGGCCTGGCGCTGGTGCGGGTCTGGATCATCGCCGCGGCTTCCAGACGTTTTTGCCGCCACGGGTTTTCAACTTTCGGCGCAGAATCATGTGCCATTTTGCATCGCTCCTTTCAAACCAATTGGAGAACCGGTCAGGCCAGGAAGGTATCCACCACCAGCTTGCGGTAGCGGGGGTTGTCCAGGGTGTAGACCACAAAGATATTCGGCTCCGGCGCCGGGCGAAACACGCCGCGGTGCGGCCGCCGGTCGACTACCGTCATGCCGCGCGTGTGGTTTCCGGCAGTTTCCACCATTACGTGCAGCATTTCACCGCTGCTTACCAGGCTCGGGTCAATGGCAACGCCCATCGCCGTAAGGTCAGGCGGGATAGTGGGGCGGTCTTCGCCCGTGAACTCGCGCCAGCGCTCCAGCCCCTGGCGCATCAGCCGGCCGGCCATCCAGCACCAGGGCGTCTGCGCGGCCTCAATGCGCTTCACATCCTCATCGTAAATCCCACCGCTGTCGTAATTGGGGTCGAGCGCAACCATCGTCTTTTTGGCAATCCGGCTGCGAAAGACGATGTCGGCAGCCTCGGGATCAGCCCAAACGTTGAACTCCGCCGCGGCGGTGGTATTGCCGTTGCGGATGCCGCCCGCCATCATCGTGATCGAGCGCACCGCCAGGTCAAAGTCGCGTTCTTTCTGGATTGCCAGGGCAATATTGGTCAGCGGGCCAAGCGTGATCAAATCGATCGGCTCGCTGCTGGTCAGGAAGCAGCGCGTCAAGAAATCCACCGCATGTTCCGCCTGCTTCTGGATCGCCGGTTCGGGGAAACCGATATCCCCCAGCCCGTCTTTGCCGTGTACATATTCCGCGGTGCCGCCCGCGCCCAGAACCGCGCGGTACGAGCCCTGGTACACCGGCGCCGGTTTGCCCGAGTGTTCCACCACAATCAGCGTATTGCGGACCACCTTATCGATCGGCACATTTCCGGTTGTAGTAGTGATGCCCAGCACTTCCACCAGCGGCGAGCGCAGCGCGAACAACGTCGCCTGGGCATCGTCTACACCGGTATCACAATCAATGATCACCTTTCGAGGCGTCATTTGCTTTTTCTCCTCTGCCCCAGGCAACACAAATCGATCCGGAAGAGCTGGAGCTCTCCGCCGGTGCCAAACCTATGCAGTTATTGAACAACCTTACTTTTTCGCGGCGTCTGCCTGGGCCATGCGTTTCATGGCTTCGATGGCGATGCGGATAGCCTCTTGTTCGCCCTGTTTGAAGGCTTCATCGCCCCAAACCGGCTTGGTCTCTTTGTTGGTTCCGTCACTGGTATAAATGCCCCCGGCCCGCCAGCCGCGAACTGCGGCGACGATATACAGGGTATCGCTTTCCATTTCCGCCGAAACCACCCCGGCCTGTTTCATCAGCTCACGGCGGCTCGGGTCGCGCGGGGCGTAAAATGCATCCCCGGCGGTGCCCAGGCCCACGTGCGCTTTCAGGCCCAGGTCTTTGGCGGCATCCACCATTGCGCGGGTCAACCAGTAATCCGGCACGGCCGGGAAGATGACCGGCAGGTATTCGTTGGCTGTGCCTCCGTCGCGGACTGTACCAGTCGAAATGATATTATCGCCACAGGTCACATAGTCCTGAAACGTTCCGCACGAGCCAACCCGGATAAAGGTGTCCGCGCCCATATGGCCTAACTCTTCGACCGCGATGGCCGTGGATGGCCCGCCCATCCCGGTAGAGGAAACGGTCATGTGAATCCCATCCACCTCGCCGGAATACACCAGGTAGCCGCGGCTTTCGCTCACCGCGTGGAAATGGTCAAAGTGCGCCGCGATTTTCTTGGCCCGGTCGTGGCTGCCGGGTACGAACACGTAACGCGAGATTTCTTTCGGGTCGCAGCGAATGTGAAATTCCATGATTCCTACGCCTTTGCCTTGTCAGCCAGTGCAATGTTCTTCATCGCCTCAATCGCGATGCGAATTTCGTTTTCTTCTCCCTGCCGGAAGGCATCCTGGCCCCAATCCGGCTTGATCTCCTTGCTGGTACCGTCGCAGGCAAACAGCGCGCCCGCGCGCCAGCCGCGGAAGTTGGAGACCACGAACAGCGTATCGGCTTCCATTTCCACCGATTTCACCCCGGCCTTGCGCGCTTTTTCCCACAGCGTCGGGTCGCTGCCCTCGCCGTAGAAGTTATCTCCGGCCCAGTCCAGGCCAACATGCGCCTGAATCCCCAGCGCTTGCGCCGCATCCACCAGCGCGGTGAGCACCGAGAAATCCGGGGCGGCCGGGAAGTTGGGAGCCAGGTAGCGGTGAGCGGTGGCGCCGCTGCGCACCACGCCCGTGGCGATGATCACATCCCCCGGCATGATGTCATCTTGCAGCGTGCCGCATGAACCGATGCGGATGAACGTGTTGGCGCCCATGTGGCCTAATTCCTCAATGCCAATCGCCACCTGCGGGCCGCCCATGCCGGTCGAGCAGGCGGTCATGGGGATGCCGTCCACCGTGCCGGTGTAAACGTAGTAGCCGCGCGAATCGCTGACAAAGCGGTATTCGTCAAAGTGTTCCGCAATTTTCTTAGCCCGGCCAGGGTCGCCCGGCACGAAAACGTACGGGGCAATATCCTTCGGGTCGCAAAGAATATGGAATTCCATGAAAAAGTTCTCCTTTAATCACCGGCAGGGGCTTTTTCCAGCCTCATCTTTTCCACTTTGGCCCGCGCAGCGCGTTCGCGGCGGACGGTGAAGTAGGTGAGGGCGGCCAGGGTGATCAGGTACGGCAGCATGCTGATAAAGTAGATGGGAATAATGCGCTCGGCTTGCAAGCGGAAACCGATGGTATCTGCCAGGCCAAACAACAGGCTGGAGAGGAAGACGCCAAACGGCACGCCGCCGGCAAAGGTGTTGACCGCCATGCCAATGAAACCGCGGCCGGCCGCCATCTTATCCACAAACCCGTTGAGGTGGCCCAGCGCCAGGTACACACCCGCCAGCGAGGCAAACACGCCGCTCGCCATCACCGAGAGGAAGCGGATGCGCCCCACGTTGATGCCCAGCGTTTCCGCGGCCTGGGGGTTCTCGCCCACGGCGCGCAGGTGCAGGCCCCACGGCGTGCGGTAGAGGAAGATGCTGGTCAGAATTACTAGCAGCCAGGTCAGGTACACCGGGAAGGTATAGCCGCTGAGGATCGGCCCGATCACGGGGATGTCTTTGAGCAGCGGGATGTTGATCGGCCCAAACCCTTGCAGGCTGGGGTCAGAGAACGAGCCGGCCACCTTGAATACCGCGCGGGTCAGGAAGATCGTGATGGATGTGGCAAAGATATTGATTGCAATCCCCATCACGATGATGTTTGCCCGGAACTTCAAAGAGAAGAGGGCAAACAAACCTCCGACCAGCAGACCGCTTAGGATGGCAGCGAGTAGCCCGGCGAAGCTGCTGTGCAGGAAGTAGCTGCCAGCCACCGCGAACCAGGCTCCGATGAGGATCATGCCTTCACCGGCGATGTTGAGAATACCGGCGCGGTCGGTGATCAGGGCGCACAGGCCGGCCAGGATAATGGGCGTCGCCAGGCGCAGCATGCCCTGGATATTGGCCACGTTGAACACATAACGTTGAAGGATGTCAATGAGACCCGAATCCATGTTCGTTACCTCCAATAGCCTTACACTTCCAAATTTTCAGTGGTGCGGCGGGTGGTTTCGCCGCCGCGCGTCCACTTGATGCGCTTGACGAAATCCCACATGCCTTCCGCGGCCATGAAGAAGATAATCAGGCCGACGATGATATCAATCAATTGGCGCGGAACGCCCGCGGCCCATTCCAGGCCCAGGGAACCGGATTCCATGCCGCCGTAGAACAGCGCGGCTACGGTAGAGCCGATGACCGTTTGGCCGCCGAGCAGCGATGCCAGGTTGCCGCGGAAGCCAAAGCCCACCGCGAACAGATCCTTGTATTTGCGCCACACGCCCAGGATTTCGATGATGCCGCCCAGGCCGGCGATACCGCCACTGATCAGCATGCCGCCGATGAAGGTCTTATTCATGTTGATGCCGCCAAATTCCGAGAACTTGGACGACAAACCCACCATGCGCCATTCGTAGCCAATCTTGGTGCGTTTGAAGACGAACCACATCAAGATCACCAGCGCCAGCGCGATAAACGAGCCCAAATGTGCCTGCGTGCCCTTCCCGATCAGCGGGTTGAGATCGACGAACTGCGGCAGAACGGCGGTATCATTCACAAACGGAGTTTCGGCCACGGTGGGGGTGGCGCGCATGGGATAGTTGCACAGCCACGAAATCAGATATGTGGCGATGTAGTTGGTCATAATCGTGGTGATGATTTCACTCACGCCCAGGCGCTGGCGCATGATGGTGGGAATGTATGCCCACGCAGCGCCGCCTACGAACCCGGCCAGCAGCGTCAGCGGCAGGTGGATGATCGTGGGCAGGTGAACGGCATAGCCCACAAACGTGCCCGCGATCGCGCCGATGAAGAACTGGCCCTCAACGCCTACGTTGAACACGCCGGTGCGAAATGCGATGGTCGAGGAAATGGCCGTAAAGATCAGCGGTGTAGCCCGCTGCAGGGTGATGAACAACCCGCGCGGCGTGCCAAAGGCGTTGACCAGCAGCAGCTTGTAAATCTCCAGCGGGTTCTGGTCATACCAGATCATGATCAGCGAGCCAACAATCACCGCCAGCAAAATGCTGAGCAGGATGGTAATGGATCGGCTGAACGCGTACTTCACGCCTTCTTTCAGCGTCTTCGGAAAAGTAAGAGTAAAGCTAGTCATGAGTTACCTCCTCACCGGCATTTTCCGAGGTGGGGGCAGGGTGGGCAGCGTAGTGTCCGTCTTCTTTGATGCCCGCCATCCACAGGCCCAGGCCTTCTTCGGTAGCCTTGTCGCCGTCAATGGTGCCAACCACATGGCCTTCGTACAACACGGCAATGCGATCACTGAGCGACATCACCTCTTCCAGTTCAGCGGAAACCAGCAGCACCGCCGCGCCAGCGTCGCGGGCATTGATAATCGTGCGGTGCACGAATTCAATACTGCCCACGTCCAGGCCGCGGGTGGGTTGGGCCACGATCAGCAGCTTGGGGCGCGCGTCAATTTCCCGCGCCAGCACCACTTTCTGCAAGTTGCCGCCCGAGAGGGTAAACGCCGGAACCGCGGAACCCGGCGTGCGCACGTCGAACTCACCAATCAGGCGCTGCGAGTAGTTGCGGATCTCGTTCAGGTCCATCACCTGACCCTTCGATATCGGCGCGCGATTATAGTTTTCGACAATCAAGTTATCTTCCAGCGACGCCCGCAGCGCCACGCCGCGCACGTAGCGGTCTTCCGGCACGCAAGCGATACCAATATCGCGGCGCTCGCGCACGCTTTTGCGCGAAATATCTTCACCGTAGACCTTGATTGCTCCACGGATTACCTCGCGCAGGCCCACAATCGCTTCCACCAGCTCGCGCTGGCCGTTGCCTTCTACGCCCGCGATGCCCAGCACCTCACCCGCGCGCACCTGCAGCGAAACATCCCGCACGGCGGGCAGGTAGCGATTGTCCAGCACTTTTAAGTTATCAACTTCCAGAACAAGATTGGTGGGATTGGATTTTGTTTTATCCACCCGCAACAGAACATCCCGTCCAACCATCATACGGGCCAGTTCGGTGGGGTTGGTATCTTTTGTATTCTTGGTAGCGACCACCTTGCCGTCGCGCATCACCGTCACCCGGTCCGAAATCTGCATCACCTCGCGGAATTTATGGGTGATGAAGATCACCGTCTTTCCGCCTTTCACCAGGGAGCGGATAACTTCAAACAACTCATCGGTTTCTTGCGGGGTTAAAACCGCGGTAGGTTCGTCCAAAATGAGGATGTCGGCGTTGCGGTACAGGGCTTTCAAGATCTCAACGCGCTGTTCCACGCCTACCGGCAGATCCCGGACGTGCGCGTCCGGGTCAACTTCCAGGCCAAAGCGCTTCGAAATATCGACCACGCTCTGACGCACAGCTTTGTTATCGACAAAGACGCCGTTTTTCCTTGGTTCCGCGCCCAGGGTGATATTCTCTGCTACGGTAAATGATGGCACCAGCTTAAAACTCTGGTGAACCATGCCAATACCAAGAGCGATCGCATCCGCATTCTTATGGATATGCACCTCTTTGCCACGGATTTTGATCGTGCCGCCGTCTGCCCGGTACAAACCATACAGAACGTTCATCAGGGTAGTTTTCCCCGCGCCATTTTCGCCTACCAGCGCGTGAATTTCCCCTTCTTCCACCGTAAAGTTCACATTATCGTTGGCAACAACTCCGGGAAATACTTTCCGAATGCCACTCATTTCAATAGCCAGTGCCACAGTAGCCTCCTGGGATCACTACAATTGGGGGCAGCCCTTGCAGGCTGCCCCCTTCACACACGTATGCTATTACTTGCCCATGCCACCTTCAGGGGCTGGGTTCTCGCAGGGGAACAGCTCGGTGAAGTCCGTTACGCACATTTCACCGGACTTGATCTTTTCCGAGGCAGCTTTGATCGCGGGAATAACATCGCTCTTGATCAGGGCGACCATGTCATCCGGGCCTTCCTGCAGGAAGACGGTGTCATCCGCATACAGGAACGTCGAGCCAACCATGCCTTCCTTCAGGCCAAAGACCTTGGTGCCGCCAGCGAGTTCGCCGGCGCGCAGTTCTTTGACAGCTTCCAGAACGGCCAGGTCAACGCGCTTGAGCATCGAGGTGATGACCGAACCGGGCTGCATGTAGTCCTGGTCAGAGTCAACGCCAATCGAGAACTTGCCCTGTTCCTTAGAGGCCTGGAGCACGCCTTCGCCCGACTTGCCCGCAGCAGCGTAGATGATGTCGACGCCCTCGGCGTACTGGGTAAGCGCCAGTTCCTTACCCTTGTTGGGGTCGTCGAACGCGCCAACCCAACCAGACACAACTTCGATCGTCGGGTCAACATACTTGACGCCCTGGATGTAGCCGAGTTCGAAGCGGCGCAGCAGCGGAACATCCATGCCGCCCACGTACCCAACCTTCTTGGTCTTGGTCAGCATCGCGGCCACCATGCCCACGGTGAAGGAGCCTTCATCCTCGCGGAAGGTCAGGCCGGTTCCATTCGGCGCGTCCAAGACGGCATCAACGATGGCGAACTTGGTGTCGGGATATTCCTTGGCGATCTCATTCGTCCAGTCAGCCGAGCCGAAGCCAACCGTGATGACCAGATCGAAACCCTGTTCGGCCATGGCGCGCGCGGCAAGCTGCTGTTCGCCAACGTCCTGGTTTTCGATGATCTTGGTTTCAACATCGGTGTACTGCTGGTTGACGAATTCGATACCGCGAGCAGCCGAGTCATTGAACGACTTATCGCCAAGCAGGCTGATGACCAGGGCGACTTTGTACTGCTTGCCCGTGTCAGCCGGGGCTTCGGTGGGCTGGTCGGGAGCGGCGGTCGGCATCACGTTCTGATTCGCCGGCTGAGTAGCGGCGGGAGCGGCGGGGGCTTCGGTAGCGGCGG
>DATCUC010000117.1:0-4464 GCA_036567625.1 Anaerolineaceae bacterium | reverse complement strand
GCCTTCCGAAACCGTGTCGATATGGGCGATCACCGCGAACCCGGACGGGCCGCTGCCCCACTGCGCCAGCACATTCTGCCGGTTGGGCTGCGTGCCCACCAGTTCAGCATCCAGCCCCAGGGCGCGGGCTGCGGCGCTGATTCGCTCGGCTACTGCCGTCTCCGGGTCGCGCCCGTTGACGGATGGAATACGCACCAGTTCTTGCAGCAGGGCCGTCATTTCCGGCAACCGCGTCTGGGCCTGGCTGAGCAATAGCTGCGGGTCAGGGGAGGTTACCATGCGTTTATTTCAGCGCCATTTGCATCAATTCCCACAGCCGCACCGCGTCCATCGTCTCGACCAGGCTGGCGTTGGCCGGCTTTCCCAGCCGGCTGAACCAATCGACAACCGTCTGGCCGCGCGTCTTTGCGCCTTGCAATTCAACATCCAGGTAGCGTTCTTCGGCATAGGTCACAATCTGCGGTTCCACTGCCGCCGCGATCGCCAGGAAATCCGCGCCAAAGAGCATGTCCTGCCCCAGGTATTCGTGGATGAATTTAAGCGTATTCGCAGTGATCTTGCGGAAGAATTCCGCGCGGGGTGACTGCATCGCCAGCATTTCAGCCACCTGCCCGGCGTGGAAGGGATGCGCCATCGTTGTTTCCCAGGAAACCAGCGTGAATTTTGGCCAGGCTTCGAAAACGATAGCCGCCGCATCTGGGTCAGCGTGCGTATTAAACTCGGCTGACGGCGTGGTATTACCCATCGCGCGGATCGCGCCGCCCATCACCACCAACCGCTGATATTTGCCCGGCAGGGTCGGATCCAGGCTGACGGCCAGCGCCAGGTTAGTCAGCGGACCGATCGCTACCAGGGTCAGTTCTCCGGGGTTTTCATTCGCCATGCGGATCAGCGCCAGGGCGGCATGCTCTTTTTCCGCGCTGCGCGCCGATTCCGGCCACCCGCTGTCGCCCAGCCCGTCCTGCCCGTGAACGTAATCTGCAAATGGGTTGCGCGCGAGCAGCGCGCGCGGCGCGCCCGCATAAACCGGAATATCGCTGCGCCCGGCTACATCCAGGATCTTCAATGCATTGGCAGTGGTGTGATCCAACGAAACGTTCCCGGCAACAGTCGTCAGCGCTTCCACCCGGACATCCGGGTGCGCGAGAGCCATCAAGATGGCGTGGGCATCGTCCACACCCGGATCGGTATCTATCACAAGGCGCACCATACATCCACTCCTCACCGGCGCTTTCGCCGGCAGTTATCCAGTTTTGCTCATCAGGGTACGACGTTCTCAAGCCATTATAGAGATGTGACGCGGCGCTTGTCAAGATTCAACTTGTCATACAACTTTGAAACGCGCAATGTGTAGAAGTTGAAGGATTTGGAAATCATCCCCGGCCATAGTATGATTAGAGCAGGATACAGAATTTGACGAAAGGAGCAAGACGTCACTATGAGCTTTCGACGGGCGGTTGTGATTGTATTAGACGGGGTTGGCGCGGGTGAAGCCCCGGATGCGCAGGATTATGGTGATGTGGGCAGTAATTCGCTGTCCAACGTGGCGCGAGCAGTAAATGGCCTGAAAATGCCCAACCTCGAAAAACTGGGTTGGGGATATGTCACGCCCATGCAGGGCGTGCGCAAGGTGGAAAACCCCGGCGGAGCGTTTGGCCGCCTGATTCCCACTTCGGTCGGAAAAGATTCAATCACTGGGCACTGGGAATTGATGGGCGTGTTCCTCACCAAGGCCCTGCCCACCTATCCGAATGGCTTCCCGCAGGATGTGCTGGATGAATTCAAGCGCCTGACGGGCTACGATGTGCTCGGCAATAAACCCGCTTCAGGTACAGAAATTCTCAAAGAACTGGGCGAAGAGCACATGCGCACCGGCAAGCCGATCCTCTACACCTCGGCGGATAGCGTTTTCCAGATCGCCGCGCACGAAGAAGTGATCCCCCTGGAGCGGCTGTATGAAACCTGCCGCATCGCGCGCAAGATGCTCGTTGGCGATCACGCCGTCGGCCGGGTGATTGCGCGGCCCTTCCTGGGCAGCAGCGCGGAGACGTTCAAACGCACCAACAACCGGCGCGATTTCCCCCTCGACCCGATTGCCGACACGATGATGGACAAGCTTATCGCCAGCGGGCGCAGCGTATACGCCACCGGCAAGATTGACGATCTCTTTGCCGGGCGCGGCATCACCGTCACCAGCCACTCGGAAGATAACGTCAGCAGCACCAACGCCATGCTCGAATTTTTGGAGAAGGATTTTGAAGGGCTGTTGTTCACCAACCTGGTTGAGTTTGACATGATCTACGGCCACCGCAACGACGCGCGCGGTTACGCCAACGCGCTCGAGGCCTTTGATGCGCATATACCCGATATTCTGGCGCGCCTGAAAGCGGAAGACGTGGTCATGGTCGTTGCCGATCACGGCGTGGATCCAACCACCCCTGGCACGGATCACTCACGCGAATGCTCGCCGCTGCTGGTCTTTGGCCCGCGCGTGCGCGCCAATGTCAACCTGGGTGACCGCGGCGCGTACAGCGACGTGGCCGCTACCCTGGCTGAAATCTTCCAGCTTGAAACGCCCAGCCGCGGCAAGAGTTTTTTGACAGAAATCCGCCCCTGAAACTTCTGACCGCTTCGCTGAACAGGATTCCCTTCGTTCCGCCGCTATTCCGGCGGAACGAAGTTTTTTTGCTATGGATTTATCCTGCGGTAAATTTTCCAGCCGATCAGTGCGACCACTGCCGCCCACCCGATCACGATCATTACCCCGGCCATCCGGCCCAGGCGCGGATCGCTAGCCTGCCGTTCGCTGGCTTTGGCGCGGCAGGCCAGCATCACTTCCGGGGGGATCATCTTCAACGCCAGCCAGATCCCTGCCGGGATGATCAGCAGGTCATCCAGGTAACCCAATATCGGGATGAAATCTGGAATCAGGTCAATTGGGCTGAAGGCGTAGGCCGCCACCAGCAGGGCAAACACCCTGGCGTACCCGGGCGTTCGCGGGTCAAGGTAAGCGTAATACAGCGCGTAAGTTTGCAGTTTCAATTCGGCAGCGTGGCGTTTAAGCCGCGCCAGCCATCCCGCCGATTGCGGTACTGGCGCGTCAGGCATACAATTCGTCGGTCTGCCCGGTGGTTACATATTGGGTCAGTTCGCCCACCGAGAGTTCATCAATGCCGAGCTTTTCGATCGTGCGGCCTCTACGCCAGTAATCCGTGCGGTGAACGATGCACGCCAGCCGGATAATCGAGTCCATGCCGCGCACCGAAACGCCATAGCGCTGGCCCAGCGATGCAATCGGCACCAGGCTCATCGGCACATCCTCGAAGATATAGCGGTGGTTCATAGTCGGCGGAGCTTTGATGCCATAATACCCCGGCTGGTTGTGGATCGCCTCGCACAGGTCTTCGCCGGTGGTGTCATAGGCCAGCTTCAGCCATTCCATGGCCGTCCGCGCGCGAATCCCCATTGCCGCAGCTACTGTTACTCGTTCGCGGTCCAGGGCTTCCAACACGCGTGCCACGGATGGGGTCACCCCGTCGATGTAAAACTGGTAATCGCCGTGCGTCGATTCAATCCAACCCGCGTTCAGAAGGGCCAGCGCGGGGTGAAAGATCGCGCCCATGTTGTTCAAGCCGGTTTGCAGCACGTTCCCACCGTCAATAAACTGCGGGAAAGCGGTATGAATCAGCTCCAGCGTTTCTTCGGTGCGGTTCGCCGGCAGCGCTGCCAGCGGCACAGCCTCTTTGATGCGGAAAATGCGCGCCTGCGCCGGGCCGTCGGAACGCGAGGCGTATAAAAACGTCTCCGTTTCTGCCACCACCACGTCCGCGGTGCAGCCCTGGTCGCGCAGCACTTTGCGGAATTCGATCGCGCCGCAGGTGCGGCCAGGGTGCAGCACAATAAACTGCCCATCTTTGAGAAACGGCGCCAGATTTCGGGCAATATCCGCGTGCGCTGATGACGGCACGACCACCATGATCATATCCGCGTCTTTGACAGCTTCCTGCATATTGCCGGTTGCCATCTGCAGGGCGGCAAAGCCGTGCGGCCCGGCTTCCGGGCTTTCCAGGTCGATCCCGCCGCGCAGTTGGATCGCGCGGATGCGTTCTACGGTGCGATTTTGCAGCACAGTCGGAAAACCCAACAGGGCAAGATGGGCAGCCATAGCTTTTCCGCCGTGCCCGGCGCCGATGACAGTGAAATGTGGGGTGTGGTTCATCGTTTCTCCTGTAAATATTGCTCCAGCCGCTGCGCTTCGGAAAGCGGCCGACCGGTTGAGTCCACTGCGTCGCAAGCGCCGCCGATAATGCGTGTAGCGATCATCCCGCGGGCATAGGAATTGTTGCGCAATTGCGGCGCGTCCAGAATACCGCACTGGACGGCGCGCGCCAAAACGCCAGGGTCAATCAGCGGATCGCCGGCTTCGCCGCCCGCCAGCGATTGGATTGCCCGCAGCGTGACCTG
>DATCUC010000116.1:0-6821 GCA_036567625.1 Anaerolineaceae bacterium | reverse complement strand
TCTGGCCGCTCCCGCGGGCGCGGTTGCGCCCACCCCCGACCCCACTTTGCCCCCCGCGCTGGTAGAAGCCCAGCCGCCATCCGGCAGCCTTCTGCTGCCCAATGACGGGCTGACCTTTATCTTCAGTATGCCCATGGACGCCGAATCGGTGCAGCGCGGGTTAGCGACTGACCCACAGCTCAACCTGGATTTCACCTGGCTGGACGAGTACACTTTGCGCGTAGACCCGGCTGAACTGCCGGCTGCTTCGGATGTGCGCCTGACGTTCAACGAGAATGTGCGTTCCAGGCAGGGCACGTTCCTCAACCCGGCCGTAGAGCTTGCTTACCGCACTGCCGCCCCATTGTACCTCACCGAACAGCTACCTGCGCCAGACAGCAATGAAGCCAACCCGGCCGCCGCGGTGGTGGCATCCTTTAGCCAGCCGGTGGTGGCGCTGAGCGCCGAACCGGGGAGCCTGCCAGCCGGTTTTACCCTGCAGCCCGCAGCGCCGGGCACCGGTGAGTGGCTCAACACGACCACCTACATCTTCTATCCGGAATCCGCGCTGGCTGGCAACACCGATTACACCGTGCGGCTCAACCGCGAGCTGACCGGCCTGGCCGATGCTGACTGGTCATTCCGCACTGCTCGCCCGCAGGTACTGGAGGCCAGCCCGCGCAACGATAACCAGGTGTATCTGGACCGGCCGGTCACGTTTACCTTCAATCAGCCGGTGGAACCCGAGCGCGTGGAGCAGCAATTTCAGTTGATCCCCCCGGAGGGCGATCCGCTGCCGGGTACGTTCACCTGGAATGAAGACCGCACCACCTTTACCTTTACTCCCGATGACCTGCTGGAGCGCAACACTCGTTACCGGGCGGTACTGCCCGCGCAAAGCGTGGGTGAAGGCAGCGGCCTGGGCGAAGATTTTATCGTTACTTTTCAGACGGTCGATGCGTTCAACATTGCGTCCACTAACCCGGCCGTTGGAACCGTGCTGGAGATGTACGAAACCGGATACCAGACGCTGATTCTCGATTTCACCACTCCGCTGGCCAACGGGCAGAATTTTGATGAGCTGATCACAGTTTCACCGGAGATTGTTGACCAGCGCATTACGGTAGGAGAAATGGGCGCGCGGGTATTTCTGGCCGGGTTTTTTCAGCCGGCTGCGCGATACAGCGTCAGGCTTGCGCCGGAACTAACCGACCGCTGGGGTCAGAAACTGGGTGAGCCGGTGACGCTCGATTTCCGCACGGCCACGGCCAAACCCAGCCTCACCATCCCGATGCTGCAGGTGGGGGTAAATATTCTTTTTGCCCTGCCCAGCGACACTTCGTTATCGGCGCGGGCAACCAATATCGAAACCGTGCAAATTGGCGCGACCCGCCTGGGATTGGCGGATTTCCTGCGCATAGCCAGTAATCTTTACGATGCAGATTGGCCTACCTATGATGACTATTGGGACATCGACCTGTCGCTGCCAAAAGACACCAACCGCGACATCGATATCCCGCTTACGAAAAACGGCACCAGCCTGGAGCCGGGCCTCTATGCGTATGATATTAATTCGCTGCAGGCGGTAGGGCAGTCCGTCAACCGGCTTTCGCCGTTTCTACTGGTAGTCAGCAATACCGCGCTGACGCTCAAACGCAGCCGGAATGAAGTATTTATCTGGGCAGTGGATGCGGTCAGCGCGCAGCCGCTGGACGGCCTGGAAGTCACTCTCTACGATGATACCGGTTCCGTGCTGAATTCAGGAGTTACGCAAGGCGGCGTCGTCAGCGTTCCACTGCCGGTGGGATTCAAGCCGTACGACAGCGTATTCGTAGTATCCGGCCAACCCGGCGAGGACGGCTTCAGCCTGGCGACAACCGGCTGGGGGCAGGGCCTGGGCGCCTGGGAATTTTCATTGGGCGGCGGCGGAGTGGTGAACGGGCCGCTGGTTTACCTGTATACCGACCGGCCCATCTACCAGCCCGGCCAGGAGGTCAGTTTCCGCGCCATAGCGCGGCAGGCGGATAATGGCCGTTATGCCCTGCTCGACCGCGGCGAACTGCTGTTCACGCTTTTTGGGCCGAGCACCGGCCCCGAGCCGAATATCGTTTATCAGGACACGCTGCCCCTGTCAGACTACGGCACAGCGCAGGGCACACTGACCCTGCCAGAAAGCGCCGTACCCGGTGAATACAACCTGACGATTGGAGATGAGTTCAACCAGAGCATTTCCTTCAAGGTTGCCAACTACCGCAAGCCGACGATCGATGTGCAAGTGTCCTTTGACCCGGCGGAAATCCTTCCCGGCCAGCCGGTGCAGGCCGCCGTCAATGCAGCGTATTATTTTGGCGCGCCGGCCGCGGACGTGCCCGTTACCTGGGTATTGACCGGCAGCAAAACCGGTTTCACTATCCCTGATGGCTTCCGCACTGGCAAATTCAACCAGTACTGGCTGGAGCCAATGCTCGCGCCGATAACCATGTTTGGGAGATACATCACCGAAGGTGAGGGGCGCACCGGCGCTGACGGCCAACTGACCATCACGGTTGACCCGCAAATTCTGCAAGATGCGCTTGACCCTGAATCGACCTATGAGTTGACGCTGGAAGTCACCGCGCAGGATGAAAGCCAGCAGCCGGTTAGCGCGCGCGGAGTCGTGCGCCTGTTTGGCTCAGAGTTATTTGCAGGCCTGCGCTCCGATGCCTGGATGGGGCGCGTAGACGAGGAAATGGGATTCGATGTAAAACTGGTCGACTGGCAGGGCCAGGCAGGCGGCGCGCAGCCGCTGTCCGCGCTGTTCCAAAAAGTCACCTACCGGCGCAGCGATCCGCAGAGTGTTTATCTTTCGCCGCTGGAGCCGGTATATACGCCGGTGGCCAGCGCGAATTTCCAAACCAGCAGCGCGGGTACTGCCCGGCTGGCCTTTACTCCCAGCGAGCCGGGCACGTATATGCTTGAAGTGCGCGGCGAGACCATGGTGTCGCAGATAATGATGTGGGTCAGCGGCCCGGGCAGCGCTCCCTGGCCCGATGTTTCCAACTCTCATATTAATCTCACCGCGAACGCGGAGCGCTATCGCCCTGGCGAAAGCGCGCAGGTATTTATCCCCAATCCGTTTACCAAAGGCGCTGTCGCGCTGATCACCGTGGAACGCGGCAAAGTGATGCGCTGGCAGGTGTTAGAAATTGCGGGGACGAGCACCACGGTCGAGCTGCCGCTCAGCCAGGAAGATGCGCCCAACGTCTACGTTTCGGTGACGCTGCTGGGCCAGGAGGAGGATGGCCGGACAAGTTTCCGCCAGGGGTACGTGGAACTGGAAGTTGACCCCGCAGAGCGGCTGCTCAATGTGGAATTGGCCGCGCAGCCGCGTCCAGCGGCCCCGGGCGACACGGTGCAGCTTGCTTTGCGTGTCACCGATACTGCCGGCAGCCCGGTGCAGGGTGAATTTTCCGTAGCCGTGGTAGATAAGGCGGCGCTGGCGCTGGCGGACCCCAATTCCGACCCGATTGAAAAAGTATTCTACAGCCCGCGCATGCTGGGCGTCAGCACCAGCTCGGCGTTTGCCAGCTATATCCGGCGCGAGGTAATGATCGTCACCGGGCGCGGTGGAGGGGGCGGCGGCTCGATGAATGAACCCGGCAGCGTGCGCGATCGCTTCGCCGATACTGCCTACTGGAACGGCAATATCGTCACCGATGCCGGCGGTTTTGCCCAGGTGGAGCTGGCGCTGCCGGATAACCTGACTACCTGGGTGGTGGATGTGCGCGGGATTGACGGCGATACGCGCGCCGGGCAGGGATCGCTGGATGTGACGGCCAGCAAGATGCTGATGGTGCAGCCGGTGACGCCGCGCTTCTTTATCGCCGGGGATCACGCGGTAGTGTCCGCCCTGGTATTCAATCAGACCGCGCAGCAGCTTTCGGTCAACACTACCTTGCAAGCCGAAGGCTTTGCGCTGGATGCCCTCGAACAGGCTGCGCAGCAAATTACCCTGAAGCCCGGTGAGCGTAAGCAGCTCACCTGGTGGGGCACGGCGCAAGGCCCGGAGCAGGTGCGTTTGGTATTCACGGCAGAGGGCGGCGGCCTGCGCGACAGCGTCACCCCCGAGGGCGGGGTTTTGCCTGTGCTGCGCTTCTCCGCGCCGGAAACCTTTTCGACCGCCGGCATGCTGGCCGAAGCCGGCCAGCGCCAGGAACTGGTCAGTCTGCCGCGCAGTTATCCCGTTACTGGCGGCGCGCTGGACGTGGAACTCTCCAGTTCGCTGGCCGGTGTGCTGATCAGCGGCGTGGAGGCACTCAAAACCTACCCGAAGGATGACCTGCCGATTTCCCTGGCTTCACGCCTGCTGCCCAATCTGGAGGCGTACCGCACGCTTACCAGCCTGGGCGTAGATAATCCAACGCTGAAAGACAGCCTGGATGACGCCATTCGGACTGGCATCAGCGGGATTGTGCGCACGCAAAATGAAGACGGCGGCTGGGGCTGGTCGGATACCAGCGACAGCCAGCCGTATTTGAGTGCTTACATTGTCCTGGCTTTAGGGCGCGCCGCAGACGCTGGGGCGGAGGTTCCCGCGGCGGTGCTGGAAAACGGGCAGGCCTACCTGCTGACCAATGTGCAGGAAATGGATACAACCGAGGCGTGGCAGAAAGACCGCGCGGTTTTCATCACCTGGGTGTTGTGGGAAACCGGCGCAATCAGCCAGCCCCCGCTACCCGGTTCGGCGCAATGGCGCGAAGAACTAAGCCCGTGGGCCAGGGCGTTCCAGGCGCTCAACCTGCAGTCAACAGACAGCCAGCAGTCAGCGCTGCTGATCCAGGATTTGCAAGACAGCGCGGTGCGCACGGCCACTGGCGTGCATTGGGAAGACTCCGACCGGTACTTCAACAATGCCAACAACGTCTTTACCACAGCGGCGGTGACGATTGCTCTGGCGCGTCTGGAGCCGGCTTCACCGCTGCTGGTAGACGCGGTACGCTACCTGGCGTCGACCCGCAGCGCCAACGGCGTGTGGTTTGCGCCCTACGACAGCGCCTGGGCGCTGACCGCGCTGAGCGAGGCCCTGAAGGGCACTGGCGACTTGCAGGCGGGCTTCTCCTATTCGGCGGCGCTCAATACCGCGCCGCTGGCCAGTGGTGAAGCCAGCCCAAGCAGCTTCAACCCGGTAACGGCCAGCGTGCCGGTTTCCAACCTGGCGGCGAGCGGCTCGAACCGCCTGCAGATCCAGCGCGGCGACGGCAGCGGGCGGTTGTACTACCGCGCCTTCTTACAAATCGACCGGCCAGTAGAAAGCGCGCAGCCGGTCAATAAGGGACTGGTGCTCGACCGCAGCTACACATTGATGGATGCGCAAGGCTGCGCCGAAGAAGGCTGCCCGGCAGCGACCGAGGCTCAATTGCGTACCGGATCGCAAATCGTGCTGGTGCGGTTGACGCTCACCGCCCTGAACGATGTTTCGAGCCTGGTGGTGGAAGACTACATTCCCGCCGGGGCAGAAATCCTTGACAGCAATTTGAAGACCAGCCAGCAGGCTTTTGCTGAGGCTGAGCCGCAGGAAGTCGAATCGCCGTTCGACCTGCGCAACCCCTACGCCAACGGCTGGGGCTGGTGGTTCTTTGACAATCCGCAAATCTATGACAATCGCGTGCGCTGGACGGTGGAAAACCTGCCCGCGGGCACCTACCAGTTGACCTACCGGCTGGTACTCACCACTGCCGGAGAATTCCGCGTTTTGCCGGCGCGCGCGTATAATTACTTCTTCCCCGAAGTGCAGGGTACCAGCGCGGGGAGCATCTTTACCATCCGCCCGCAGGAGTAATCGCACTCGCCGGGCAGATTTCTCATGATTCGAAGAGGGAGAGGCAAGGACAGGAATGGCAAAACAATGGAATAAAGCTCCAGAAATGAAGATTGATCCGAAAAAGCAGTACACCGCCACGTTCAAAACCGACAAAGGCGATATCGTGGTGCGCCTGTTCGCGGATATGGTTCCCAATACGGTCAATAACTTTGTTTTTCTGGCGCGCGAAGGTTTTTACGACAATACCATTTTTCACCGCGTGATTAACGACTTTATGGCCCAGGGCGGCGACCCAACGGGCACCGGCATGGGCGGCCCGGGCTACAAGTTCGGGGATGAGTTCCATCCTAAGCTGCGCCACAACAAGCCCGGCCTGCTGTCGATGGCCAATGCCGGGCCGGGTACCAACGGTTCGCAGTTCTTCCTGACCCACGTACCAACGCCCTGGCTGGATAACAAGCACTCGATTTTTGGAGAAGTGATCCAGGGCATGGACGTGCTGCTGTCGATCCCCGAGCGCGATCCGCGCAACACGCGCGCCCCCGCGGTGACGCTGCAGACTGTGGAAATTCAAGAAACCGAATAGCCGCAAGCAAAAAGAAACGCAAAAGCGCGAAGCTCCTCGAAGAAAACCGCCTGTCAGCCTGGTTATTCTTCTTATGGGATGCTTCGCGCTTTTGCTTTTTTATTACCGGTACTATGACTTACGCCCGGCTTTGATCTCGGCGATCTTGCGCTCCAGGTCAGCAATTTGCTGCTGCAGCCGTTCCACTTCGCCCGGCGCAGGCGGCGGCGCTTCTTCCACGATCATATCAGGCATGGGCGGCGCTGGTGGCGCAACCGGCTCGGCCGGGTACACGGCTGCGCCAGCAGGGGAGGGCGGTGGTTCCGGGCTGGCCGGTTCTTCCACCGGCGCGGCCGCCGACTTTTCCGCGGCGGTGTCGCGCTGTTTCCAACGGTTAGAAAGCAGCATATCCGTCCAGCGCTGCGCTTCTTCCACGGCCACCTGCCCATCTTCTACCAGGATCTTCGCCCGGCGGCG
>DATCUC010000115.1:0-16500 GCA_036567625.1 Anaerolineaceae bacterium | reverse complement strand
TTCTTCGCCGTAGCGGCAGCGCAGGCTGTGCGCGGCGTAGTTGTCCAGCTTGGTGGCGCGCGGGTTGATCACAATCAGCTTCGCGCCGCGTTCGGCGGCCTGCTTGATGCGCAGGAAGTACACCGGCGCTTCTTCTTGCAGGTCGCTGGCAACGACTACAATGGCAGTTTCCGCGCCCATATCGGTGAAGTTGCTGCCGGGGGCCATGCCCAGGGCAGCGGTGAACTCACCGCCGGCCATGTAGCTGTGCAGCAGCGCCTTGCCGCCCTGCAGCTGCGTGAGCTGATGCAGGTTGAACAGGTCTTCATTCGAGAGCCGGCCGCCCGCCAGGGTGACCAGGCTGCTTCCGGCGGCGCGCAGCCCTTCGGCGGCCGCGGCCAGGGCTTCTTCCCAGGTAGCTTCGACCAGCTCACCGCCTTTGCGCACCAGCGGCTGGCTCAACCGCTCTTCACTGCCCATATAATGGTAGGCGAAACGGCCCTTGTCGCACATCCAGATCTCGTTGACCAGTTCGTTCTGGCGCGGCATGACGCGCTTGACGACAAAATTGCCGCCCGCGCGCGCCTCGCGCCGCGTGTTAAGCGAAGTATTGCAGCCCACCGGGCACTGAGTGCAGATCGAAGCCGCCGATTTCATTTCCCACGGGCGAGCTTCAAAGCGGAAGTCGGTGGTGGTCAGCGCGCCAACCGGGCAGATATCGGTGGTGTTGCCGGAGAAGTACGAATCAAAGCCCGGCTCGCTGTTGGTCTGGATCTCCAGCGCGCGCCCGCGCTGGTAGAAGGCGATCACCGGGTCGTCAACAACTTCGTGCTGGAAGCGCACGCAGCGCCCGCACTGAATGCAGCGCTCGCGGTCGAGGAAGATCAGGTCGCCCAGCGGCAGGTGCTTGGCCAGGCGCATTTTTTCATCCAGCAGGAAGCGGCTGTTGCCCGGCCCAAAGCCGATGGTCAGGTTCTGCAGCGGGCATTCGCCGCCCTTATCGCAGATGGGGCAGTCCAGCGGGTGCGAGGTGAGCAGGAACTCGATGATGTCCTTGCGCGCCGCGCGCACTTTATCGCTCAGTCCGTCCACCACCATGCCCTCAGTCACAGGCGTGGTGCAGGCGGTTTCCAGCTTGGGCCCAAAGTTGAGCTTGGGCATGCCGTCGGCATTAATCACCGGCTGGCCACTGGCGCGGTCGATCACCGGGCGGCCAATATCGACCAGGCACATGCGGCACATGCCCACCGGTTCCATCTTGGGGTGGTAGCAAAAAACGGGGATGTCGATGCCGATCTTTTTGGCGGCATCGACGATCAGCGTGCCTTCCGGGACGGTAACGCTGTGGCCGTCAATGGTGAGGTTGATCATCTTAGCCATGCGCGGCTCTCCTTACGTTGGCCTCGAAATCGGCGCGGAATTTTTCAATCCCAGAGCGAACGGCCATAGTGGAAAATTCGCCCAGGGCGCACAGGCATTTGCCTTGCATCTGGGCCGCGACGGTATCCAGCAGTTCGATATCTTCCGGGCGAGCTTTGCCGTGGGTGATGCGGTGGGTGAGATGGCCCATCCAGTAAGTACCTTCGCGGCAGGGGGTGCATTTACCGCACGATTCGTGACGGAAGAAGTGCACGGTTTTATCCACCAGCCAGGCCATGTCCACGCTGTCATCCAGGATGATGACCGACGCCGAACCCAGCGGGGCATTGAGGTTGCCCTGCGTGCTTTCGTAATCCATGGGCGTATCCAGCGCGGTGTCATCCGCCATCACGATCGTGGACGAAGCCCCCGCCGACATAAACGCCTTGACGCTGCGGCCCTCGGGCACGCCGCCGCCGTGCTCAAAGATCAGCTCGCGGAAGGTGACGCCCAGCGGCAGCTCATAGTTGCCCGGCCGGTTGATGCACCCCGAGAGCGAGAAGATCTTGACGCCGGGGCTCTTTTCGGTGCCCAGCGATTTGTACCAGGCCGCGCCTTTGTCAAGAATGGGCGGCAGGTTGGTCAGCGTTTCCACGTTGTTAATCACCGTGGGCTTGCCAAACAGGCCGTAGACGGCCGGGAAGGGCGGGCGCAGCCGCGGCTGGCCCAGCTTGCCTTCCAGCGATTCGAGCAGCGCGGTTTCCTCACCGCAGATATAGGCCCCGGCGCCCAGGTGTGTGCGCAGCCGCAGTGAATACTGCGTGCTGAACAACCCGTCGCCCAGCAGCCCGGCGGCTTCCAGCGCGGCGATATCTTCATCCAGGCCGCGCGCAATCTGCCAGAACTCGCCGCGCAGATAAACGTACGACAGGTTGGCGCCAACTGCGTAGGATGCAATCATCAACCCTTCCAAGAATTGGAACGGGTTGCTTTCCATGATTTCGCGGTCCTTGAACGTGCCCGGCTCCGATTCGTCGGCATTGGCGACAACGTAATGCGGCCAGATGTTGTTGGGCAAAAAGCCCCATTTGACGCCGGTGGGGAACCCCGCGCCGCCGCGCCCGCGCAGGCCGGAGTCTTTCACCACGGCCAGCACGTCAGCCGGCTGCATGCTCGTCACCACTTTTTTGAAGGCTTCAAACCCGCCGTTGGCGCGGTAGACGTCCAACTGGTCAATGTTTGGCACAGCGCGGTGGCGCAGCAGGAAGGTGGTTTGCTCAGTCATGGGCGGCCTCCCCGGTTTTCACATGCCGGCGCAGTTCTTCGATCAGCGCCAGGGTCTTTTCCACGGTCATATTCTCGTGGTAGGCGATGTCGCCGTCACCCTGCAGTTGGAACATGGGCGCGCGGTGGCAACCCGCCAGGCACATCACCGATTCGATGGTGACCAGGCCGTCGGGGGTGGTTTCACCCACGCGCACGCCGATGTTTTCGCACAGGTTCTTGAGGAACTGATCGGCGCCGCGCAGGGCGCAGGGCAGGTCGGTGCAAACCTGAATGCGGTAGCGCCCACCAGGTTCATCGTGATACAGGGTGTAAAAGCCGATGATCGAAACCACATCCGTGTCGGAAATGCCGACGATCTCAGCGATATCGGCGATCTCCTGTTTGGTGACGTAATTATCCTCGGCCTGCGCCAGGTACAGCAGCGGCATGACCGCGGCGCGCTTCTGGTCAGCCGGGTACCTGGCCAGAATCTGTTCAACTTGCTCCGGGTATTTGCTGAGAAGTGCGTTCACCGGTCTGTATCTCCCAACACAATATCAATACTGCCAATGATGCCGACCACGTCGGCGACAAAGTGCTTGCGGGTGAGGATGGGCATGATCTGCAAATTGGCGAAGGATGGGCCGCGGTAGAACGCGCGGCGCGGCTTGGTGCCGCCGTCACCTTCCAGGTAGAAGCCCAACTCACCACGCGGCGATTCGACAGAGGCATATACGCCTTCCGCGGGGGCATGGAAGCCTTCCGTCCACAGCTTAAAGTGGTGGATCAGCGATTCCATGCTCACGCCAAGTTCTGAGCGCGGCGGCGGCACAAACTTGCGATTATTGCTGCGCACCGGGCCGTAGGGCAGCCGGTCGAGCGCCTGGCGGATGATCTTGAGCGATTCGCGCACTTCCTGCACGCGCACCAGGTAGCGGCCGTAGATGTCGCAGCCGTCGTGGGTGGGAATGTTGAAATCATACTGCTCGTAACCGCTGTACGGGCGCATCTTGCGCAGGTCGTAGGGCAGCCCGGTGGCGCGCATGATCGGCCCGCTGATGCCCCAGCGGATGCAATCTTCGGTGCTGATTTTGCCAATGCCTACCGTACGCTCGAGGAACAGCGCGTTCTTGGTCAGCAGCGATTCATATTCATCCAGGCGGCGCGGCATCACGTCCAAAAAGTCGCGCACGGCCTTCTCAAATTCGGCGGGCACGTCGCGCCACACCCCGCCGGGGCGGATGTAGCTGGTCATCATGCGCTGGCCGGAGATCATCTCGAAGATATCCAAAATCAACTCGCGTTCGCGCATGCCGTACAGGAAGACCGACATCGCCGCCAGGTCCAGCGCGGAGGTGCCCATCCAGATCAGGTGCGAGCTGATGCGGGTCAGTTCGGCCAGCATCACGCGCAGCACCTGGGCGCGCGGGGGCACATCCAGCCCCACCAGCTTTTCGACGGCCAGCGAGTAGCACAGGTTGTTGCCCAGCGAGTGCAGGTAATCCATGCGGTCGGTGCATACCAGCGACTGGATGTAAATCTTGGATTCCATCGTCTTTTCGATGCCGGTATGCAGGAAACCGATATCGGGAATGCAGTTGACGACGATTTCGCCATCCAGTTCGAGCAGCAGGCGCAGCACGCCGTGCGTGCTGGGGTGCTGCGGGCCCATGTTCAGCAGCATGGTTTCACCCTTCAGAGCGCGCTCTGAAACGAGGTGACTCATGCCGTCCAGTTCTTCAGGTCGTACTTGTTGAGCGTCGGTCATGGCTGTCTCCTCGGGCTATTCTTTGGCCAGCGGCTTGCGTCGGTCAACGTCGGCATAGTTGAAGGTGAAGCGCACTTCCTCATAACCGAGGGGGTAATCTTTGCGCAGCGGGTGGCCCTGCCAGTCTTTTGGCATGAGAATGCGCCGCAGGTCAGAATGCCCAATGAACGTGATGCCGAACATATCGTACATCTCGCGCTCATACCAGTTGGCGTTGGCGAATACCCCTTCCGCGGTGCGCAGGCTGGGCGCATTACCGTCCAGCGGCACGCGCAAGCGCAGAGTCAGGTTGTGCGCCATGGAATACAACATATAGAGCACGTGGAAGCGCGGCTGTTCTTGCGGCCAGTAGTCCACCGCGGTGCCGGCAATGAAAAAGTCAAAGCCAAATTCATCGCGCAGCGCAGTGAGTACCTCGATATTCTTTTCCGCAGCCACGATCAGGTTGATTTCGCCCGCGTACTCGTGTACCTCAGCGCCAAAGCGCTCCTGGATGGCTGTTGCAGCGGCTTGCAGAGTTTCATCCATAGCTACTTCCATTTCGTCAGAGATTCTTTTTTCACTTTTTCGTGCAGGGTAACGATGCCGTGGATCAGCGCTTCGGGGCGCGGCGGGCAGCCGGCTACATACACATCCACCGGCACGATCTCATCCACCCCCTGCACCACGGCATAATTGTTGAAAATGCCGCTGCACGAAGCGCAGTCGCCCATCGCCACCACCCACTTAGGGTCGGGCATCTGGTCGTACAACTGGCGCAGCACGGGGGCCATCTTGCGGCTCACCCGCCCGGCGACGATCATCAGGTCGGACTGGCGCGGGCTGGCGCGCATCAGTTCCATGCCAAAACGGCTCATATCATAATTCGAAGCCTGAGCGCCCATCATCTCGATGGCACAGCAGGCCAGGCCAAACAGCATCGGCCACATGGAATTGGTACGCGACCAGTTGACGACATTCTGCAGGGTGGTGGTCACCACACCCATGTTTCCGGTTTTCTGCTCTACTCCCATTCCAGAGCTCCTTTCTTCCAGGCATAAATGTAGCCTACTACCAGCACGCCAATAAAGATAAACATCTCAATCAGGCCAAACAGACCCAGTTTGCGGAAGGCCACCGCCCAGGGCAGGAAGAAGATCGTTTCCACGTCGAAGAGGATGAACAGCATGGCGACCAGGTAGTAGCGCACGGTAATGCGCCGCTGGGCCGGACCAAAGGGGGTCATGCCAGATTCATACGGCGCGGCTTTGCGTTCCGTCGGGCGCTTCGGGCCAAAAATCGCCCCAAGGATCACCACCAGCAAACCCAGGATGGTGGCAAAGGAGGTAATGATAATGAGGGGGAGGTATTCATTTAGCATGTCAATTTATACCCTATTTGTCATATTATGCGGCATGTGAAGTATATCACATCCGCCAAATCTGGTGGCAAATTTCACAAAGAAAAGGCTCAACTCAGTAATTCCGCCTAACCCTGATTCATTTCCTACCATAACTAATTGTAGTATCAAAATAAAATTCGATTTTTAAAAGTCTGAATTATTTGATTGGCATTTTGGTCTTAACGTATCTTATTGACACAGGAAATTCAATGGGGGATTTTTACAGGCCAAATTTAATAAAGGAACGGCACCAACAAGAATTAGTCAAAATTTCGTTTATAGTACAATATTCTTATCTTAACCCTATGGTTTCAACATAATGATCGCGACCGGTCATAAATATACTTCTGCTTTGCTGCTGCTGTTCGCTATAGTTATCACTATTATCCTCCGCTGGAATTTTTCGCATCCAACGCAGTTCATTGAAGGAGACGATGCGGCAATTGCAGCGGGGCTTGCCCGGCTGTGCGTGAAGGCAGATATTGGCCCTTATTATTTCCATGCACCTAAAATCGATAATGCAGCCTATCAACAGTATCAGCAAACCGGAAATACAAGCGAATCTGCCTTGGATGGGGAGTATTTGAGCGATCAGAAAACTCATCCATTTTATCGTTATGACTCGATGACCGGGGTTTATTTTCTTGGCTCGCGAAACTGCTCTTGGGGTGATGCGGCTAGTAGACTACTCTTTTTGTGTTTCCTGGCTGGTACGTTTTTCCCTCTTTTTCTCGCGCTTTTTTTCGAGCGGTTATTCCGGCCGCTTCCATCTTTATTTCTT
The DNA here is from genome assembly GCA_036567625.1 of Anaerolineaceae bacterium. Taxonomy (GTDB): domain Bacteria; phylum Chloroflexota; class Anaerolineae; order Anaerolineales; family Anaerolineaceae; genus CALDSL01. Next base: position 9,966 of record DATCUC010000115.1, on the reverse strand, counting down.
CCTATTTGCTATCTTTCCATTGCTCTTTCTCCCGAGCAATGGGTCTCTGGATCTGCCTACATTAATGACAAAATACTGGCGATGTGTTTTCTAGCATTTGCTCTATGGCTTCTTGTCAGCGTTCCAGAAAAAAAGCTATCCCGGTATGCGGTTCTTGGATTGGCAGGCATTTCCATTGGACTTTCGTGTCTGATGCGATTTGATAGTATTTTATTTTTGCCTCTCGTATTCCTAGTCGTTCTTGCTCAATCCCCAAAGATCAATCCAAAATATGTATTTGCTCAAATACCGAACGCGATATTTACTTTTGCCTTTTCTGTTACAACCTATCTATCGGTTATGTGGACAATGAAAGCCTCTATCGCCAATGCACTTCAATCCGGCGCGAATGCGGGTATCTCTTTCCAAAATTGGTATGTAAAACTCAGGATCATTTTTGTCGCTTTTGGTTGGGGGCAGGTGATCATTGCTCTAATGACATTGGGTATTCTTTCCGTCTACCTGGCGAATTATCTTATAAGAACAAAATCGGATCGGAAAACATCCTTTCATGTCACCAGTAAAGGAATTTTGCATTTGATCAATTCAAAGGTTTCTGTAAAATCTCTTTCCCTGGTCATTCTATTTCTGTTTGTTGAACCAATTTTTCTATTCTCTTTTCCATTCTCTTCTACGAAGTATGTTTTGCTTAGCTCTGCTTTGTTTACTACCTTATGGACTATGGTCGCTTTCCGTTTATGGCAAGAGAAAAGCGAGCGAATACGATCAGGTTCCTTTAAAAGGTTGGATATATATGCTTTCCTTTTTATTATGGTCTTCCTCCCTCCATTATCCGGTTTCATTGAACTTCGCCACATTCACTCAAGCGATGGCGTCCGATACATGGGCGGGTGGTTTCTGCACGCGGCTCAGCCGAACGAAGACGCTGTTACGGCAAATCGAATTATGGATTGTTTTTCCAAAGAAATGGATGACTTTGGTAAACATGTGCTTGTAAAAACACCTTCTTGGGTACTCGAAGAATCAATTGCCTATGAAGCCGCAAATCGGGGATGGCAAAATCGGGTTATTCCACTTTCGGCGTTTATCGAAAATCCTGAAGAAAATACAAAAATGCACTTTACACTCAATCAATATCTATTTCCAGGCACAGAGGAATTTGGAATTTCGGTTACATCGGATTACGATGTTTACACATACAAAGATTTGCTAACTGAGCAAGTTTTTGAAGAATCATTTGGATCGAATTATATATTCTATGAAGATATGGCTTGCGCATTCCCGTAGAAACTCGCTGATTATGCTCGATTCAGAAACCCGACAGGTCCATACACTTTCCGAAAAACGAAAAAGCCCGACGGTTCTTGTAAGATCGTCGGACAATTTTCCCTGAAAGAAGTATTACCCCAAATACTCGCGCAGGTGCCGGCTGCGGGTGGGATGGCGCAGCTTGCGCAGCGCTTTGGCTTCGATCTGGCGAATGCGCTCGCGGGTGACGTTGAAGTAGCGGCTGACCTCTTCCAGCGTGTGGTCTTTGCCGTCGATCAATCCAAAGCGCAGTTCCAGCACCTGGCGCTCGCGCTCTGAAAGCGCGGCCAGCGCGCTCTGCACCTGCTCGCGCAGCATCTCGCGCGCGGCGGCGTCCATCGGCTCCAGGGCTTCATCATCCTCGATAAAGTCGCCCAACTGGCTGCTTTCTTCATCACCCACCGGGCGCTCCAGCGAAACCGGCTCTTCCGCCGACTGCAAGATGCGCTGCACCTTGGCGGTGGCCCAGATCCAGCGGCGCTGCACTTCGGGGTCCAGCGGGGTATTGTTGGCCTTCGACTGGTTGATCGCGGCCACATCTTCAGCGCTGAGCATATCACCTTCCAGCGCCAGCTCTTCGTGGGTTGGCTCGCGGCCCAGGCGCTGCACCAGCGAGCGCTGGATGCGCAGCAGCCGGGTGATAGCTTCAAACAGGTGTACCGGAATGCGGATGGTGCGCGCCTGTTCGGCGATGTAGCGGCTGATCGACTGGCGAATCCACCAGGTGGCGTAGGTGCTGAACTTAAACCCGCGCGCCGAGTCGAATTTGGTCACCGCGCGCAGCAACCCCAGGTTGCCCTCTTGTATCAGATCGAGGAAGGAGATGCCCCGGCCCAGGTAGCGCTTGGCAATACTGACGACCAGGCGCAGGTTGGCGCGGATGAGAGTCTGATTGGCTTCTTCGGCGCGGCGGCGAATGCCTTCCTGTTCGTTGGCCAGGTCTTGCTCGCTGGGCAGGCGCGCTTCAAACCAGCTTATATCCGAAAGAATGCCCTCTCTACGCAGGGCCTGGAACAACTGCACCGCCAGGTCGTTGGGCAGCAGGTACAGGCACAGGAACAGGTTGAAGGCATTGCGCACCAGCGCATCCCATTTTGCGTCTTTCCCCCACAGGCCGTTGTCCAAAAAATTGCGCAGGTACGAAGGCTCATCGGCCTGCCACTGGCGGCGCAGCATTTGCGCTTCCGAAAGGATCAGGCTCAGGTCGGGCATCGCGCCGTCGCCCAACTGCTCGTTGTCTTTCTGCAACTGCGCCCAGGCGCGGATCAATTCGCGGGCAATCTCCAAAAACAGCGTGCGGTAATGGATGCTTTCCGGGGCTTGCAGGTCTTTTTCCATGGTTTCCACGCGGCGCTCAGCCTCAATGCGCGCCGCAAGGCGAAACTCACTGTCCGCATCCAGCAGGTGGATCTGGCCGATCTCTTTGAGGTATAACCGCACCGGATCTTCCGAAAGCTCGACGGCGATGGTCGGGTCTTCCAGAATTTCCAGCGGGTCTTCCAGAGCGATTTCGGTCCAGGCTTCACCGGGCTGCACCAGCAATGAATCATCCGCTTCGTCTTTTACCAGTAATTCCTCGTCGGGAAGCGGCACGTTAATATCAGCCGGTAAGGGAATGCCCGGACGACTGCGAGAAACTCCCGCGGTTCCCTGGCGTTCCTGTCCATTTGCTGATGGCTTGTCTTCTGAGGTGGTGGAATTTTGCTTTGTTTTCCGAGGCATGGGTTAACTATACCATAATTATCTATTCGTCAAGTTGAACGGGCGCTTTACGCGCTTTGTTGAGCCGCTGGATCACCAGCGAGTACTGCGAGATTAATTTCTGGTAGGCATCAAAGCGCATCTCGCCCTGCTGCTGCACTTCTTCCTGCAAATAGCGCAGTTGATTGATATTCTCTTTCAGGCGGGTATTGCGCAGCCGCAGCAGTGAATCGATCAGATCTTCATTGCGTTTTTCTTCATTTGGCTCCCCCATTTTGAGCGGTTCCAGCAGCCCGGCATACATATCTTGCAGGCTTTCCGGCAGGCGTTCCGCGATGTACACTTGCGGCTCAACGTCTTCCTGCGCCAGCGATTCGATTACCACTCGCGCCAGGATCTGGTGATCCATTTCTTCAAAGTCATCCGCCGAAAAACGGCTTAATTCCGCGGTTTGCAGCGTGCGGTCCACCAGGTACAGCGCATCCGGCTGGCGCAGCAGCATGCGCAGCACGTGCGCCTCCAGCGCATGGATCAGCTTAGCCGAATCCGGAATGGCGCTGCCGGGTTTCTCGCGCGCGGGCTGGCGCGCAATATTCGGCCTTCGCCCGGGCTGCGCCGCAGCCGGGGCTGTTTCGATCAGCGAGCGCTCGTCCACCTTCAACAGCCGGGCCAGGCGCTGGCGGTAAGCATCGCGCTCGATCGGGCTGGGCACGTCTTCGATCAGCGGGATCACCTGAGCGGCGATCTCGGTCTTCACCTTGGGGTCATCGACATCGGCGCGGGCGGCCAGGGTTTCCATCACGTGGATCACCACCGGGCGCGCCGATTCGAGGATGCGCAGCCATTCCGCCGGGTCGCGCAGCACTACTTCATCGGGGTCCATGCCCGCCGGCAGGGTGGTGACGCGCAGGTCGGCCTGCAGGCGCGCCTCGTGACGCAGCAGCCCGCGGGCGTCAAATACCAGCTCTTCCTCGCGGTCCATCGACTGGCGCGCCACTTCCAGGCCGCGCAGCGTGGCTTTTTCACCGGCGGCGTCGGCGTCCAGCGCCAGCACAATGCGCCGGGTGAAGCGCTTGAGCAGCCGTAACTGGTCTTCAGTCAGCGCGGTGCCCATCGGCGAAACCGTGTTGGGAAAACCGCCCTGGTGCAACGCGATCACGTCGAGGTAGCCCTCGACGATGACTACCTGATCCTGGGTGCGGATGGCCTTGCGCGCGGCGTCGAGCCCGTACAGCAGGCGGCCCTTGTCAAACAGCACGGTTTGCGGCGAGTTGAGGAACTTGGGGATATCGTTGGGATTGAGAATGCGCGCGCCAAAACCGGCCATCTTGCCCACCCCGTCGCGGATGGGGAAGAGGATGCGGTTGCGGAAGCGGTCATACACGCCACTGCCGCCCTGACGCTCGGTGACCAGCCCCACGGTCAGCAGTTCTTCATCTGAATAGCCCTTGGCGTTGAAATACTGCTGCGCCGCGTCCCAGCGGTCGGGCGCGTAACCCAGGCCAAACGCCTCGATCGTTTCCGGCGTTAAGCCGCGCTTGTGCAGATACGCCAGCGCCTCGGCCCCGGCGGGGTTTTGGGTCAACTGGTGGCGGTAAAAGGTGACCGCCTCTTCCAACAGCTCGCGCAGGCGCTCAAATTCTTCTCCGGCGGCCTGGCGTTCGGGGGTCAGCGGCTCCAACTGCACCCCGGCGCGGTCGGCCAGGTAGCGCAGCGTTTCGGGAAAGTCCCAGCCTTCTTTCTTCATGTAAAACTTGAAGATATCGCCGCCTTCATTGCACTCGCCAAAACAGCGCCAGGTGCCGGAATCGGGGAAGACGGCAAAGGCCGGGGTGCGCGAATTGCCGTGGAAGGGGCAAAAGCCGGTATAGTTTTTGCCGGAACGGCGCAGCTTCACCGTTTCGGAGACGAGATCGACAATATTTAGACGCGCTTTGATCTCATCAATTGCAGTCATACCACCGCCCCATTCGGAAAGGTTCGGGATTCATTGGAATGAATGCTGATTATAGGATGAAGGGGGAGGAATCGCAAGCGGGAGAAAAAACAATCACGAATTTCACGAATAAAAGCGGATAACACGAATTTTTAAGTTTAGAACTCGTTCCCACGGCCGTAGGTGCGTAGGAACGTCCCTCCGGCTGGGGCTCCGCGCCCGGTCGGTCATCGCGACTCAGGTACCCAGGCTATGGCATGTGTTTCCGCCGCCTTCCGATGCGATAGATCAGCCAGGGGCCGAGGGTGAGGATAATCACCGGGATGGCGCAGGTCATGGTACCAATCATATTGCTGAAGCCGTCAATCGGTTCCGGTAAATATTCCACCACGCGCCCGTCCCAATACCACCACAGGTAGAACGCTGAGATAGTGAACGCCAGCACCATCCCCGCCAGCATGGCGCCGACACCCAGCGCCACGCGCCGCGCGCGCAGGTATAGCAGCGCGCAGCCGCCCAACACCAGGCTGGACAGCAGTAAAAACGGCTCTTCGCCGTGGACTTCATCGAAGATGATCCACATAATAAATGGCGTAAAGGCAAACAGGCCAAACGACACGCGGGTGAAGTCATCGCGTAGTGCTCGAATGCCGGCTTGAAACGGCCGGGGGATATTTTTACGGGTGAGGACCAATGCGGCGAGAACCACGATTCCCAGGGGTATCCAGGCCAGCAGGCCCATCAGTTGATTGGAGCGGAAGACATAGCCGAAAAGCGTCAGCCCGGGCATGGCCACGTTGGTCATGTACAGGCTGAACAGCAGAAAGATCATCCCCAACCCGTACGACCAGGCCGGAAAGCCCTTGATCCAACCCGTCACCAGCACGGCGCAAATGAGAAAGATCAACAGCAGATAAGCGTAGCCGATGGCCTGGATGGCAAACGGGCCGGTTGGCAACACGCGCAAGCCGTTCACCAGCAGAAATACCTGCCGGAACACCCAGCCAATCGGGCCGAACAGAAACGGGATTAACCCCAGCAGCGCCCAGCCCCAGGGGGTTGGCTCTTTCAGGTCATCAAAGATGGATGGTTTTTGCATAGTACTTCCTCCCCCTGCCCAGCGGGGAGCTTTTTCGCGCGCGTACAAGCCCGGAAGCTGAAGCAGTTCGTGTAGCGCGGCCCACATCAGCGCCAGCCAGCCGCGCGCCGCCGCGGATTCTAAGCGTTCGAGCAGCACCGCTTCCAGTTCGTCGCCAAACTGGCCGCGCAGGCTGGCGGGCAGCCAACGCGCCAGGTGCGTACATTTTTGAGCGAAACGCAGTCGAGCTTCCATTGGATATGCCTACATCTGACGGCGCGTTCAGCCGCCGGCGCGTTGATCGCGCATCTGCCGGTGGGCGGCGTTCGAAAGTTGGGCCAGCCGTTCAGCTTCAGCTTCGACCACGCGGCGGCCCAGCCCGGTCAGCCGGTAGAGTTTGCGCGGCTTTCCCGGCCCAGGCGCGCGGCCATCTTCGCTGCGCTCGATCAGCCCCTGTTCCAGCAGCCGGGCCAGCGCCTCGTACAGCGTGCCAGTACTCAACTCGACGCGTTTCTGGCTGATCTGCTCCACCTCTTTGAGGATGGCATAACCGTGCTTTTCGCCAGGGAACAGACTCAGCAGGATGAAAAATGTTGGCTCGCGCAACGGCAAAAACGGAAAGGTGTCATTCTCACGCATCAGACAGTATCCTAATTCAGAGATTTTTCGACCCGCCGGTGATTGTACCGATGGATCATCCACGGGCCAAGAATGAACAAAACGAACGGAAACACGCAGCTCAACACTTCCGCCAGGCTGGTACTGCTTTTCCAGGCGACCTGCGCCCCGCTCCAGTTCACCTGGTCAAAGGCGATTGTCAGGCCATAGGAGAAAACAAAACCGGCGATGATGCCCGCCACGGCCGTATTCAGGCGGCGAGCGCGGAGATAGACCAGCACCCCGCCGGCCAGAAGAAGATGTGGCAGCAGCTTGAACAATTCCGGCCCGGGCAGGTCGTCCCAGATGACGGGGATAAACAACGGCGCCATGGCGAAAATGCCAAACGACAGCCGGGTGAGGTCTGCGGTGAGGGCCTGCAGGCCCTCTTGCAGCGGGCGCTTTTGATCTTTGCGGGTCAAGAACAGGCTGATGCCAATCACCAGCGCCAGGGGGATGAGAAACATCGACAGCCACAGGAGATTGCCCAGAATGACCATCCCCGGCGCAGCACGCTCCGCCGAGATGGCGCTGCCCAGCAGGCGATACAGCCGGGCTATGTTTGTGCCGTAGGGGTCGTACTCGCTGCTGACGGCGATCAGAAGGATAAACTGCACAGCGTACGGGTAAAACCAAACCGGGAAACCGCGCACCCAGCCGGCAACCAAAACTGGAATATATAACACCAGCGCGGCGGTGTATCCGGCGTTATAGAGCGTGGAACGCAGCGCATCCGCGCCGCCGGTTTCTCGCAGATACAGTTCCACCAGGTTGCCGTACAGCACGCTCAGCAGAACGAACAGGAATGGCGCCAGTCCTACCAGCGTCCAGCCCCAGGGAACTGGCTCGCGCGGCTGGTTCAGGCCATTACCGAATTTGGTTTGCACGGCAATATCTTTTCGACCGGCTGCCCGCTCGCGCAGATGCAGCCCCGGAAGCTGGATGATCTCATGCAAAGTGGCGGCAGACAGCACCAGCCAGCCTTTTTTTGCCGCACTGCTCAGCCGGTCTGCCAGCACTGCTTCCAGTTCGTCGCCAAACTGGAGCTTGAGACTGGCTGGAAACCAGTCCGCCAGCCGGGAAATCTTTTGCACTGCCCTGTCACGGGTGATCATCTGCCTGCTCGCCGCCCCACTCCGCTGCCTATATGTCGGAAACCTATATATATTATAGCAACAGAATCGGGGTTGTCAATCACCGGTTTTCCGGGTTCTTTTGCCAGGCGTGAAAGGCGGAACGATCTTCACGCTGGCGGTATTAAACGTACCCCACTGCAGAACCTCTCGCCGGGCAGGCGCAGAGCGCCAAAGGCAACGTTCCACCGGTTTCCGGTGGAACGAGAAAAAAAGACACCGGCCAGGGCTGGCCGGTGTCCGGTCAAAACGCAGCCTGTTAGAAACCTTCCAGCGTGGACAGGTCCGCGACGCCCCTGGCCAGGGCGGCAATTTCTTGCAGCAGGCCCAGGCGGTTGGCGCGCAGGGCCGGGTCTTCGGCCATGACCATCACGGCCTCGAAGAAGCGATTGATGGCCGGGATCATGGGCAGGAAGGCATTGAACAGATCGTCCACCGAACCGGGAGCGCGCGAGGCGGCCTGCGCGGTCTGCAGCGCGGCGTACAGCTCGCGCTCGGCGGGGTCTTCAAAGCGCGCGGGGTCGACGGCAAAGGTTTCTTTCTGATCGCGGGTGATTCGCACGCAGCGCGCGTAGGCCGGCAGAATGGTGTTCCAATCGGCGCGGCGCACCCATTGGGTGAGCTGGCGCGCGGCGGCCAGGGCGCGGGCCGGGTTCGTATTCTGTTCGGCCAGCACCGCATCGACGATATCATAGCGCAGTCCTTCGGGCAGGGCCATCAGGTAACTGCGCAGCCGCCCGGCGATGAACTCCAGGCAGGCGGCCTGCACCTGCGCGCTGGCTTCAATGGGCAGGCCTTCGGCGGCCTGCGCCAGCCCGCGGCGCAAATCAAAATCCATATCCCAGGCGATCAATGCCTGCACCAGGCCCAGGGCGGCGCGGCGCTGCGCGAACGGGTCTTTGGTGCCGCTGGGAGCCAGCCCGGCGGCGAACAACCCGGCCAGCGAGTCCAGCCGGTCGGCCAGGCCAACAACCAGCCCGGCAGCCCCGCGCGGGGGAATGTCATCCGCGGAGCGCGGCAGATAATGCTCAAAAATGGCCTCGGCCACGGCCGGGGTTTCGCCGGAATGCAGCGCGTAATAGCGGCCCATCACGCCCTGCAGCGCGGTCATCTCGACCACCATATTGGTCACCAGGTCGGCTTTAGCCAGTTCGGCGGCGCGGCGCGCGGCGGCGCTGGTTTCGGCGTCCACCTGCAGATCGGGCAGCAGTTTTTCCGTCAGAGCCTGGATGCGGCGGGTTTTGTCGAGCATGGAGCCCAGTTTGAACTGGAAGGTGAGCGTGCCCAGACGCGGCAGGAAATCTTCCAGTTTGTGCTTGAGGTCTTCATTGATAAAGAAGGCGGCATCCGCAAAGCGCGCGCGAATTACCTGCTCATTGCCGTCCGCGACCACGTCCAAGTATTGCCCGTCGCCGTTGCGCGCCACGATAAACAGGGGCAGCAAGCCGCCTTCTGGCGTGTATGCTGGGAAGTAGCGCTGGTGCTTTTTCATCACCGAAATCAGCACTTCGGGCGGCAGGCGCAGGTGTTCGTCGTCAAAGCGCCCCACCAGCGCGGTAGGAGCTTCCACCAAAGCGGTAACTTCGTCCAGCAGCCCGGCATCCAGCGTTTCGGCGGCGCCGTTTTCGCGCAGCAGGGCTTTGGCCTGGCGCTCAATCTCCGCCGCGCGCTCCTGCGGGTCGAGCAGGATACCCTGCTCGCGCAGCGCGGCATAATAGGCCGCGGGCGCGGCAATTTCCATCTCTTCCGGCTGGCGGAAGCGCAGCCCGCGCGTTATGCGTCCGGCGGTCACACCGGCGTAGCTGAAGGGTAACACCTGCGCGCCGTACAGCGCCAAAATCCAGCGGATGGGCCGCGAGAAGGCCACGCCGGAACTGTTCCAGCGCATGGCCTTTTCGAATTTCAACCCGGAAAGCAGCCCGGGCAGCGCCTCGGCCAGCACGTCCAGCGTGGCGCGGCCTTTTTCATCGACCAAGGCCACGGCGTAACGCCCGCCGTCCATCTCGCGCACCTGCAAATCCGCCGGGTTGATGCCCTTGCCGCGCGCAAAGCCCTCACCCGCTTTGGTCAGGTTACCGGCCGGGTCAAAGGCGCGGTCGGCCGGCGGGCCTTTGACCACGTTGGTGCGGTCGGGCTGACGCGCAGCCAGGCCG
>DATCUC010000114.1:0-1930 GCA_036567625.1 Anaerolineaceae bacterium | reverse complement strand
TGGCGCGGCAAGCGCCCGGTCACCTGGCTGCTCAGCCGCATCCCACACCCGCGCTTCTTGCGCGCGCGCAGTCTGGCAGATCAGGCGGAAAGTCAGATCGCCGCTCTATGCGTGGCGCGCCCCGGCGTGCTCGCGCTGGGGATTATTATTTCCGGCGCGGTCTGGCTGGCGGTCCTGGCCGAGTATCTGCTCATGGCGCGCTTCTTGGGCATCCCGCTCAACCTGTCGCGCGGCATGATTGCCCTGACCCTGGCCCAGTTTGCTTTTCTCATGCCGCTGCCCGGTGGGTTAGGAGCGCTGGAGGCCAGTCAGGTGCTTGCCATGCAGCTTCTCGGGTTCAATCCTGCGCTCGGGCTGTCGATCAGCCTGCTAATCCGTGCTCGAGATGTGTTATTTAGCGGGGCCGGTTTAGTCTTAGGTGGATGGCTTGCGCGGAGGCTGGCTGCAAACGCCGCGCGAGAGAATACGGATCAATCATTACACGTATTGTAAGAGGAGGTAAGAGATGGAAGGAGCACGGACCCGTTCGAATAGTCTGCGGGCAGGCATCATCGTCCTCGCGCTGGCCACTGCTGCCATACATCTGTTTCTGGCGCTGCGCGCAGCGCCAGATATGATGACCCTCATCCCCTTTACTCTGAATTTTCTGGGGTATATCACCCTGTTGGCTGCTCTGTACCTGCCGCTGCCGTTCGCGCGCACCCATCGCCGCCTGGTGCGCTACGCTTTTATCGTTTACACCATTGTCACCATTGCCTTATGGGTGGCACTGGGAATGGCTAATCCCGTACCGTATATCGGCTATATCGATAAGACAATTGAGGTTTTACTCGTGATCTTGTTATTCATGGAGCGACCCTAGCCCGCTGAATAACAATAAGAAAAAGGAGAAAGTGAATGACGGATGATCTGCAAATACAGCGCACGGTGTGCGCGCGCATTCCAACCGGTGCAGGTGAGTTTGATTTGTGCCTATATACCAACAATCAGGATGACAAAGAGCACCTGGCGCTGATCAAAGGCGATGTCTACGGAAAAAGTTCAGTCCTGGTGCGCATTCATTCCGAATGCTTCACCGGTGATGTCCTCGGCTCGCGCCGCTGCGACTGCGGCGAGCAGTTGAATAACGCCCTGCAGATGATCGCTCTGGAAGACAGCGGCGTGATCGTCTACCTGCGCCAGGAGGGCCGCGGGATTGGCTTGCTGGAAAAACTGCGCGCGTACAATCTGCAGGATCAGGGCCTGGATACGGTGGATGCCAACCTCGCGTTGGGTCATGCCATCGACGACCGCGATTACCGCATGGCCGTTGCCATCCTCAATGATCTGGGCGTGCAGTCTGTGCGCCTGATGACCAACAATCCGGCGAAGATCACCGATCTGGAACAGCGCGGGTTGAAGGTTGAAGAGCGCATTCCGTTGGTGCCAACCGTGTATGCCGATAACTACGGCTACCTGCTGGCCAAAGCCCAGCGCATGCATCACCTGATTAATCTGAACGCGGCATTGCGCGAGTGATGCCGCAGCCTTTACAACACTGGCTGGAAGAAACCCGCGCGCCGCAACCTGGACGGCCGCTGGTGACTTTGGCCTACGCGCAGAGCCTGGACGGCTGCCTGACTGTCCGCAGTGGGCAGCCGACCGCGCTCAGCGGCGCGCAAAGCCGCGTGATGACTCACGGCCTGCGCGCTGCCCACGATGCCATCCTGGTGGGTATCGGCACGGTGCTGGCCGATAATCCAAAGCTCAATGTGCGCCTGGCCGCGGGGAATCATCCCCGCCCGGTGGTGCTGGATACTTACCTGCGCATCCCCGACGGCTGTGATCTGCTGCAGCGCGAGCGCAATCTGCCGGTGCTGGCTATCGGGCCGGAGGCCGATCCGCGCCGCGTGGAGCAGCTCGAAGCCCGCGGGGTGAGCGTGCTGCGCCT
>DATCUC010000113.1:0-1563 GCA_036567625.1 Anaerolineaceae bacterium | reverse complement strand
AGAAGCGCCTTCGCGCTGCAGCCAGGCCAGGCAGTCCGCCAGCCGCGGGAGCGGCGTGGTTTCCAGCGCCGCCGGAAGCTCGCTCAGGTGCTTGATTTCCAGGTCTTGCACCGGCAGCAGGCCGGGCGCAGGCTTGCCCTTTGGGTTGTACCAGACGCTGCGCCAACCTGCCTGCCACGCGCCGAGCACGTCCACGCTGTAATCGTCGCCAATCATCACCAATTCCCCGGCGGATAGGCCGGTTTGGGCTTGCAGCGCCTGGTAAAATGCCGCCTCGGGTTTGCGGCTGCCCAGTTCATGCACCGTGAACACGCGCTCGATTGATTGGCCCAGTCCCACGCGCTGGAGCGCGGCCAGCACCTGGCTGGCGCTGGAGTTGGCCGCATTCGTGCCGACCAGCAGGCGGTAATGCCCCTTCAACTGGACCAGGGCTGCGGGCGCGCCGTCTTCGGCGGCCACCACCGGCCAATCCACCATCGCCCCTTGAAAGTCAGGAAAAGTCGTCATTAAGGTATCGCCCCAGTCAAACACCAGGGCTTTTGGGGAAACAGATGTGTCCATAGAGGTTAAGCATATCACAGGCGCAGAGCCATCATTGTGATCTTCTTGCAAGAAATTCCCTTTTATAATAGTATAGTGAGATTGGCCGGTCAGCCGGGGAAATGCTCGCTTACCGCCTGTTTTCTGATGAAAAACTACCGACCCTTGAAGGACGCTGCTGCTCGAAAGCAGAGAACCGAAACCTATGGATATCGAGAACCGAACATTACCTTCCACTTCCTGGTTAGACCGCCCGTTGACGGCCTACCTGCCGCGGATCACCGTCGAGACCCTGGTCATCGGCATCATCCTGGTGCTGGCTGTAGTGAGCCGCTTCGCGATCATGGGCGAGCGGGTGATGAGCCATGATGAAGTCAACCATGTTGTGCCTTCTTATGATTTGTTTATGGGCCGCGGCTACCGGCATGACCCGGTGACGCACGGCCCGCTGCAGTTCCACCTGCTGGCGCTGTCTTACTTTTTGTTTGGCGATAATGATACTGCTGCGCGTATTCCGGCCACGGTATTCAGCATTGCCACCGTGGCCGCGGTGATGTTCCTTTTCCGGCGTTACCTGGGCCGCACGGGCTCGATCATTGGTGGGTTGCTGTTCTTGATCTCGCCATATATGCTGTTTTATGGCAGGTACACGCGCAATGAAGCCTTTGTGGCCCTGTGGGGCGTGTTGACCCTGTTTGCCGTGCTGCGTTACCTGGATAAGGGCAAACCCTCTTCCTTGATTTTGCTCGCCGCGGTGACGGCCCTGCATTTCACCACCAAGGAAACCGTGTATATCTACATGGCGCAGCTTTTGCTGTTCCTGGCGGTGCTGCTGCTGGAAAATGTGTCGCGTGATCCAAATGCGGAACGAGGCGACCGCAACCGTTTCATCATTTTTATGACCCTGGCGCTGGTGCTGCTGCTGGTGGCAGTGGCCGTGGCTGGCTATGCGGCCAGCACTGTTCCGAAGGGAGAGCCGGCTGGCGACAATCAACCCGCTCAGCCCATTCCCACCGCGGAGCC
>DATCUC010000112.1:0-2961 GCA_036567625.1 Anaerolineaceae bacterium | reverse complement strand
GCGGTACTCGGGCGAATACGGCACTGCCAGCCCGGCAGTCACCTGCCCCAGCGGAGCGCCGCCGGCGCCTTCACTGGCGCTGATCTGCACCAGGTATGCCCCCGGCTGCGAGATGCGCTCCAGGCTTTCGTATTCGCCTGCGCCCACCTGCTGCAGCGGTACTTCGCGCACCTGCAAATCCGGGTCAACCACGCGGGCGGTCACGTTCAGCCGGTCAAGCGGGCGGCCGGCGTCATCCTGGGCGGTCAGGCGGATGAGCGCGCCGTCGTCCTGCAGCGCAACCTCGCTGCTCAGCCCGGCCACTTCGGGCATGGGCAGCACCCAGCCCACCAACTGCGCGGCAAAGCGCGGGAAGCTGTCCCAGCCGACCCAGTCTTTAGCCCACTGGCCCTTGAGATCCGATGTCCACACCGCGGCTTTACCTAACCCATACTGCCAGCTTGCCAGCAGCGGATCGCCGCGCGGGGTCAGCAGGTCGATGCGCGCGGTGTTTTTGGCCGAGGTGCCGTTATAGCCCAACAGCGCGGGCAGGTTGGCTTCATCTACGCCCTTGAGGATGGGGCTGCTCATTCCCGGCAGCGGGTAGAACGGCTCTTCGATCACATACTGGCCAACCGAGGTCACGGTTTCTTTGAGGAAAATATCCGGCACGTGCAGGATATCGGTAGCGGGGTAGTAGCGCCCGCCGCCGGCTTCGGCCAGGGCTTCCAGGTATTCCGCCGAGCCTTCGCCCGCGGCCACCACGCTGAGCGTGATGCCCTGATCGCGCATCTGCTTCACCAGTGGGGTCAGGTCGCCGGTGCGCACCCAGCCATCGGTCATCAGAATAATGTGCTTGCGGCTGGCGTTCACGTCTTTGAGCGCGTCGTAGGCGGCCAGCACGCCGCTTTCCATGTTGGTGCTGCCGTCGGCCACGATCGCGCCGATCGAACCTTCCAACTGCAGTTCATCCACCAGCGGGCCAACCTGCAGCGCCCAGTGTGATGCCGTATCAAAGGCCACGACGCCAAGGTAATCCTGCGCGCTGAGCGCGCTGGCCGAACGCATGATGGCTTCTTTGGCAATATCCACTTTGGGTTGGCCGACTTCCTGGCGCGTATACGTCTGGAACAGATCGGGATCGTCGCAGTGGCAGCGACCCATGCTGCCGCTTTTATCCACCGTCAGCACCAGGGCCAGGTTGGCAGTGCGCTCTTTGCTCTTTACATCCATATCCACCGGCAGCGCCTTTTCCAGCTCGCTGCGCAGGTAACCGCCCGCGCCAAAGGTCTGCTCTCCACCAATCATCAACAGGCCCTTGCCCAGGTCGCGCACGTAGATGGGTAACGTCTCCATCGCGCCGCCGGGCAGCGCCGAGGCGGGGACGTTGACCAGAACCACCGCGTCATAGCGCGCCAGTTCGGGCAGCGTCACCGGCAGGTTGGCCGGGGCAATGCGCGTCACGTTCATCGCGCCGGTTTCGAGCACATCCACCAAGTTTTGCGCCTCGCCGGCTGCGCCTTCCGCCACCAGCACGCCCGGCGCGCCGTGGACCACGGTAAAGGCGCTGGCTTCATTGTTCTGCAAATGCGTGTCGCTGTCGGGTACAACCTGCACGCGGTAGCGGTGAAAACCTGGCTCGGCGTCGCGGATGGGAATGCTGTAGCGGTTCATCCCTGGCCGGAGCTGCACTTCCTGGGTCTGGATCAGGGCGCTGTCGGAAAAAACGCGCAGCGCGGCATTGGTACTCAGGCTGCTTTCAACGCGGATATCCAGGTCAAAAATTTGACCCTCGCGGATTTCGGCGGGCGTTTCCAGCGCATCGACCAGCACTTCCTGCCCGGCGGCGTCCGCGCCCAGCGGCACAAACTGCAATTGAATTCCCTGCAGCGCAGACAATTCCGCCTGGCGCAGCGCGGTGTCCACGTTCTCGCGCCCATCGGAGAGCAGCACAATGCGCCCCGCGCCTTCATCCGGGAAGAGCGCCAGGGCAAGCTGCAGCGCGCTGGCAATATCGGTGCGCGTGGTCACCGGCACGGATGCCAAATCGGGCAGGATGCGGTCTTCCCCGGCCAGCCGCTCGACCAGCGCGTCCTCGCCAAACAACACCACCGCGGCGCGGTCGCCGACGGGCATTTCTTCCACGGCGGCACGCACCCAGTCCTCGGCGCGCGCCTGCTCCGCCGGGCTGATGCTGTCGGAAACATCAATGACAAAAACAGCGGTGAGCAGGTTGGACGGCAGGTGGATCTGGATCCCGGCCAGCGCCAGGATGATCAACAGCAGCAGCAGCGCGCGCAGTCCCAACCCGCCCCAGAAGCGCAGCGGGTTGATGCCGCGCCGCCCGGCCAGCGCCAGCCCCACCGTCAGCGGGATGAGCAGCAGCAGCAGCAAAAACCAGGGGTAAATGAAGGAGATCGTCATAATTTCAACCGTGTTAATTTCTTGCTTTAAACGCCAACCCCCGCGCCTTCACCAGATCACGCAGGCGCGCCAGGGCGGCGCGCTGGTAGACCAGCCACTCGCCTACCAGCAGGCCCAGCGCCAAAAAGGCCAGCGGCCGCCACCATTCGCGCTGACCGAGCATCGGCCCGGCGGCAGCAGCGGTTTCCCCGGCTTCCATGCCTGGCAGGTTATCCGCCGGTTCCAGGCGCGATTCCTGTTCGGAGAACAAGTTGGATGCAAATCCCGCGCGGCGCTCGCCGCCCAGGTCGACCTGGTAATAGCCCAACTGCGCGGTATCGGCGAACACGGCGCGCCCTTCGCCGGCCTGCACTTCTACCCGCGAACCATCGGGGCGGAGAATGCTGGCGCTTTGCGCGCCTTCCGGCAGAGGAAAGGTCAAGGTCTCGCCGGGCTGCACCTGGGTGGGAATATCGCTGCGCAGGCCGGGGGCCAGCCAATTGGTCAGGTTGATCCACAGCAGCGGGAAGGCGGGCTGCAGCGGCAGGTCGGAGTGGCGCAGGTCAAAGGCCAGCGCGG
>DATCUC010000111.1:0-16731 GCA_036567625.1 Anaerolineaceae bacterium | reverse complement strand
CGCCAGGTACGATAACCCGCCGATCCGCGCAAAACGGTGCAGTTCCGTTTGCACGCGCCGCCCCGGAACCCAGATATTGGCGCTGGAGAGGCGGATCAAGTCTGAAGACGGCATCGCATCCGGGAGAACCTGATCGGCCCCAACGCACACCGTCCGTTTAAGCTGCGGCTGCTGGGGGTCAGCCTGGTAGAGCGCCACGTATTCCGCGTTCAACACCTGCCGGCAGATTTCCACAGCCTTAAGCAGCGCGGAAGAGAGGTCGGGTTCGTCGGTCAAGTGCGCAAGCTGGCGCATACCGCGCAGCACCCGCTCGCGTCCGCTCAAATCCAGGCTGGTCGCATTGGTCGCCGTCAGCACCAGCAGCAGCCACTGCTCCTGCATATCCAGTGCGGTCGCAGTGATGCTCACTTCCAGCCCTTTGCGCCCGCGCCGGTTGACCCGCGTATATTGCTCCTCGCCCAGAGCCGCAGCGGTCGGCAGGTAGTCCGGCAAATAGGTTTGCAAACTGGCGGCGATCAATTCACCCTGCGAAAAACCGGTCAACCGCTGAAATGCCGCGTTGCAAATTTGGATCACCAGTTTCTTCCGGTCCACAATCAGCGCCGCGTTCGGCAGCGCATTCAGCAACGCAAAAAACTCTGGCAATCCCGGGTTTTTCCCGCGCCAAAGGGGAACGGTAGGTGAATGGAGTGAATCGGGTTCGGGCATTTTAGACGGCGTGCCGCAAATGGGCCGGCAATATTCCTTCCATACTCCGATATTTTGCTACCGTGCGCCGGGCAACTTCATAGCCGCGCTGAGACAGCAGGTCTACCAGTTCCATGTCGGAAAGTGGCTGCTTTTCCGCGGCGATGATCTCGCGCAGCACGGTACGCACGTTGAGGTTGCGGTCAAAAAATGTAGACAGGGGCACGATGCGGCCGTTTGGCAGTTGCACAGCCTTGTTGGCCACCGCCCGCGAAATCGTCGATTCGTGCACGTCCAGTTCTTTCGAAATCTGCACCCGGGTGACTGGCAGCAGCCGTTTTTCGCCGTGCAAAATGAAATCGCGCTGCAGCACCACCACGCGCTGCATCAGCCGCTGCATGGTGTTATTGCGCTGCTGCAGGCATTTGACGAACAGCGATGCGCGGTCCATATCGGAGCGCCAGGTTTCTTTCGATTCACCGCCCGCCTCGTTAATCACCTTGCGAAACAGCGGGTTTACCCGCAGCATACCCCAGATCGGCATGATGATTTCCACCACCAGGCGGTCGCAGCAGTTGTCTTTGGTATGCGAAATGATAATATCCGGATGGTGGTAGATCTCCATTCCTGCTGGGGTTGGCGCGGCCACATCACCCCAGTGTGAGCGCCCCGGGTATGGGTTGAGATTCTCGCTAATAAAATGCACGGCGGCCAGCACGTGCCGCTGCCCGGTGTGGAACATCCGCGCCAGTTCAGCATACTGTCGGCGGCTGAGAAAGTCCATGCCATGCCGGATGATCTCCTGCGCCAGCGGCGGCACATTCATCGTATCGCTGAGCATCTCAAGTTGTACCAGCAGGGCCTCTTGCGGGGTGCACGAGCCAACCCCCACCGGCTCGGCGCGTTGGATGATGTGCTGCACTTCCTGCACTTTGCTTAACGGCAGGTGCAAAAAGCGCGCAATTTCGAGCAGCGGCACGCTGAGCAGGCCGTCTTCGTCCAGGTGCGTCAGCAAATAAGCTGCCAGCCGGCGGTCTTCGGGAGAAATCTCCGGCGCGATCTGGCGCATGACAAAGGTTGGCAAATCTTCAACCGCCTGCGAGAAATTATCCTCGGGCAGGTCTTCACTGCCGGCGCCCACACCGCCAGAGGGATAAAAATCTTCACGGGGTGAAAGGAAGACGACCGGCTCTTCCGGCGCGTCAGCGCTTGGGCGACTGCACACCGGGCAGACGCCGCGTTCAGGCAGCAGCCGGTGACAGGATGGGCAGCGGCGTTCGTCCACCATCTCCAGCGCCGGGTTGGAGGCCAGTTCGGCTTCTATTTTCTGGCGCAACTCATCCGCCGTGAGGCTGAGCAGCGTCATGGTTTGCGCCAGGTGCGCGGTGGTGGCTGGACGAAGCGAATGATATTGGACTTGAAACATGAATACCCATCCGGAAAACGGTTTTAGTATAGCGGCTATGCCCCAGGGATGCAAGAAATATGCCAGGGGCAATTTTCACAAGTCCGCATCTTGCAATTCAGAGATATTCTCTCTATGATAAGAATAGACATTATAGAAAGCCACAACGGGAGGATCGATGGCTTCTTACATAACCGATTTCACGCCGCAAATACACGGTTTTGCCTTTGCCAACCGTTTTCCTTATGAGATTCCGAATGTATATGAGCTACCCTACACCCGCCCAATTGCCCTGCGCCATATCGTTCCGGGCTGGTGCGGCGGCATGTGCTTTGCCGCGCTGGATTACTTTACCGCCGGTCAGCCGGTCAGCCGCGTGCGCGCTGCCGGAGACCTATCGTCGGATACGCTCACTTTCATCGCCGAGCGTCACCTCGACAGCCTCAGCCTGCCGGTGGTGCTTAAGACAATCGAATGGACTATGCTGGAGGACGCGGAAATTGCCGCGCAGACCTCGCGCCTGGAAATTCCGCGCCTGCGGCGGTGGCTGCGGCGAGGCGTTCCCGCACCGCTGATGCTCATTCGTCGTTCCGGGGCTGACGCCCAGTATCAGAACACCATTGTGCTGGCGCTGGGGATCAACCTGGCCTCTGGCGGGCGGCGCGCCGAGATACCGCTATACGACCCTGACCGCCCTGGAGAAACGCCAGTGCTGGTCATGCAGCGCCTGCGCGGTCAGGGCCGGGTAGTCTTTTCTCTCTCCACCGGCGAACCGGCGCGCGGTTTCTTCCTGCTGCCGTATATGCCCCGCGCTGTGCCGGAAATGCAGGCTGCAGCCCTGGCCATGGTGGCTTTTGAAGCCGTCAGGCTACCCTTCACCCTGCTTTGGCCGGTGGACAGCCGCCGCGTCAACCAGTTTTTCAATGTCAACAAGCCGTTCTATGCCCCATTTGGTTTGCCCGGCCATGAGGGATTGGATCTATACGCCAATACCGGCGCAAATATTTACGCCGCCGCGGATGGTGAGATCGCCTCTGCCGATGCCCCGCGCAACCACCCCTACGGGCTGCACGTGCGTATCAAGCACCAGCAGAACGGCAAGAGCTTCACCACCATTTACGCGCACCTGAGCAAAGTCTATGTAGCGCCCGGCCAACCGGTGACGGCCGGGCAGTTGATTGGCCAGGCGGATAATACCGGCAATTCGTTCGGCTCGCATTTACATCTCACGCTCAAGATCGACGGGGAAACCACCCCCGGTTTCCCGCCGGGGATCGTTGACCCCTTCCCGTATCTCTCCGGTACCGCTGCCGCCGCGCATCCGGTAGAACTGCCCCCGCCTTCGGGCATCACCGTGTTCACCCTGCTGGACCTCAACCTGCGCGCCGGCCCCGGCACAAATACCGAAGTGCTGGCCGGGTTGCCATCCGGCGAACGCCTGAGCGTGTTGGGCGATGCCGCCCAGATCATGGAGAAGATTGGCGAAGAAGGCCAGTGGCTGCAAGTGCAAACCGCCAACGGCACCGCCGGTTACGTGGCCGCGTGGTACGTAGCCAACGCTGCCCAGGCCTTTCCACCCAGCGACCTGGTGGTGTACGCGGATGACCTGGTCAACCTGCGCAGTGGGCCGGGCACCACGTTCTCCACAGCCGGCACGCTCGATTCAACCGTTGCCCTGACGGTGCTGGGAGACGGCAATATCGCCCGCGCCAGGTTGGGCAAAGAGGGTGAATGGCTGCAAGTGCAAACCGCGGACGGCAAACGCGGCTATGTTGCAGCCTGGCTGGTGCATGCCACCGGGCAAACTGCGCCGCCCAGCGGATTGACCGTTTACGCGACTACCAGTCTCAACGTCCGCGCCCGGCCGAGCACGGATGCCAATATCCTTACCCTGGTCACCCCGGTAGACGCGCTAACCGTGCTGGGGAACCGCGATGATGCGCTGGGGCGGATCGGCGTGCAGGGCCAGTGGCTGCACGTGCAAACACCAGGCGGATTTACCGGCTACGCCGCTGCCTGGTTTGTCACTACCAAAACGCCAGGCAGCCAGCCGCCCGCCGGATCTCTGACAGTGACCCCCACCACCGGCATAAACCTGCGCGCCCAGCCCTCGGTCAATTCCGCGCGCATCGGCGGCGCCGAGCCGGGTGAGCTGCTCAAAGTGCTGGAAAGCGATCTTGCCGCCGCCCAGGCCAAGATCGGAAAACAAGATCAATGGTTGTTTGTGCAGAAACCCGGCGGTGACCGCGGGTACGCTGCCGCGTGGTTCGTGCGTTGAAGGCCTAATCGATCGCGCGAAAACGTGATCCCGCTATTGAAACACCCTGGTAAAGGTGCTATAGTAGCAAAGGGCTGATTATTTACCGTTTTAGTAATATTAATACGGGCGTGTCGTCCCTTTAATCGGTATCGCCATCCACAGGCATTTGGGGCAAAAGGCAGGCGGCGATGATGAAGTTATCCGTGATCCAGGCCGAATATGGCGACTGTTTGCTGCTGAAATTTGGCAGCCCGTCCAAACCCGCGCATATTCTCATCGACGGCGGGCCGTCGGGAACGTATCCAAAGCACCTGCACCTGGAACTGGAAAAGATCCGCCAGGCGAATGGTTGCCTGGAATTAATGATCCTCAGCCATGTCGATAATGACCATATCATTGGTTTGCTGGAAATGCTGGCGGATATGGTTAAGCAGCGCGCCGCGCAAAAACCCGATCTCGTTCCTGTGCGCGCCATCTGGCACAATGCCTTTGAGCAGGCCGAGGGCCGCCGCGCGGGGCTGACCGCGCGTATCGACGCCGGGCTGGGCGGAGTGGACGGCATGACTTTTTCCGCGGCCAACGCCGTCACTTTTGGAATTAAAGAGGGCAGCAAACTGGTCACCGCGGCGCGCCAGTTGAATATCCCGGTGAACCCCAATATTCCCGGAGCAGTGATCACCACGCACTCACAGCCAGATCCGGTAATGATCGGCGATCTCAAGCTGTGGGTAATCGGCCCAACGCCGGAAAACCTGGCAGCGCTCAAGGAGAAATGGCTGGCCTGGCTGGAAACCTACGAAAAACGCGCGCCCTTTGCCGACGGCGTTGAAGCCGAAAAGATTGACCGCAGCGTGCCCAATTTAAGCAGCATTATGCTGCTGGCGCAGGTAGGGCAGCGCAAGTTTTTGCTCACCGGCGACGGCACCAGCGACGACGTGCTGGAAGGGCTGCGGAAGAAAGGTTTTCTGGATAGCAATGGCCGGTTGAAGGTGGATGTGCTCAAGCTTCCCCATCACGGCAGCGCGCGCAATATGCGCCGGGCATTTTTTGAACAAATCACCGCGAAGACTTACGTGATCTCGGCCAACGGACGTGACGGCAACCCCGACCTTGCCACGCTGATCTGGCTGGTGACGACTGCCAAAAGCCAGCGCCGTAAGATCAAAATTGTTGCCACGAACGCCACCGAAACCCTCGATCAGCTTGTCGAGGAATACCCACCGGAGACGTATCGTTACACTCTGGTCACGATGAATCCTGGCGACCACGCGCTCGAAATATAGAACGGTCTCACCAGCCCCAGATCAAAACCTGGTAGCAAAAAGAAAGGGAGGAAAACTGGCATGGCTCTCAGTTTCTTATACGGCGTAATTGGCGGTATCCTGGGTGAATTGTTGAAATGGTACGCGCTGAGGGAATCAGCCAACCTGCCAACTTACCTGCGCAGCGTGTTCTACTGGGTAATCACTGTACTTATGGTACTGGCAGGTGGCGGTTTGGCGCTGCTCCAGGGTGTTGACCCCAGCAATCCCTGGTTGGGGATCAACGTCGGCATTACCGCGCCATTGATCCTCAAGGCGTTTGCCTCGGCCGTGCCGGTGCAGCCGCCCAGCCAGGGCGGCGTATCCTTCGAGCCAAAATCCACCCCACCGCCAAGCCTGGTGAATTTCTACGCCGGGCGCTAAGCCGCTCAGCGCCGCTGCAAGGTTGGCATGCCAGGCATAGCGCCCGATGGTGCCCGGATTGAGGTGATTTTCCGTGGGGAGAATCGCCCATGCGACGTGCGCATCACCTTGCAAAACCAGCAAAGCAGTTCTGGCGCGCTGGATTACACCGCCGCGGCTGCGCTCCAACCTGCTATCAACCAGGGCTGGCACACCGGCTTGCACCAGCAGTTGGGGCAGCAGTTGTTTGGGCTGCTGCTTCCCGGCCCCGTCGCTGACCTATACCGCGCGGCGCTGGCCGCCAGCGGTAGGCGGGGTGTGCGCATTACCCTGGAGATCGACGAGAAACTCCCCGCGCTGCACCGCATCCCCTGGGAACGCATGCTCCAACCCGATGGAGAACGCTGGCTGCCGCTGTGCGCTGCGCCGAATGTCTACTTCTCGCGCACTCTGCGCACTGGAAAACCCTGGCCGCTGCCTGCGCCAGCCGGGGCATTGAATGTGCTGGTGGTAATCTCCAGCCCCTTTGCCGAAGACAGTGAGTTTTACGTCGATGTTGAAAAAGAAAAGTCCGCCGTTCGCGAAACTTTCGAACGCTTTCCGGGCCAGATCGAAGCCACCTGGCTGGAAGGCAAAGTCAGCCTGCAGCAAATCGTCAACTACCTCAACGCCGGCGCGAACTTTGACATTCTGCATTACGTCGGCCATGGCGCCTGGGATGAAACCGCGCAGACCGGTTCACTGGTTCTGACGGAAGAGCAGTTTGACGGGACGCCTGGCGAATCCCTGGTTCCAGCGGATACCATTGTGGAAAAGATTCTCAGCGCCGCCAACCTGCCGCGCCTGATCTTCCTCGGCGCGTGCGAAAGCGGGCAGCAGTCCACCCATGATGCTTTTCTCGGGGTCGGCCCGCAGTTGGTGAAAGCTGGCTGCCCGGCGGTGGTATGCATGCAGGAAAAGGTTGAAAATCGTATCGCGCGCCAGTTTGCTGTCGACTTCTATGGCCAGCTTCTGGAAACCGGCTGCGTAGACCTGGCCGTCAACCGCGCGCGGGTCAGCCTGCTCGAAAACCAGTATTTTCAATGGGCGGTCCCGGTGCTGTACATGCACCTGTCTGACGGCATCCTCTTTAATCCGCGGGCGCGTTTCCGACCCCAGGTGCCGCTGCCATACAAATCACTGGCATCCTTCGAACGCGCCGACAGCAACCTGTTTAAAGGCCGCGCGGACCTGATTGCCCAGATCGCCGCGCGCATCCGCGCCGCGCCGATCACCGTGCTGGAAGGTGAATCCGGCGTGGGGCTGACATCTTTGCTGGAGGCCGGGGTTGCCCCGCTGCTGGCCGCCGGAAACGAGGATGAGCGCAGCCGCGTACTGCGTCTGACGGATTACGCCGACCTGGCCGGAGATTTGCGCCTGCAGCTCGAAGAGGACGGCCGCCCGGTATTTCTCCCGTTGGCCGGCGATGCTCCGCTGGCGGATGTGGTACAAGCCGCTTCCACTGGCAAATTCCGCCGGCTGATTGTGGCGCTGGATCAGTTTGAAGACGCGCTGGCTCTCCCTGCCGGGCAGCAGCAGGCCCTTTATCAAGCGCTGGACAGCGCTCTGAATGCCGCAGGTGACCGGTTGCGCCTGGTGCTTGCCGCCCACAGCGATGCACTCACCGGCCAGAGCCTTTTCCGGCAGTGGATTGGCGACCGCGCTGGCCGCTGGTTAGAAGTGCTGCCACTGGAACCCGAGAATGCCGTAAAGGCCATCTACGAGCCGCTGGTAGAAACGCAATCCCCGGTGCAGATTAACCTGAAGTACGTGCGCGAAGAGATCGTGCCGGATCTAACCGGATTATACGGTGGCAAAGCTGCCGGAGAAAAAGCCTGGATCGACCCCGGCCA
Source organism: Anaerolineaceae bacterium (assembly GCA_036567625.1). GTDB lineage: Bacteria > Chloroflexota > Anaerolineae > Anaerolineales > Anaerolineaceae > CALDSL01. The sequence goes on along the minus strand of DATCUC010000111.1, from coordinate 8,823 downwards.
GCTTCAAATCACCTGTTCCTGGCTATACGAAAATGCCAGCAAACCCAACGTGGACGCCGTTGACCTCTACGAGAATTCCGGCGGCGCGGATGGCATTCTGGTACGCTACATGAAGGAAGAGCTTGAGCGGCTCTTCCGCGGCCCGGAAACGGACCTGGCCCGGCAGATCCTGGTGGCTATGGCCGCGCCGGAGATGGATCCCTGGGTGCTGCCGGAGCAAATTCAGGTGCTCGCCACGCAAGACGGCCAACCGCCCGTCCCTGTCCCGCCCGCGAATGTTCTCCCGGTATTAAATAAACTGGCCCGCGCCGAACTTCTGCTGCGGCGTTATCAGGATGGCAAATACGCGTTTGCCTTCCCCAACCACACCGTGGCCGAACAGGCTGCGCTGCTTGGTGGTGAGAGCACGCGACTGGCTTACCGCGCGGGTGACGAACTGGAACGCGCCTGGCGGCTCTGGCTGGCCCAGCGCGATGAAACTCAGCCCGGTTCCACCCAGAGCGACGCGGTGCTTCCCGCTCGCGACCAGCTTCGAATGCTGGCCAATAACAGTGCGCATGTCGATGCTGAGCCGGTAAAGCTGCTTATGCTGCTCCGCGCGGCAGTTCTGCACCACGAGCCGGCTGGCGTCTGGCTGCAGAAGCTGGCGAATAAAGAGACCGATCTCAAGCTGCTGCAGGCCATGGAAGGCGCGCACCAGCCGGATGAATCGCCAAAGATCAGCGGCGCGGCGCGCCATATTTCCGCCAGCCTGCTGGGACTGGCCGACCCCGATCTGCCAAAAAAGCCCACCGGCGCATACGGCTATGGGGATGTAGCCTGGGCAGCCGCCCAGAGTAACCAATCTACCAGCCGCCAGACGGCTGCCCTGGCGTTGACCGCGCTGCCCGAAGGCGTGCCCGAAGCCCTGGTGCGGCTGAAGCTGGCTGTCGACGCCGGGCTGACCGGGCTGCCCCGTCTCTTTCGTAAGGCTGAACTGCTTGGGGCGTTCGCCGAAACCATTCCCGAAGATCCTGCGAGCGGTGCGGTGAAAGCCGAGATAGGCCGGCAAGGCCCGGGTGGACGCGCTGCAGTGCACCTGTGGCGCAGTTTCCGGCGCTTTGTCACCAACCGCCAGTGGATCACCTGGTCAGCGCTGGGCAGCGGCATTGGAGCCGGGCTGGCGCTCGGCCTGGAGCGCTTCGTGGTCGGCGTACTCTCCAATAATCCTGGCATCAGCACCGGAACCATCTTCTTCACCCTGTATTCGTACTTCGGGTTCCTGCTGCTGTTCCTCACCGGCTTTCTGATGGCCCTCACTGGCCCGCTGCTGCTGCGCGAAACAGAAGCGACCAGCCTGCCGCAGCGGGCGCTGTTCGGCACGCTGGGATTTGGCCTGGCCAACCTGCTGGTGGTGTTGATCAACGGCGGCCATGTCTTCCGCGTGCCGTTCACTATCCTTTTCGGCTTTGTTGCCGGGCTGGTGATTACCATTCCCCTGGCGCTGGCAGGCAATCTGATGCGCCGCAAGCAGCGCTGGGTTCCCTGGGCCGCCGGCGCCGCGGCTGCGCTGGCGTTCGCGGCAATCCAGGTGGTATTCGTCCTCTCTCCCAATTTCGGGGCGGGAATATCCACTGCCTTTTCCGGCGGCATGATGGAAAGCTACTTCTCCCACTGGAAGTGGATTCAATCGATTCCCGGCTGGAATGGTCTACTTTCAGTGATTGATGCATTTCTCTCGGGACTGGCGCTGATCTTCGGCGCGCTGGGCGGCCGCAATGTGGCCGACCGCTGGTACCTGCGCTGGCAGGAAATCGTCAACCGCTACGGTGGTTAATTTATTGGAGATACCGGTATGAAAAATCGAGCCCGCTTAACAGCCAGAAACCTGGCTGTGGTAATCCTTTCGATAATCCTTACGCAGGCGTGCAGTTTGACGGCCCAAAGGCCACCGGAGGAACAGTCTACGCAAGCAGCGGCTTTAGCAACGGATGGAATTCCTCAAACCGGGGTAGAGACTGCCACGGCGCAACCTCTCGCAACGCTGGCAGCCACCCCGCGTCCCTCGCAGACGATCTCCCCCGACGCGACGCTCACCATAACCCTCACCGCCACGACCGCATCCAGCCCGACTCCGCCACCCACCCAGACCGTGGCTGTCGTGAGTGTGCAGTCGCAGGTCCGTCGATTGAATGATCAGGTTTTCACTGGCAGTCGCCAACCGCTGAACCTGCTCAGCCAGCAAGGCTTTATCAACCTGGACCCCGGCGGGCTGATCACCACCGATCTGAACGGTGAGGCCGAGGTAGTGATTGATGGCTGTCTGAAGATCTTCGTTTTCCAACTTTCAGGATTGCAGCGCAGCGCCTGCCGCCGCGCCGACCAGGAAAGTGGGCTGGCTGCATGCGCGACCGCCGGGATTACCACAGTGGTCAACCAATGCCTTTCGCAGGTGACTATTCAAAGCCCCAGCTCGACCGTTATTACCAACGGGACAATGTTTTCGATCATCTACCTGCCCGAAGATCAGATCAGTCTGGTGCAAGTATACGAAGGCAGCGTGGATGTGAGCGCGCTGATGGAATCATCCACCGGGCAGATGAGCGAGCCCAGCGTTTTGGGCGAGGATAATTTATGGTGGACATCACCGGATAACCGCCGGGATAATATCAACGGCATCCCGCCGCGCGAAGCGCAGCCGATGGATGTATGGGAGGCTATCCGGCCAGAACTGATCGTCCAGTACCCCTACCTCGACACCTGGATGAATTCAACGCGAGATGTTATCGAAGCCCAGAACCAGGATTTCCAGGAATTTCTCACCAAACCGGATGGGTTCCTGCAAATGCATGCAGTGGGTCCGGCGTTTGACGAACAACTCGAGTTCGACTTTCTCTCACAGGGCGTGTGGTGGAGCCTGATGGAACAAAACCTGTGGCCGGATACGAACGTACGCTTTCGCGTGACCACCGGCGCGGGCGTGATGGAAGACGCGCGCATCATGCGCTACGACCAGGCAGCGGCGCAAGGATTGGTTACCAGCACGTCCTTCGAGGATTTCGGATACCAGATCTGGATTGGCGTGGACGGCAACGATCCTTACGCCGGTTCGATCTATAACGAATTGAGCAGCGCGTTTACCGAGTTGGGGCTGAATCCGCAGATCTACTATTACTACGATCAAGACAGCCTGCAAGCAACCATCAACACCGCGGAGACCGGCGACAGCCCGCCTTTGTTCTGGGTAGAAAATAGCCAGAACGCCATTCCATAGGAGGTGGCTATGCGAAATCCTCGCGGATTTTTCTTGCGTCAGTCTCCAGGTTTCTTTTTCATCCTCATCGTTGGACTGCTGCTGGCTGCCTGCGATGAGACTGCAACCGCAACGGTTGAACCCCGGCCGATTGGCTCCACGCCAACAGTCGTCCAGCCATCCAGTACCCCGGAGGAAATTCAATCCACCCCCACTCCGGAAGACACCCTGGAGCCAACCGATGATTACGCAAAAATTCTTGCCCAATCCCAGGTGCGCCGCCTGACGCCGGTGGTAATGGCCGGTCTCCAGGCTCCACTATCCGAGCTGATCAATGACATGGTAGTGGATTTACAGCCTGGCGGCATGGTCAGCACCGACCAAAGTGGAGAAGCCGAGGTGATCATTGAAGACTGCCTCAAGATCTTTCTCTATCAGGGTTCTGAGTTAATGCGCAACACCTGCCGCCAGTCAGACTATGAAAGCGGGCTGGCAGTCTGCGCCACGGCGGGCATGGTTTCAGTAGTGAATGACTGCCTGGCGCAGGTGGTAATCGTGCAAACGCCAAATTCAGAAATCGTCACCACCGGCACGGAATTCACCGTGATGTACGTGCCGGAAGAGGAAGTGACTGTTGTTCAGGTGCTGGAAGGGACGGTCGTCTTTACGCCTTTGCTCCTCAACATACCGGCAGCCCAACCTCCGGTAGAGGTCAATGCAAATGAAATGATTTACACCCGCTCGCTGCAGATTCCCACATCCGGCAACGCGCTGCCTGAACGCCAGGTGCTCCCCCTGGAAGATTGGGGCGTTTTACGCTCCAACCTGGCGGTGAAAAGCGCATATGTCGACCAATGGATGGAATCCTCACGCCTGATCGCGGTAGATCAGTCGCTGACCTTTTCACAGCAGCTGGTGCGCCCCACCGGCATTGTCAATCTGGAGATGCGCGGTTCAGCCTGGAGCGATTCAACCATGCAGACGCTGGTCACCGACACCATTCCCTGGCTGGAACTGATCCATACCGTATGGCCGGAAGCCTTTGTCAAGCCCAAACTGATTTTCCCCAAACGCGAGGTGGATGATGCGCGTTTCTTTAAGGTAGATCGAGAAAAACTCGCGGTTCTATCCGCCGCCGGAGCGGTCCCTTATCCGATTGAGCTGATCGCCAACCGGAATGATACACAATCCGTTGCCTTCGCCGAAAACCTGAACGAGTATCTGCTGAGCTCAGGGGTGGAATCCAGTATCCAACTGGTGGGATCAACCTCCTTCGGGATACTGCGAGAAAATGCTACCCGTACCAGCAGCAATGCGGGGATATTCATCACTGTGTCAGGAGATTATTTTGAATAAACACACCCACGCGAAGACGGTCCAACGCGTGAAATGAGCCATAAGTAGTGAAGGAGAGCTAATGGATCAAGAATTCGTTTTCAACGGCATTGACGGCGAAACCGGGCAGTACCTGGTTCAGCCGCTGAACCTGGAGCAAATGATCGCCGTGGCGCTGGGTGAAGAAATCAAGCCCACGTTGAGCAACTGGCTGGCCGCGGTATGGCGCAAGATCCGGACGCCGTTCATGGGCCTGCCGTTGGGCGTAGACCCTAAAGACCCGGCGCAGGCCGGCTGGGGCATCGTCTTTTTGCAAGATGAAGACCCGGCGGTCGTGGCCGCGCTCGATCCGCTGATTGCCTACCGCCGCAGCCAGATCAACAACGATGCGATTGTCAAAGTGCTGGATTATTCCCCGGGAGAGGAATGGGAAAGCTGGCTGGCGCGCTACGGCGCAGCCCCAGGCAGCGTCGAACCTGCGAAAGTGCCTTTCTACCTGCTGCTGATCGGTGACCCGCGCCGTATGCCGTTCGATTTCGGCCAGCTTCTGGATGTGGAATATTCCGTTGGGCGGCTGCACTTTGATACTGCCGCCGAATACGGCGCTTATGTCCAGTCGGTGATCGATTATGAAACCAGCGCCAGCGTGCCCAATGCCCGAGAAGTGGTGTTCTTTAGCCCGCGCCATGCCTTTGATGCCGCCACGCAAATGAGCGCCGATTCGCTGGTCAACCCGCTGGCGGATGGCATTCCCGCTGGGCCTGGTCAGGCCGCCAAACCCGCAGTCGCTGACCAATGGGGATATGCCGCGCGAAAAATCTGGGGTGACGCAGCCACCAAACAGGCTTTGATTGATATCGTCTGCCCGGAGGATGCGCACAAACCACCCGCCCTGATCTTCACCGCCAGCCACGGCATGGGATTTCCAAAAGGCAGCGCGCAGCAAAAAACCGCGCAGGGCGCCATCCTGTGCCAGGATTGGCCGGGCTTTGGCTCGATCCAACCCGCGCACTACTTCACCGCGGGGGATGTGCCGGCTGAAAGCCGCGTCCACGGCACCGTGGTGTTTCACTTCGCCTGTTACGGCGGCGGCACGCCCGAATATGATCAGTTTTTCCACGTGCCGGACAAAACCCCGCCCATGATCGCTGACGCGTCATTTATCGCTGCCCTGCCCAAAAAATGGTTGGCGCATCCTGGCGGCGGCGCGCTGGCCTGCATCGGTCATGTTGAGCGCGCCTGGGGCTATTCCATTGTTGCCCCCGAAGCCGGGCAGCAAATCCAACCCTTCCAAAATGCGCTGGGCATGATCCTCACCGGCCACCCGCTGGGCTACGCGCTCAAGGATTTTAATGAACGTTATGCCGCCCTTTCCACCGGGCTGGCCACCATGCTCAAGAAAAGCCAGGTGACCAAGAAGCTTGACAACGAGGCTTACGTCACCACCTGGGTACAGCGGAATGACGCCGAAGGCTACGTACTGCTGGGTGACCCGGCTGTGCGCCTGCGCGTGAACGATTTATCCCCTCTTCCGGTTCAAGGAGCGTAAACAATGGCTGAAAAACAAGGGGTTCCATTAGCCAGTATCGCCGGTTTTCCGGCGGAAGTTACCGCCCGCCTGGGCGAATTGTGGATCACCACCGCCGAAGACCTGGTCAGCACGGCAGTGAACGGCGCGGGGCCGGAGAGCCTGGCGCAGTTTACCGGCCTGCCGGTCGATGAAATGAACCGGCTGATCGAACGCGCTGTGGCCGCCCTGCCCCCAGGCGTTTCTTTTGCGCCCGGTGATGTTGAACCGCACGGCCTGGGCGCGTTGGACGAACCCGCCGATGAAGAATCGCACGGGCCGGTGTCGTTTGCCCCGCTGCCCGCGAAAGTGGACCTGCATGAGAAAATGCCGCCGGTACGCAACCAGGGGCAGCGGGGCACATGCGTTTCCTTCGCATCCACGGCTGTGCATGAATACCTGCTGGGGGAAACCTACCCTGCGGACAGCCTGTCGGAGCAGTTCCTATACTGGAATTGCAAGCGCCATGACCTTTACCCTGGCGCGGGCACGTTCATCCACGTCGCCATGAACTGCCTGCAATCCGACGGGCAGCCTACCGAAAACGTATGGCCGTACATCTCCACGCCAGTGGCCGGTAACGAAGGGCAGGACCCACCCCCCGCGAACGCCGTGGAAAAGGCCAAAGAATACCGCATCACCAGTACGCAAAAGCTGCCGGCGCGCTCGGTCCAGTCGCTGCGCCAGTGCCTGGCCGATAACACACCCATCGCCTTCGCCGTGCCGGTGTATACTTTCTGGTTTACCGAGCCAGTGCGCTCCACGGGTGATATCCGCATGCCCCTCCCCGCCGATAAAGTGGAAGGCGGCCACGCCATGTGCATGGTGGGCTATGAAGATGACCCCAGCGTGCCCGGCGGCGGTTATTTTATGATCCGCAACAGTTGGGATACGACCTGGGCCAGCAAATCCGCGGTAGCGCCGGGCTATGCGCGCCTGCCCTACGCCTATATGACTCAATACGCCAGCGCCGCGCACAGCGCCGGCGTGGTCAAGCAAAAAGAAGAGCCAAAACCCGCGCCAGGCCCCAATGCCTGGTTACGCTTGCTGGAAATGCTGCGAAGGTTGTTTGGGAAAAGCGTGTAAAATCCGCGAAAAGACCCTTGAAGCTGGAACTGGTTTCAAGGGTCTTTTCATTGATCATCCAAGGGGTACGGTCCTATCCAGCCCCTAATCGATTACAGTCACCGGTTACTTTAGTGCTTTGGTGAAGAAATCTACCAGAGCATTGTGCAATGCCGCATCGACATCCGGCTGGTCGGAATAAAACCCATAGCCGTGGTCGGCATTGGGAATGGTGACAAGTTTGCTGCTCTTCGCTGAACGATAGGTAGCCTTCATGTAAGCCAGGGCTTCGCTGAAGGGGATCGTCGCTTCATTTTCGCCCCATAGAACCAGCACCCGGCCTTTGAAATAGCGAATGTCACCCACCGGATCGGCCGCTAAGGTTTCGTCGAACCACTCCAGGCTGGTCATCTGGTGCTGGCCCCATTGGGTGACCACTTCGGCAAAGCCGTTCGCCTTAGCCTCATCATAATACGTCCAGAACTGATCCTCTCCCCAGGAGAGTTTAAAAACCGCATCCGGATCGGCTACCGGGCCAAGCAGAGCCACCGCTTTGTACGGCGTGAAGGGCTGGCCGGCCTGCATCGCCACCACTGCGGAGCCTTCGCTGTAGCCAAAGCCGCCGATGCGGTTCTTGTCGATGGGCAGATTGCGTATCGCATAAATCAATGCCGCGTTGGAATCGGCCAACATGCTGGTATAGGTCAGTTTGGTGAACGGTTCCTTGCTGTCACCTGCCCCGGCAAAGTCCGTGCGGATGCTGGCGATACCGTTCTTCGCCAGGGCTTCCGCCACGCGGTTGAGGCCGCCGTTCTCATTACGCCCCCCGCCGTGGCCGTGATGGATAATCACCAGCGGGAATCGCTCGTGGAATTTGCCCACCGGCATCACCACCGTAGCCGGAATCTGCGTACCGCGGGATTGGAGTTGGATTTCGGTTGAAACCACTTTGTATTCCTTGAACTTTTCTACATGGGAAGGCGCGCTGGCAGCAACCGTCGTGAAGGCTACCAGAATGATGAGACTTGCCAGAAAAAGCTTTTTCATGATCTCATCTCCTATTGGAAGTTCTGAAGGACATCTGTTGGATACATATATATTAGCACATGGCGTTTCTGCGGCGCGTAGGAACGGTGAAGCTTTCTGCGAATATCGCCGGTTGTTGACCGGAGGGTGGTTCCCCCTGCGGGGACAACACTCTCAAATAAAACAACCCCTTGCGAGGTTGTCTACTTGGGTGGGTGACCCCCATTCGGGGGCTTTGGGTTTCGAACCCATTATCCCTGTAAGGGACAACCAGACGCATAAAAAAACAACCCCACGAAGGGGTTGTTCAGGGTGGGTGATGGGTTTCGAACCCACAACATCCACATCCACAGCTAGGTGCTTAAGGTTAAGACCTTCTCACTTAAGCGCATCAGCCACCCTACTTTCTGTCTCTCCAAAGGCTTGAGCGCATAAGCACACCTACTCTCCCATCAACTTGTCGATTGGCGAGAACGGTTTGATCGCATCCTGCTTCAAAGCTTGCGTGTACCGTTCAACCATTCTGATTGACTTCCAACCACCTGCCACTTGAACGACACGGGATGGCGCACCGTTTTCCGTTGCCAGCGTCGCAAAC
>DATCUC010000110.1:0-8239 GCA_036567625.1 Anaerolineaceae bacterium | reverse complement strand
CTTTGAAAGGTCATGGGTTCCTCGCATATAATAAAAAAATGGGCAGCATCTGTATGCTGCCCAACTGCGTTGCAAGATTATTGCCCACCGGCCGGCTGGCGCAAATACGCCTCGATAAACCCGGTCAATTCTCCATCGAGTACGGCCTGCGTGTTGCCAGTTTCGAAATCGGTGCGGTGGTCTTTTACCATTTGATACGGGTGCAGCACGTAGGAACGGATCTGACTGCCCCATTCAGTTTTGACGTATTCGCCGCGCAGTTCGGCCATCTCGCGCTCTTGCTCCTCGCGCCGAATTTCTAACAGCCGGGCGCGCAAGACGCGCATGGCATTTTCACGGTTCTGCAACTGCGAGCGCTCGTTTTGACAGGAAACCACGATCCCGGTGGGGATATGCGTCAGGCGGACGGCGGTGGCATTCTTCTGCACGTTTTGGCCACCGGCGCCGGAAGACCGGTAGATATCGATGCGCAGTTCATCCGGGTTGATGACGATATCGCTGTCCGCGCCCATTTCCGGCAGCACTTCCACCTGCGCGAACGAGGTGTGCCGGCGGTGAGCCGCATCAAAGGGCGACAGGCGCACCAGGCGGTGGACGCCTTTCTCGGGGCGCAGGTAGCCGTAGGCGTAGCGTCCATTGACCGCGATGGTGACGCTCTTGATCCCGGCTTCTTCACCTTCGGTAAGGTCGAGCACTTCGGTTTCGTACCCCTGGCGTTCCGCCCAACGCAGGTACATGCGCTGCAGCATAGATGCCCAGTCCTGGGCCTCGGTGCCGCCGGCTCCGGCGTTGATGCTGAGCAGAGCGTTGCCGCGGTCAAACGGGCCGGAAAGCAAGGTATTCAGTTCGCGTTGGGCCACCGTCTTTTCGATGGCGTTGGTTTCTGGTTCCAATTCCGGCCGCAGGCTTTCATCGTCCATTTCGGCCAGTTCGAGCATATCTGCGGCGTGCTTTTCGAGTTTGCGCCAGGTTTCCACCTCGTCGCGCAAGTCGGCGATTTTTTTCATCAATCCCTGCGCCGCATCCGGATCATCCCACAGGTTGGGATTCTCAGCCTGTTTGTCTAAATCTGCAAGTTCGGCTTCTTTGTTGGGTAAGTCAAAGACGCACCAGTAGGTCTTGGATGGTGCCCGCGCTCTTGCGCAGGCGGTCGATCAGGTCTTGCATGTTTCCTCCTAGCGGGTGGTGAATATTCCGTTTACAAAGGCTTCCCGGTCAAAGACCTGCAGGTCTTCCGGTTTTTCGCCTAACCCGGCATATAAAATGGGCAGTCCCAGTTCGGTCTTGATTGCAAAGGCCATCCCGCCGCGCGCCGATGAGTCGAGCTTGGCAAGGATTACGCCGTTAATCTTCACCGCGTCGCGGAAAGCCTTGGCCTGGTTGAGCGCATTTTGCCCGGTGGTGGCATCCAGCACCAGCCACACGGCATGCGGCGCTCCAGGCATGGCTTTACCAACCACGCGGTGGACTTTTTTCAGTTCTTCCATCAGGTTGAAACGCGTGTGCAGGCGCCCGGCGGTGTCGATCAGTAAGATATCCGTTTTGCGGGCAATCGCAGATTGCACCGCATCGTATGCCACCGCGCCCGGATCGCTGTTGGGCTGGCCGGCGATCACCGGCAGGTTGAGCCGGTCGCCCCAGACCTGAAGCTGGTCAATGGCGGCGGCCCGGTAGGTATCGGCGGCAGCCAGCAGCACTTTCTTGCCCTGGTTGGCAAACTGGCGGCCCAGCTTGGCGGCGGTTGTGGTCTTGCCCGAGCCATTGACGCCCACCAGCAGTACAACGGCGGGCTGATTCTGGCTCAGATCGACTTTTGGCGTTTGTTCCAGCCGGTTCAACAACTCGCGGCGCAGCGCTTCCAGCATATCTGATGAGCGGATAATGCCTTCATCATCGACGATACGCTGCATCGATTTGATCACGCCCTGCGTGGTGTCTACCCCCAGGTCGGCCTGAACCAGGATGGCTTCCAGCTCATCCCAGGTTTCCTCGGTGATTTCGGTCGCGCCTAGAGCGGTCGCGAGGCGGCCAAAAGTGGCCTTGCTGGTCCGCGCCAGCCCATCTTTCCATTTGCTAAACAAGTCTGCCATGGCTGCGATTATATCAGAGGTAGAGTGGGATTAGGAATACCGGCCGCGAGTGTTCAGCCCGGCTTGTGCTCGGTGGCAAGCTGGCCGCAGCCCGCTTGAATATCGATGCCGCGGCGCATGCGCACCGTGCAGGGGATGCCGTATTTTTCCACTTCAGCGCAGAAAGCGTTGGCGCGGTCGCGGGTGGTGGCCTGGCCGTGATATTTTTGCGTTGGATTGAGCGGGATGACGTTGACGTGGCACAACATGCCTTTGAGTAATTGCCCCAGGGCGCGCGCGTTTTCCGGCGTGTCGTTGACTTCATTGATCAGCGCGAACTCGAAGGTCACGCGCCGCCCGGTTTTGGCGATGTACTCGCGTACCGCGTCCATCAACTCGCTGATCGGGTAGCGCCGGTTGACCGGCAGTAGCGCCGAGCGCTCTTCATCCAGCGCGGCGTGCAGGCTGATCGCCAGATTTACCTGGCGTTTTTCTTCGGCGAAGCGGCGAATGGCGGGAACCAGCCCCACGGTGGAGATAGTGAAGCGCCGCGCGCCAAGGTTCATGCCATCCGGGTGGTTGAGCCGGTCGATGGCGGCCAGCGTATTGTCGTAGTTGTGAAATGGTTCTCCCATGCCCATCAGGACGATGTTGGTGACACGCTCACCTTCCTTTTTCAATTGGCGGGCGTAATACAGCACTTGCTCGACGATCTCGCCGCTGGAAAGGTGGCGCTTAAAGCCCATCTGACCGGTGGCGCAGAACACGCAGCCCATGGCACATCCAGCCTGCGACGAGATGCACAGGGTGCGGCGCTGGTTGTCGTATTCCATCAGCACGGCTTCGATGGCGCGGTTGTCGGGCAGTTGGAAGAGGGTCTTGACGGTTTCGCCATCGCTGGACTGCAGCACCTGCACCGGTTGGAGCGCGCTAAAGCGCACATTCTCCGCCAGCTTCTGGCGCAGCGCCGCAGGCAGATCGGTAAATTCGCGCGGGTCAGACCACAGGTGCTGATACAGGCCTTTCCAAATCTGGCGGGCGCGGTAGGTGGGCTGGCCCCACTCTGCCAGCAGAGCGGTCAGGTCTTCCAGGTTTAGGTCGTATATAAAAGGTTGAGTTTCCATTGCGTCAAAGCTTGATCACGAATTTCGCCATAGATGGGCGAAAGGCGCAATTCAAACAGCAGTTCCTTACAGGATAGCATCCAGATCCGCGGCGATGAGGTCCGGCTGCGGATCCCAGGCCCGGGCTTCGGCGGCGGTAGAGATACCGGTCAGTACCAGGGCAGTGCGGCAGCCGGCTTTCTGCCCGCCGAGTATGTCGGTGTCGAGCCGGTCGCCGATCACCAGCGTTTCTTCACGAGCCGTGCCCAATGTGTGCAGGGCAAACTCAAAGATAATCGGGTACGGCTTGCCGGCGATGACCGGCGCAACTTCGGCCGCGGTGCTGATCGCCGCCAGCACTGTCCCCGCGCCGGGATCGATCCCATTGGGGCCGGGGAAGGTCGTATCCGGGTTGGTGCCGTAGAAAGGCGCGCCCCCGCGGATGAAGCTGTTGGCTTTGCGGATTTTTTCATACGTCAGGGAGCGATCTAATCCGGCAACGACAGCCAGCACATTTTCCTCAGCGGGAAAGAACCCGCCCGCGCTCAGCGCGTTTACTAGTCCGGCCTCGCCAACGACGTACACCGGCCCGCCCTGCGGAAAGCGCTGCTGAAGCTGATAGGTGACGGCCATGCCGGAGGTGATGATCTGCCAGCGTTCCAGGTCCACGCCGAAACCGCGCAGGGTTTGTAGCGACGAATCCGCATCGCGGGTGGCATTATTGGTAGCCAGTACCACGCGCAGCCCGCGGCGGCTGGCGCGAGCAAAAAAAGCGGGCATATCGATGAGGGGCTCTTTGCCGCGCCACAATACGCCATCCATATCCAGGATGAGGGCTTTGATCGCCGGGGTGAGGGTGTCAATCATAGGCGCTCCATAACAACAGGCCGGACAGCGTGAGATGCCATCCGGCCTGCAATTTCACCAATCTGTCCGCTATTTGGCGGGCACAGTCAGCACCTGGTCGACCAGGCCGTAATCCACGGCGGCTTTGGCGTCCAGGTAGAAGTCGCGCTCGGTGTCGCGTTCGATCACTTCCAACGGTTGGCCGGTGCTGTTGGACATGATCTCATTCAAGCGCTGCTTGAGACGCAAAATTTCGCGCGCCTGGATCTCAATGTCCGAGGCCTGGCCCGAGGCGCCGCCAAGCGGCTGGTGCATGTGGATCGTGGCGTGGGGCAGCGCGTAGCGCTGGCCTTTGGTGCCAGCCGCCAGCAGCACCGTGCCGAACGAGGCAGTCACGCCCACGGCCACCGTGCTGATCTTGTTGGGGATCATTTGCATCGTGTCGTAGATCGCCAGGCCGGCGTAGATCTGCCCACCGGGCGAGTTGATATACATCTGGATGCCTTTTTCCGGGTCTTCGCGGCTCAAAAACAAGAGCTGAGCGACGATCAGGTTGGCAATCTGGTCGTCGATCGGGGTGCCGAGGAAGATGATGCGCTCCTTCAGCAGCAGCGAGTAGATATCATACGCGCGCTCGCCACGGCCCGACGATTCGATGACCATGGGAACAACATTCTTGAACTCTGGGATCGTCATTTGTCCTCCTGTAGACAAATTACAGCTAACGATAAACTAGGCTTCCGGTGTTTCCGCGTCTTTGGCTTCGGTGGTCTCAGGAGTGTCCGCGGTCTCGACGACTTCTTCCACCGGCGCGGATTCTTCTTCCGCGGGGGTGTCGATGATTTCTTCACCGGTGGCAATCTGCTTGAGGCGCTGCATTACGCGGCGGTTGAGCGCCCGCGAGGCAGCCTCATAGGTAAGGAATTCCGACAGGCGCTCATCTGAGATTTCGCGCCGCATCTTCTGCAGGTCCGCGCCGGTTTGCAGTTCGGAGAATGCCTCGTTGAAGGCGGTTTCCAGTTCGTTCTGCTCCAGCTTGATCTTTTCATCGCGGGCCACCTGGTCGAGCACCAGGGAGCGCTCAAGGCGGCGTTTGGCCATAGGCGTCACTTCTTTGGCGATAAATTCATCGCGGTTCTGCTCGATCATCTTTAAGTAGGTTTCCAGGTCCAGGCGCTGCTGGGCCAGGTTTTGTTCGATGCCGCGCAGCACCGATTCTTGCTCTTCATCCAGCATTTGCGGCGGGTACTTGATCGTCGCGCCTTCCACGATCTGGTCAACCAATTCGTTGAAGTAATCGCGCTCGTATTCCTGCTGCTTGCTTTCCTGCTGCTGGTCACGAATGGCCGTGCGTAGAGCATCCATGTCCGCGAAATCGCCTAACTGTTTGGCAAAATCTTCATTCAGTTCGGGCTTGTGCATGGCCTTGACGCTCTGCACTCGGACATGGAAGACGATCTCGCGGCCGCGCATCTTTTCCAGATCAGAATCTTCGGGGTAAACATAGGTGATATCTTTCTCGTCATTGGCCGCCATTCCGATCAACTCCTTAGAAAAGCCAGGATAGGGCCACGTATCGCGCTGGATCGAGGTTTCGCCGATATACACCTGGAAGGTGGTTGCCTTAATGAACTCGGGGTCTTCGCCTTCTTCGGGTTTGCTCAGCGTGCCGGCGACTTCTACTGAAACCATATCGCCATCTTCCGCGGCGCGTTCCACCGGTTCGGCGGTGGCGTAGCTGGACTGCAGGCGGTTAACCACGGCTTCTACGTCTTCGTCGCTCACTGGTTCGAGGGTGTAATCTTTGCGCACGGCGCGGTAGTCGCCCAGGGTAACCTCAGGGGTCAGGGGGATAATGAAGGCCAGCTTTGGCGGTTCCAGGCTCATCACCTCGTCAAGCGCGCCGGGGTAAGAGGGATGCAGGTCGGCTTCTTTGAGCACATCCGGGTAGACCGCGTCAACCATCAACTCGACTGCCTGCTGGGTGAGGGCTTCATCTCCAACCATGCGGCGAATGACGTTCATTGGGGCTTTCCCGGGGCGGAAGCCAGGGATCTTGGTTTCGCGAGAGATCTTCCGAGCGGCCTGCTGCCGGTATTGGTCAAGGGCGGCGGCGTCCAGTTCGGCAATCACTTTGATCTGATGATCATCACGAGGTTCGGTTTCGATTTTCAAAGCAGTTCATCCTTCTGACGAGAAAAATAAAATGGCAGGTAGGGAAGGTGGGGGTCGAACCCACACGCCCCGGAGGGCACAAGATCCTAAGTCTTGCCTGTCTGCCAGTTCCAGCACTTCCCCTGACCAATGTGCAATTATACCATAGAGGGAATGACCAACCGGGGGTGTGTGCAAGCTCCAGGGCCGTTCTGGCAGATTTTTTATACAACTCTTATATATTTTGCGTTTATAATGGAGCCTGCATTGAACAAATCTTCTTGTTTTGGAGGTAGGATTGGGCCGTTTGATCAATACAGAAGGGGCGGGCAAGCTGCGCACGCAGCTCACTCGCTCGGTGGTGCTGGCATTGCGCGAACTGATGCGCCAGACTCAGCCGGATGACCACAGCCGCGACCTGGCCGCGTATATCTCCATTGCCCTGGGCGAAATCTACCAGACCGCCGAGGAATCCGTTGCGGCCTGGGAAAAGAAGGGTTATTGGGTCAAGGCCGACCGCTTTCGCATGGATTGGGAATGGGCCGACCGGCTCGCCGTGACGATGCGCAAGGCGCTGGTGCAGGAAGATTGGGCCACCGTGGCCATGACCGCCGCGCAGATTGCGCAGAAGCTGATGAGCGTAGATGTGCCCCAGCGTCACAAGCTGGGGGAACCCTGGCAGGGCGCCTGGAAGCAGTTGCAGAAAAACCTGGCGCAGCAGTAACAAATCCCGGCAAGTCGAAAATGGGCCGGGAAGTTCACACAAAAAAACGGCGGAGAGATTTCTCCGCCGTTTTTCGATGCGTCGATCTTACTTCTTCTTTAGGATCACGCGGGCATCCACGACTTTGAGGCCGCGGTTTTCTTCGTACACCAGCACCGGGTTGGCGTCCGATTCTGCGATCTCTTCATCCAGGTCGAGGATCATGTTGGAGTACTGGCTGATGACGCCGGCCAGTGCCTCGCGGTCACGCGGGGCTTCGCCGCGCACGCCGGCCAGGATGGGCGCGCCGCGGATTTCGCTGAACATGCGCGCGGCCTGCGAGGTGGAAACCGGAGCCACGCGGAAGGTGACATCCTTGAGCACTTCGACGAAGATACCACCCAGGCCGAACATCATCGTCGGGCCAAAGGTCGGATCGTTGACTGAGCCGAGGATGACTTCCGTACCCCAGGGGGCCATTTCCTGCACGGCAATACCGTGGATATTGGCATCCGCCTTGTAGGCTTTGGCGTTGGTCATGATTGTATTGTAGGCTTCGCGAGCGCCTTTTTCGTCTTTGATGTTGACCTTCACGCCGCCGGCATCCGACTTGTGCAGGATATCGGGCGAGACGATCTTCATCACCACCGGATAGCCAACTTCGGCGGCCAGTTTCACGGCGTCTTCTTCGCTGCGGGCCAGGTAGGTCTTGGTGACAGGCATACCGTAAGCCGCGAAGACTTCCTTGGCCTCGATTTCGGTCAGTGAGTCGCGGCCTTCGGCGCGGGCGGCGGCGATGATGCGGCGAGCCTTGGCGCTGTCAACCTGCGGGGCGGGGCTTTCGGGTTCGGCAACCATCTGACGGATCTTGTGGTATTCGCGCAAGGCGGCCATGGCGTTGACGGCCACATCCGGCGCGCCGTAAGCGGGAATGCCGTTCTCAACCAGCCAGCGCATGGCGGCATTGGAGCGCTCGCCGCCGACGAAGGAAACCGTCACGGGTTTGCCCAGGTCGCCAGCTTCATCGACGGCCTTCTTAATCGCTTCGGCGATTTCCTGCGGGTTGGTCTGAGCGGTTTCACAGTACAGCACCACCATACCGTCAACCCAGGAGTGCGGGTAGGTGAATTTGGCGCTGTCATAGTACCAGTCGTAGCCAGCCATGCCTGTCAGATCAACCGGGTTTTTGGCGGAGCCAAACTCGGGCATGTGCTTTTTCAATTCAGTCTGCACGTCGCCGGGGGCGAATTTGAGCGGCAGGCCGTAGCGTTCCGCCGCGTCGGTGGCGAGCACGCCCACGCCGCCGCCGTTGGTGATGATCACCAGGTTGTCGCCCTTCATGGGGGGCTGGAGCGAGAGCGCCA
>DATCUC010000109.1:0-8394 GCA_036567625.1 Anaerolineaceae bacterium | reverse complement strand
CGCGGTCCAACGGCGAGCCCGGCACGGACGGCTGGTACCCAGAGCAGCGGCTGAGCCTGCAGCAGGCGCTGGACGGTTATACGACTGGCCCGGCGTATGCCGCCGGGCTGGAGCAGCGCCTGGGGCAGCTTGCTCCCGGCTTCTACGCCGATTTGATCGCCCTGGAGAGCGATCCATTCCAAATGCCGGCCCATGAACTGCACGGCGTGAAACCGGCGGCGACAATGGTGGCCGGAGAATGGGTCTGGCAGGCGTGATCAGCGGGAATGATGATGCAGCCAGCGCAATGAAGCCCCGGCCGGCGCTTACCCCCGAGGTACTCGTTCCGCGCCTGGGTGATTACCTGGTCGAAAAAGGGTTGATCACGGATGCTGACCTGCAACAAGCGCTGGAGTATCAGACCGCGCACCGCGAAGGCGGCCCGGCGCTGCTCGGCCAGGTGCTGATCGACCTGGGGCTGATCACGCGCGCGGCGCTGGACCAGGCAGTCACCGAGCAGATCCTGCAGCTGCGCTCGGCGCTGCAAAACGCCAACCGCCAGCTTGAACGCCGCGTGCAAGAGCGCACCGCCGAACTGGAGCTGGCCTTACAAAAGCTCGAATCGGTTAACCAGCTTAAGACGAATATCGTTGCCAATATATCGCATGAACTGCGCACCCCGCTCACCCACATCGAGGGTTATCTCGACCTGCTGATCAACGGCGACCTCGGCCCGCTGAACGAGGAACAACAGCATACCATCCGGGTGCTGATCCGCTCTTCCGAGCGGTTGGAACGGCTAATCGAAGACCTGATCCTGTTTTCCGTCACCGAGCGCGGCGATGTGGGGCTGCGGCTGCAGCCTGGACGGCTGCAAGATATCTTCGTTTCGCTGGTGGAGCGCATCCACCAGATTGCCACTGAGCGAAAGGTAAATTTCGAATACATTTGCCCTCCTGGGATTCCTATTGTAGAATTAGACGTAGAAAAGATCTCATGGACGGTTTATCAATTATTGGATAATGCGGTAAAGTTTACCCCGGCGGGCGGAAGGATTCTGCTCCAGGTGGAATATATCGAGCCGTTTGTTCAGATCAGCGTGCAAGACAGCGGCATTGGTATTTCTACAAACAACCTGGATGACATTTTTGAACCGTTTTTCCAGCTTGACGGATCATCGACCCGTAAATACGGCGGCACCGGACTTGGGTTGGCCCTCGTCAAGAAAATCATCGAAGCCCATGGCTCCACAATCGAAGTCGTTTCCGCGCCCGGGCAGGGCAGCCTTTTCCGCTTCCGGCTGAAGGCAACGCCCCGGCCCTCCTGAACCGGTTTTCGAAGAATGATCACAGCTCATGGCGAAAAAAATACCTTTTTCCTCAATCGAACCCCAACATCTGTACGAGATCAGCAAAATCGTCGCCCGCGCTGATGATTACAAGCCCGCGCTGGATGAGATTACCGCCTTTGTGCACAATTCATTCATCTTTGACAACCTGGTGGTATACCAGGCGGATGAGGAGCATCACCTGGATGTGATGTATGCCCGCGCGATGGGCCGTGGCCGTTCGGCTGAGGCGGATATCGCCTGGGGCGAGCAAATTGCCAACCAGATCATTCTTTCGGGCAGCACTGTGCTGCAAGAACCGGTCAGCGATGCGAGCATCGACCGGCTCAACCGGCCGTTCTTGCTCGGGATTCCGCTGCAAATCCAGCAAACCCTGATCGGCGTGCTGGTATTTATTCGTTTTGGCAGCCCGCCTTTCGCGCCCGAAGAAGTGCGGCTGGCGGAATTTATTGCCCAGCAAATTTCGCTGCTGCTCGAACGGCATGTGCTTCAAGAGCAGAAGCAGCTAGTGGAAGCCCAGAACCAGCAGGTGAAGCTGCAAGAGAGTTTTATTTCGACCATCACGCATGAGCTGCGCAGCCCACTGGGGTTTATCAAAGGGTACACCACCACCCTGCTGCGCTCGGATATGGCCTGGGACCAGAACACGCAGCAAGAGTTCTTGAACATCATCGATCAGGAAACCGACCACCTGGAAGAATTGATCGAAAACCTGCTCGACTCGGCGCGCCTGCAGAGCGGCCAACTTCCAATGAACTTCCAGCCGGTGCGCATCGACGGGTTGATGAATGATGTCATCGCGCGCGCGCACCTGCACCACCCGGCGCTGCAGATCATCTACGACGCCGAACCCCTGCCCGGCACCGTCACCGGCGACCCGCGGCGGCTGGCGCAGGTGCTGGAAAACATTATCAGCAACGCGGTCAAATACGCCCCGCAGTCGCCGCTATTTATTCACCTGCGGCCAGATGAAGATTGGTTGTATCTGACCCTGGAAGATCACGGCGCGGGCATTCCCGAACCCTATGTCGCCCGCCTGTTTGAACGTTTTTTCCGTAACCCGGAGCAGCGGCCCAATATCCACGGTTCCGGGTTGGGGTTATTTATTTGCAAGCAGATCATTGAGGCCCACCAGGGGCAAATCTATGTCACGTCGGAAGTCGGAAAGGGCACGATCTTTCACATTAAGCTTCCAATGCATACCGTTCCGTCGGGTGACTCTATTAACCAGACTGTTTCGGAGGGAAAACAATGAGCACACGCATCCTTGTAGTTGATGATGAGCCCTTGTACGTGCACCTGCTCCAGGTGAACCTGAAAGCCGAAGGCTACGAAGTCATCACCGGCAGCAACGGCGAAGAGGCGCTCGAAAAGGTATCCAGCCAGAGCCCGGATCTGGTGATCCTGGACGTGATGATGCCCAAGCTGGACGGGATCACCACCTGCGAGCGCATCCGCCAGTTCTCGAATGTGCCGATTATCATGCTCACCGCGCGCGGCGAGGAGCAGGACCGCGTGCGCGGGCTCAACGCCGGGGCCGATGATTACGTGGTCAAGCCCTTCTCGGCTACCGAGCTGGTGGCGCGGGTGCGCGCCGTTTTACGCCGCGCGCAAAACCAGGACCAGGAAACGCAAAACCGCTACTTTACGCACGATAACCTGCGGATTGATTTTGCCCGCGCCGAAGTGTGGAAGGATACCAAGCCGGTGTTCCTCTCCGCCACTGAATACCGCCTGTTGATCCAGTTTGCGCACAACGTGGGCCAGGTGCTCACTGCCGAAGACCTGCTGGTGGCGATCTGGGGCCCGCAGTACCGCGAAGACAAAGAAATCCTGTGGGTGTCCATCGCGCGGCTGCGCCAGAAGCTGGAAGACAACCCGCACCAACCCAAGCACATCGTTACCCGCTCGGGTTTGGGGTATCTCATGCCGCCGGTAGAAAAAGAAATTGCCTGACCGCCATTCTCAGAAATAGATAAAAAGCTTACCAAATGCGGGGATTAATCCCCGCATTTTTGTTATTTTTGCCTTTTTGTCGCCCACCTTACGGGAATGCAATCTCGGCATTGGCGAAAAACGAGGGGAATCATTGTAGAATAGGAACATAGACCCGCCATTACCGCATCATTAAGAAAGAAGAAGGTCTTATGTACACCCAATTCGAAGAAAAAGGAAAGATTTTTACCAACGTTGTCACCAAGAAACCGGTGCTGGTGATCATTCAGACCACGACACACCGGATTGAGGGCAATATTCACGTGCGGCCAGATTTGCGCCTGATCGATGCGCTGAAATCAGATGAGCCGTTCCTGGCGGTCACCGAGGCGGCGGTTTATTCCGGCGCGGGTGACGAGATGCTCTACGAAACGAAGTTCGTTTCGATAAATCAACAGCATGTCATCTGGGTGCTGCCGGTGGATGAACTCATGCATAACGGTGGTCAAGAATGAACGTATCTCCGCAATCTCACACCGCGGCGCAAGAACTCCAAAAGCTGCGGAGCTTTTTAATCGCCGGTGTTTCGCGCGAACTGGAAAATAACGCCCTCTCTGGCGGAGACCGGCGCAAAGCCGTGCAGCAGATCTTGCAGCAGTTGTACCAGTCGACCCGGCTGCAGCTTCCCAATACCGTTCGCGACCAGTTATTCCACGACATTATTGACGATCTGCTGGGCTACGGCCCGCTGCAGCCATTGCTGGATGACCCGGACATCAGCGAAGTGATGGTGAATGGCCCGAACCGGGTGTACATTGAGCGCAAGGGCAAGCTCACCAAAACCAACATTACATTTGAAAACAACGATGCCGTACTGCGCGTGATCGAAAAG
Source organism: Anaerolineaceae bacterium (assembly GCA_036567625.1). Taxonomy (GTDB): domain Bacteria; phylum Chloroflexota; class Anaerolineae; order Anaerolineales; family Anaerolineaceae; genus CALDSL01. The sequence continues at coordinate 4,240 of DATCUC010000109.1, read as the reverse complement.
ATCATCCTGCCGCTGGGCCGCCGGATCGACTCGGAAAGCCCAACGGTGGACGCGCGCCTGCCAGACGGCTCGCGCGTGAATGCAGTCATTGAACCAGTAGCCATCGACGGCCCTACCCTGACCATCCGCAAGTTCATGCGCGACAAACTCTCGATCGACCAGTTGATCACCTACGGTTCGATCACGCGCAATATGGCCGATTTCCTGCGCGCATGCGTTGTAGCGCGGTTTAACATCCTCATTTCGGGCGGCACCGGCTCGGGCAAGACCACCCTGCTCAACGTGCTCTCCGGGTTTATCCCCGATGATGAGCGCATTGTCACCATTGAAGATGCCGCCGAATTGAAACTGCAGCAGGAACACGTGGTGCGCATGGAAACCAAGCCGCCGAATATTGAAGGCCGCAACCAGGTGAGCATCCGCGATCTGGTGCGTAATTCGCTGCGCATGCGCCCCGACCGGATTGTGGTGGGCGAATGCCGCGGCGGTGAAGCGCTGGATATGCTGCAAGCGATGAACACCGGCCACGACGGCTCGCTGACCACGCTGCACGCCAACGCCCCGCGCGATGCGCTCTCGCGCCTGGAAACCATGTGCCTCATGTCGGGCCTCGACCTGCCTGTGCGCGTCATCCGCGAGCAGGTGGCCTCGGCTATTGACGTGATCGTGCAGCAAAGCCGCATGAAAGACGGCACGCGCAAGGTTACCTCGATCACCGAGGTGTGCGGCATGGAAGGCGATACGATTGTCATGACCGAAATCTTCCGTTTCGAGCAGGCCGGCATAGCGAAAGACGGCACGGTGCTGGGCGAGCTGCAGCCGACTGGCATCCGCCCATTGTTCACGCCGCGCCTGGAAGCGGCCGGTTTCCGCCTGGGCCCCGAGGTGTTCGGCGCCAGCCTGAACGATATGTTCGGCGGGCGGCGGCGTTGATCAACCTTACGCAAAAACCGTCTTCGAGCAAACTATTGCGCCGCGCGTGATGCTATAATAAGCTCGACACCGGTTCCAGAAGTGTGTCCGCATTGCTCAACTTTCGGAGAAAAGGGCCGCCTATGAGTACACAACAGTTGGTCAAAATTCGTTCTCGAAAACTGGGGGCTTTGATCTACGACGCGCGCCACGCAAACCGCCATACGCCGCAGGAATGCGCGGACGCGATGTGCGTGTCTCTGGAGCAATACGAGGCATACGAAAAAGGAATGCAGTCGCCGTCACTGCCGGAGCTTGAATCGCTGGCCTTTTTCCTGGACGTTCCGCTGGATCATTTCTGGTCGAGCACCTCGCTGGTGGAACAGGCCGCCGCGGCGCCGCGCCAGAGCGAACGATTGATCAAACTGCGCAACCGGATCATTGCCGCGCATCTGCGCATGGGGCGCACCAAGGCCAACCTGAGTATGCGCGAGCTGGCGGTAAAAACCGGCATCAGTGAAGAGACGCTCAAAACGTACGAAAGCGGAGAAGCCGCAATCGCGGTAGCGGACCTGGAGATCCTGGCTGGCGCGCTGAACATGCGCGTGGAAGACTTCTTTGACCAGAGCGGGCCAATTGGCAAGTGGCGTTCTGACCAGCAGGTGGTGCAGCAGTTCCTGGAACTGAACCCCGAGCTGCGCCAATTCGTATGCAAGCCGGTCAACCGCCCGTACCTGGAACTGGCTTCGCGCCTGAGTGAGCTTTCGGTGGAGCGCCTGCGGGCGATTGCCGAGGGACTGTTGGAAATCACCTACTAACCCGCATGACCCTCAACGCCGATCCACAAAAGAGCATTCACGAAGCCGACGCCGCGTACCAGGGCGCGGATTATGCCCTGGCCGCCAGCAAATATGTGGTCGCGCAGCAAGCGTACAACGCCGCGGGTGACGCGCTGATGGCGGCGGAGATGGCTAATAACGCCAGCGTGGCGCTGCTGAAGGCCGGCAACGCGGCCGCGGCGCTCGCCGCGTGCGAGCAGACCGACCTGATTTTTGCGCAGGCCGGGGATATTCGCCGCCAGGCAGTGGCGCTTTCGAACCAGGCGACCGCGCTGGAAGCCCTGAAACGCAACGAACGCGCGCTGGAGTTGTACCAGCGCGCGTCAGACCTGCTTAAGCAGATCAACGAAACCGAGATGCGCGCCTTCGTGCTGAAGAGCATGTCGTTTCTGCAGTTCCGCAGCGGCAAGAAATTTGATGCCATGGCAACAATGCGCATTGCCCTGGACACGCAGCGCAAACTCACCCCGCGAGAGCGCCTGTTGAAATGGCTACTGGGGGTTGTTTTCAAGCTGTTGGGCTCAGCGTAATGCGGCGGTATGGGGGGCCTTTTTGACGCGTTCGCACCGGCTCCAGTGATCCGCCCGGCCCAACCGGGCGATCTGCCGCTGCTTTCCGCGCTGCTCAACCGCGAGTATTATATTCACCGCCACCTCGACTGGCGCCCCGTGCTGGAATGGCTGGGGCGCAAACCGTTCTGGCTGGCCGAAGAGCGCGGCGCAGCCCTGGCGGCGCTGGCCTTCCCGCCTGACCCGCCAGATGTAGCCTGGGTGCGGCTGTTTGCTGCCTCGGGGCGGATGCTGCCGACGGCGGCCTGGCAGGCCCTGTTCGAACCGGCGTTGGCCGAGCTATCGCCCAACGCGAAGACGATGATCGCCGCCGTGGGGCTCAACCGCTGGTTCACTGAATTGCTGGAGAACCAAGGGTTCGAGCATTATCAGGATATTGTGGTGCTGGCGTGGAATTCTGAACTACCCAACCCGCGCTCACTGCCCGGGCATCTGATCGTGCGCCCGATGCGGCCGGACGACCTGCCGGCCGTAGCCGAAGTGGATAACCTGGCCTTTGAGCCGCTGTGGCGCAATTCGCTGGCGGATGTGGAGCAGGCCTTCCGGCTGGCCGGGTATGCGAGCGTGGTGGAAGAGAATGGGCGAATCCTGGGTTTTCAGATCAGCACCTCGACGCCGATGGTGACCCATCTGGCGCGGCTGGCCGTGCGCCCGGATGCGCAGCGGCAGAATATCGGCTACGTGCTGGTGTATAACCTGTTTTCGTGGTTCAAACGCAACGGTGCGTGGCAGTTGACCGTCAACACACAGCATAACAACCACGGATCGCTGGCGCTGTACCAGTCGATGGGTTTTGCGCTGACGGGCGATTCCTTCCCGGTATACCTGTATCGTGGATAATGCGCTCGGCTGCTAACGAACCGGCGCGGATTTGGGCTGCGTAACCATCCTTTGCTGCCGGTGTTGTAGCACACAGCAGTTTACCGGAGCGAAAGGAAACCCTATGAGCACTTACCAACCCGTCATTCGCGCATTCTTCGCGGATGACTCGACGCAGACTGCACCCGCGGCGCGTACCTGGCACGGCCCGGCCGGAGGGGTAGCCTACGATGAAGCCGGAATTCGCGCCTGGCTGATGGATTTACGCCGCCCGATCTACGTGGTGCGCGGGCCAGACGGCCGCACGGGCGTGACCGGCGAAGGCCAGGAATATTCAGGGAGCAACGGCGCGGGCGGGTTCACTCTGTTGGCGACTGCGCCGGCTTTGCCTGCCGCGCGTTTGGGCGACGCGACTTTCAAGCAGGCCTACGGGCTGCAATACGCGCTGTATGCCGGCGCCATGGCCAATGCCATCGCCTCGGTGGAAATGGTGACCACGCTGGGCAAGGGCGGGCTGCTGGGGTCATTTGGGGCGGCTGGTCTGCCCCCAACGCGGCTGGAAGATGCCATCACGCGCATCCAGGCGGCTTTACCAGACGGACCGTATGCCTTCAACCTGATCCACAGCCCGTTTGACCCGGCAATGGAACACCGCGCGGTTGACCTGTACCTGAAGTACGCAGTCAATCTGATTGAGGCATCGGCGTTTCTCGACATTACTCCTGCCCTGGTGCGCTACCGGCTGGCCGGGCTGAGCCAGGCGCCGGACGGCAGCGTGATCACTAGGAACCGGGTCATTGCCAAGCTTTCGCGGAAAGAAGTGGCGGCGCGCTTTCTGGCGCCTGCCCCGGCGGACCTGGTGCAGCAACTCCTGGCCGAAGGGAAGATCACGCCGCTGCAGGCGCAGCTTGCCGCGCGCGTGGCAATGGCGGATGATATCACCGTGGAAGCTGATTCGGGTGGGCATACCGATAACCGCCCACTGACCGGGCTGGTGCCGACGATGATTGCCGTGCGGGATGAGCTGCAAGGCAAATACCAGTTCGCGCAGCAGGTGCGCGTGGGCGCGGCGGGGGGCATCAGCACCCCGGGCGCGGCGCT
>DATCUC010000108.1:0-3548 GCA_036567625.1 Anaerolineaceae bacterium | reverse complement strand
TCCCAGTGCCAGGTTGATGCCCGCGCCGCGCATGGCGCGCGCCGGAGCAACTTCTGCGCCGCTGCGCATGCACGCCGAAGGCGCGACCACGGCGGTGAACGGGTGCGCCGCCAGAGTGGGGAAATCGCTTTCCGGCACGGTAATGCTGTGCGCCGCCAGCAAGCGCCGGTCGAGAATCCCGTCGACTTTCATCTGCTGTACTGCGCTGCGGCCAAAATGCTCCTGGCAGTAGCGCTCTTCTTCGCCGCTGGTCGCCAGGTGGAAATGCAGCCCGGTAGCAAATTCGTCCGCCAGGGCCAGCTCCAGCGCGATTGCCTCGCGCGAGTTGTCCACAAAAAAGGCATGCGGCCCCACCCAGCCCTGGATGCGCGGGTCAGCCTGAACCGACCCGAGAAAGGCCCGCGCGGAAGCCAGTTCGCGCTCGCGCGCCGCCGGGTCGCCCAGTTCCACAATCCCATAGGCCAGCGCGGCACGCATCCCGCTCTGGCGCACCGCGGGAACCACCCGGTCCATATAAAAATACTGGTCGGCGAAAGTGGTTGTGCCGCTGCGGATCATTTCGGCGCAGGAAACCAGCACCGCCGGCGGGACCATATCCCCATCCATCACTGCTTCCAGGCTGCGGATGCCCGCGTACCAGCCTTCAAAGGTAAACAGGGAATATTCCTCAGCCATGCCGCGGAACAGGGTCATCGGGGTGTGCGTGTGCGCATTCACCAGCCCGGGCATCACCAGCCGGTTGCCCAGGTCAATCTCCGCGTCAAACTGCCGTCCGGCAAACTGCTCCGGCGCGCCAATCTCGCGCAGCCGTCCGTTTTCCACCAGCACGCAGCCGGGAGAGAGCACCCGGTCTTGCGGGTCGAGGGTTACCACGATTTTTGCCCGAATCAATGTCGTCGTCATGTCTTTTCCCTGCGATTTTTGTCAATCCTTATGCGTGAACTGCCCGCCCAGGCGCTCGCTATCGCTGTAACCCGAGCCGGAGAAGAAGATGCGCATGCTGGGCACAGCCGCAAACACCACCAGGATTTCTACCAGAACGTCGATCAATGGGCGCGGGATGCTCGTCGCCCACGAGGCATTCATCGCCCCCGACTGCAGCCCGCCGTAGATCAGCGCGGCCAGCGTTGCCCCGCCGAACGTATTCCCCCCGGCCAGCGCAATCAGCAGGCCATTGTAGCCGACCGAGATGGTGTTGAGGTTATAACCGCGCCACACGCCCAGGATTTCAGTCGCTCCGGCCATCCCGGCTACTGCGCCGCTGATCATCATCGCCGCGTAGAACTGGCGGCGGGCGTTGATCCCGGCAAACTCGGCAAACTTGAAATTCGCGCTGGCAATGCGGATTCGATACCCGGTGCGGGTGCGCTGGTAGACGAATCCCAGCAGGGCCACGATGATCAGCGCCGCAAAGATGCCGGTATTGGCTTTTGTGCCGTAGCCCCACCCGCCGTGGGTCAGGTCGGCGAACTGGTCGAGCTGCGCCCAGGGCTGCACCCCGCCGCGCGCGGCCGAGCGTACCAGGCGGATCAGCGGCAGGCTGAGGAAAATGCTCAACAACGAAGGCATGATCAGGTTGGCAATCATCCCAGTGATCACCTCGCTGACGCCGGACACTACCTTAAAAAACGCCGGAACCCACCCGGCTGCCGCGCCCATGATCCCGGAGATGACAAACACGATCAGCACTGCCGCCCATCTGGGCATTTCGGGCAGCGCGCCGCCGGCAATCGCCGCGGCCGCCGCGCCGACCATGAACTGCCCTTCCAGGCCCATGTTAATTGCCCCTCCGCGGAAGGCGGCCACCGCTGCCGCGGCCGTCAACAGCAGCGGTGTGGCGCGCTGGATGCCGATCATAATGCCCAGCGGGGTAAAGAAGGCTTCACGGATCAACGCCGCGTATACTTCCAGCACATTCTGCTGGACGGCCAGTATGATCACCGCGCCCAGCAGCAGGCCAATTGCCAGGCACACAACCAGTTGGACCAGGTACGTTTGCCAGCGTGGGCGGCCATCAAGACGCTGCCGGGCAACTTTTTGGGCATTAGATATCCCCTGCGGGAGCATTGATTCTTTTTTGACGGGTTCTTCCAAGATGGCGATCTTCTTTCTAGCGAAAAATTCCAGCAATCAAATTTGCGCAACCAGCGCGTCCACTTCCTGGCGGTAGGGCATGGCCGGCGCGGTGCCGGGTTTGGTCACTTGCAGCGCGGCGGCAGCATTGGCAAAGGATGCCGCCAGGTCTAATGCTTTCCCTTCGGCCAGGGCCACGCACAGCGCGCCGCTGAAGGCGTCCCCTGCGCCGGTGGTGTCGACTACTGTCACTTTGTAGCCCGCGACGCGCTGGTTTCCGGCTTTGGTGGCCACCAGCGCGCCCTTCGCGCCCAGGGTCATCACCACTGCGCCTACGCCGGTCTGGATCAGGTGCGCGGCGGCGGCTTCGGCTTCGGTTACATTGGTCACCGGCAGCCCGCTGATGATCTGCGCTTCGGTCTCGTTGGGGGTCAACACGTCCACCATGCGCAACAGTTCATCCGGCAGGGCCTGGCCCGGGGCAGGGTTGAGCACCACTTTCACCCCGGCAGCGTGCGCGATCTGCGCCGCGCGGAAGGTCACATCCAGCGGCACTTCGAGCTGCAAAAGCAGGATATCCGCGGCTTCAATCGCTGGCCGCGCGGCCTCCACATCTTCCAGGGTAATGGCAAAATTCGCGCCGCTGGCAACGATGATTTCATTCTCGCCCTGGTCATCGACGATGATGAACGCCACCCCGGTATGCGTTTCGCTGGTGCGCAAAATAAACTCCGGCGCTATGCCTTCTTTAATCAAATTTTGCGCGGCCTGGTCGCCAAATACATCTTTGCCCAGCTTGACCAGCATAGTGGTTTTCGCGCCCAGCCGCGCCGCGGCTACGGCCTGGTTAGCGCCTTTTCCGCCTGGCCCAGTGGTGAACGGCCCGCCAAGGATGGTCTCCCCGGCCACCGGCATGCGCGGTGAGCGCATCGAAAGATCCATGTTAAAGCTTCCAACAACCATCACGGCAGGTTTTTCAGACGACGGATTCACCCTTTTCTCCTTTCCCTTACACTTGCGGCACAAACGCGGGTACAAATTTTTGCTGATTCACGTCCACCAGCCCCAGATCGGTAGGGCGGTACTGCGGTACAACGGGCAGCGGTAGCGAGCTGAGCAGTCCAATCGCATTCTCCGTTACACCCAGTTCGGCTGCTGCAGCGGTGAATGCCGCAAACTCAAGCGCCAGGTTTTCTACGCTGCTATCCGCCAGCAGGCCGGCCACGGGCAGCGCGGCCAGGGCGCGGACATTGCCCCCGGCTGCGGCTGCATAGCCTCCTCCGGCATCTTTCAGGGCGCGCGCGGCGGTGGCCATATCCGCCGGGTTCCGGCCAATCACAATCAGGTTATGGCTGTCATGCGCGTAGGTGGCGGCAATTGCTCCGCTGTGCAGCCCGCACCCGGCCAGCAGCGCTGCGAAGCGGTTGGCATTTCGCCCGTGCCGGTGCCATACTGCCACCAGCGCCAGGTCGGCC
>DATCUC010000107.1:0-1608 GCA_036567625.1 Anaerolineaceae bacterium | reverse complement strand
TCGCCCGAGCCGCAGGCGCGCGGCTCAGCCTGGCTGACCGCGCACAGGCTCATTTCCCAGCGGCCGGGCTGATCCACCGGCACACCGTCCCAGCGCAGCCAGGATGCTGACCAGAGAATGGTCTGGTTGTATACCGCCGCGCCGCGGGGTGGGATGCTGCCGCTCAATGCGCCGCCGCTCATGCCCGGCACAGTTTCGTCGCGCACCACGTTGAACCCAAAAAACGGCTGCCCGCGCGAATCCGGCAGAAGGTTGGGGGGCAGGCCGCCCCACTGTGGGATTTCCGCATCGGGCGCGGCGATCCAACCGCCCCACGACTGGTGGCCGTTGTTGAGCGCGGTGAACACCGGCGTGATCTGATCTCCCCAGGATGCGCGCTCGCTTTCCACGGTTGCCGAAATACCTAGCGGCGCGGCGGTCATCGAAAGCAGCGACAGGCCGCGGTTCAGGTTTTGCCAGCGCCAAACGGGCGTGCCCGCGTACTGCTGCAGCACCGCCGACCAGCCGGCGGGCGCGCGAAGGATGATGGGCAGTTCCAGCCCGCGTTCGCCCCACAACCGGAAGTAATGGCGCATCTCCGCCGCGCTCAAGGCGCTGTAATCGCTCACCGGCTCGTTGAGGTAGGCGGCGGCAAAAACGTTGGGGTAGCGCAGCGCCAGGGCCAGCGCGCCGCTGGCGCCGCTGCCCGTTCCCACCACGTAAACGCGCCGCGGGTCAGCGGCCACACTGCCGGCCGGGTCGCGCAGCAGATCGTAGACCATGCGCAGAATGCGCTGCTCGGTAAAGTTGGCCACCGGCATGCCGCGCCGCAGAGCCACTTTTTGGCGGTAATCCTGCGTCTGGCTGAACCCAAACCAGCCCGTGCTGCCCGTATCCAGCGGAATGATCTTATAGGCGCAGGCAGAAGCCAGTTCCGGCCGGATTACCGGCGGGCCGCCTTGCAGCACCAGCACCACCGGCACCGGATCGCGCCGGTCCGGGCAGACCGGGTCGTAGATGACGTAATCATAGGCATACTGGATCGCGCCGCTGACTTCCGGGTCGCTGCGGTCCAGGCCGTAGTAATCATTTAAGGCATTCGGCGCGTGGAAAGTAGGGTTCCAGGTATGCAGGTCCATGTACTGCAGCATAACATGCGTGCCGTCGCCCAGCAGCGGGCCGGTTTCCACCGGCAGCGGGTCGGCAACGGCTTCATAGACTGCGCCGCTGGCATAGCCCGAGGGCAGGATTTCGCCGCCGTCCGGCAAGCGGATGGTCACGGCGTAGTAGCCGGAGCCTTCGGCGCGCTCGCCCAGGTCGTCCCGGTTGGGCGTCCAGACGAACAGCCCCTGCCCGGCAGGAACTTCACCGCTGGCGCCGCCGGCAGTGAGACGCAAGAAAAAGCGCTGGCCCCAATTGCCGGTGGCCGGGTCGGTCATGCGCCCGGCAAGGAAGTTGGCCGAGCCGGCAGGCAGTTCGGCCAGCAGCTTCGCGTCAGGCAGGTTGTCGCGGTTGATTGGCTGGCTGGAGCGGTACACGCGGTAGCGCTCGCCATAACTGCCGCCGGGCAGCTCACCCCAGGTGAGAAAGGTCTGCCCGCTGCGGTGAACCGCCGCCAGGCCGGTTTCG
>DATCUC010000106.1:0-8184 GCA_036567625.1 Anaerolineaceae bacterium | reverse complement strand
GCAGCGGGCGCAGGATCGGATTGGAGAGCACGCGGTCGACTTCCGGCCGCGCCTCCAGCCAGGCGCGCAGCAGCGGCCCGCCGTTGACTGCCAGGCCGTTCACCAGGTAATACGGTTGGAACCGGCGATTCCGCTGTTGGAGCGCTGTGCGCAAGTCAGCCTGGGTGCTGTCGGCGTGTTCCACCAGGGTTTCATATACGTACGCGCGGCGGTCCTCGAAATTCGATATCTGCGCCGCCGGTTCCAGGTCGGCCTGATCAGCTAAAATGACAAACAACTGCTCCCCATAGAAACCCGGCTGGCCCGAGAGCAAATATACCGCCCCCACCGCCGCCAGGACCACCACCGGCAAGATTGCCAGCCCCCGCGCGGATGGAATCCCGCCTTCGCGGATGCGGCTGATGAGCCCCAGCAGAAAACTGGCCAGCATCCCCATTACCGCCGTGTCGAGCACCATATTCAGCGCCACCTGCGCCAGCTCACCCGCGCCGGAACTGATCACCAGGGCCAGTTCGTCTGCATCGACCCATACCAATGGAGCCGCTGCTGCCAGCCCCAGGAGCACTGCCGCCGATATCCAGCAGCACAGGCGGGTGAGCTTTCCCGGCTGTGAACTGAGCGCAACCGCCGCCCAGGAGAGCGGGATGAGCACCGCGGCCAGCATCCATTGCTGGCCATTATTCCCCAGTCCGGTAGCCATGATGGCCAGAGCGACGAGCAAAACCAGGCCGTCTGCGCCAACGTTATTCGGCGCTTCATGCAGCAAGATCCCGCTGAGCAGCAGGCTGGCCGCAACGCCAAACAGCAGCCCGATCAGCAGGTTCAAGGCCAGGTCAAGCGGCGAGCCGAGCGCCCCCCATGCCACCCAGGGCAGCATGAGAAGAATTCCCACCGCAGCAGCAATCGCCAACCCATATGCCCCGCGTGGCAGGCGCCTGCGCAGCAGCAGGAATGCCGCGAGAATGAAAACCAGTTCTCCGGCCAGTTGCAGCCCAGCGATTAAATCGGCGTTCGTCAGTTCCAACGCGTGCGCGGGGGCTTGCAGCAGCGCAAAGAGACTGGCTGCCAGCCAGGTACGAAATACGGTTTTACCGCGCAGCGAAGGCGCCAGCAGGGTTAACACGCCAAGCAGCACCGTCAACCCCAGGGCATAACCCAGTGAAACCATCCAGCGCATATCGGGAATGCCGAGCGACCCCTCAAAGATGGTCTGTTCCAGCGACCACTGTACCACCTGCACCACAATCGTGACGGCAATAATCACAACGCCGGTTAAAGTGCGTCCAATGCCTTGCGCGCAGCCCTGCCCGCTGGCGGAAGCTGCCGGGATTTGTTCAGGCTGAGTATGTAAGGTGTCAGAGCTCATAGCATTTCTCCTGCGGTAAACCTGATGCGCGCCAGATAATGAAAAGCCCCTGGCCTGGTTGATTTGCTTGGTGAAGCGGTATACACTTAGGTACAGATCAGCATCTCCCGCCTATCCACTAATTGTAATCTATCCCAAGGAGCTTATCATGCAGCGTTCCGAACGAACGACAGCATTACCAGATGGTCAAAAGATCGCATTGTACGAGTGGCGTCCGCTAAACCCCAAAGCGGTTGTCTTGCTGGTGCATGGGTTGGGCGAACACGCCGGCCGCTACGAGCATGTTGCCCAGGTCTTCAATGATCACGGGTACGCGCTGGTTGGCTTTGATCACCCCGGGCACGGCAAGAGTGACGGCGTGCGCGGGCATATCCCTTCCTATGCGGTGGTAACAGACTTCATTACCCGCCTGCTCAGCGAAATCTCGGGCAGCTACCCGGGCTTGCCGCAGTTCCTGTACGGCCACAGCATGGGCGGTAATATCGGCCTGTATTATCTGCTCACCTGCCGCCCACAGCTCGCCGGAGCGATCATCACCAGCCCCGGGTTGGGCACAACCGAGCCAGTTCCCGCCTGGAAAACGTTGATGGGTAAGGTTCTGTTCAATATCGCCCCCGCCATGCAAATGGACAACGGCCTGAATCTGGCCGGGCTGGCGCATGACCCGACCGTGATCCAGGCCTATAAAGATGATCCGCTGGTGCACGGCAAGATTTCCGTGCGCCTGGGCATCGAAATGCTGGGGAATGGCAAGGATATCGTCGCCCGTGCCGCGGAATTTCCGGATACGCCGCTGCTGTTGATGCAAGGCAGCCAGGATCCCATTGTTTCGCCCCAGGTGACGGATCAATTCGCCAAAGCCTACCACGGCAACCTGACCTACAAGGTCTGGGATGGGCTGTACCACGAACTGCACAACGAACCACAAAAGCCAGCCGTGATCCAGACGATGATCGATTGGCTCGACGCGCACCCGCCTGCCTGAGTAATCAATCGATGTGCTGCAGCACCACCAGCGAACGCGACTCCAGGGTAAGGCAGCTTCCGGGGTTGTGCTGCAGCGCGTCTTGCAGGCGCGCATCATCCGCTGTGTCGAGCGAAACGCACCACGCCCGGCCCCATTCTTCACCCGGCAGGGTAAAGTCCAGCGGCTCGAAATGAGCGTTGAAGAGCAGCAGGAAGCTGCTATCCATAATCGGATTGCCGCGCTGGTCTGGGCTGCGGATTGCTCCGCCGTTAAGGTAGACCATTAACGACTTGGCAAACCCTTGTTTCCAGGCGTCTTCGGTCATTTCCGCTCCGTCCGGGGTAAACCAGCCGATATCGCGCGCCTCACTGCCGCGCAGCGGCCGGCCCTCAAACCAGCGGCGCTGGCGAAACACCGGGTGTTCGCGCCGCATGGCAATTAAACGCCGGGTAAATTCCAGCAAGCCGCCATCCATCTTTTCCCAATCCAACCAGGAAATCTCATTGTCCTGGCAGTAGGCGTTATTGTTACCCTGCTGCGTGCGGCCAAACTCGTCACCGGCCAGGATCATCGGCACGCCCTGCGAAAGCAGCAAGGTTGCCAGGAAGTTGCGCTTCATCTTCGAGCGCAACTGGTTAATCTCCTCGCTGTCGCTGGGGCCTTCTTCGCCGCAGTTCCACGACCGGTTGTGACTTTCGCCGTCGCGGTTATCTTCGCCGTTGGCTTCATTATGCTTTTCGTTGTAGCTCACCAGGTCGTTGAGGGTAAAGCCGTCGTGCGCGGTGATGAAATTGATACTGGCTGTAGGGCGGCGGCCGCTGGCGCTGTACAGATCGGAACTGCCGGTAAACCGCGCCGCGAATTCCGCCAGCGTGCTGTCCGCGCTGCGCCAGTAATCGCGCACCGTGTCGCGATACTTGCCGTTCCATTCCGCCCAACCCGAGGGAAAATTGCCCACCTGGTAACCGCCTTCGCCCAAATCCCAGGGCTCTGCGATCAGCTTTACCTGAGAGATGACCGGGTCTTGCCGGATGATATCGAAGAACGAACCCAGGCGATCCACGTCGTGCAGTTCCCGGGCCAGCGTTGCCGCCAGGTCGAAGCGGAAGCCGTCAACGTGCATTTCTTCGATCCAGTAACGCAGGCTGTCCATAATCAACTGCGGCACGTTGGGCGAAACCATGTTCAGCGTGTTGCCTGTGCCAGTGTAATCCATGTAAAAGCGCGGATTTTCCATCAGCCGGTAATACGAGGCGTTATCAAGCCCGCGAAAAGACAGCGTGGGGCCCATGTGGTTGCCTTCGCCGGTGTGGTTATAGACCACGTCGAGAATGACTTCGATCCCGGCGCGGTGTAAAACCTTGACCATCTCTTTGAATTCGGTCACCTGCTCGCCACGCGTTCCCCGGCTGGCGTACCCGGCGTGCGGCGCAAAGAAACCGATGGAGTTGTAGCCCCAGTAATTTGTCAGGCCGTTGGTTACCAGGTGGCGGTCAGAAATAAACTGATGTATTGGCAGAAATTCCACGGCGGTAACGCCCAGTTTTTGCAGGTATTCGATTGCCGGCGGCTGGCACAACCCGGCATACGTGCCGCGTAATCCCGCGGGAATATCCGGGTGCTGGGCGGTAAAGCCTTTCACGTGCGTTTCGTAAATCACCGTTTTGTAAAACGGCGTTCCCGGTGGGGTATCACCCTCCCATTCAAAGTGCGAATCAACGACCACGCACTTGGGTAAGAAGGGCGCGCTGTCACGCGGGTCGCAAGACAGATCATCCTCGGGCGCGCCCACGGTGTAACCGAATAGAGCGTCATCCCAGCGCAGATCGCCGTCAATTGCCCGCGCGTACGGGTCAAGCAGCAGCTTGGCCGGGTTGAAGCGGTGGCCCGCTTCTGGATTGTATTCCCCTTGAACCCGGTAGGCATACAATTGCCCGGGTTGGATGCCTGGCACAAACATATGCCAGGTTTCGTTTGTGTATTCGTGAAACGCCAGCCGGGCAATTTCCTGCTCGCCACTTTCATCGAACAAACATAATTCCACCTTGCCGGCATGATTATTGAAAACGGCAAAATTGACCCCTTCCCCATTCCAGGTTGCCCCCAGGGGATACGGCTTTCCCGGCCAAACAGTATACTCGCGCATTCTTCCATCCCTGAACATCAATGAATCAAACCAAAGTCATCTACTCGCAGAAACCCGGGCAGTGATCGGTGCCCGGGTTTCACGCTCAATATAGCTAAGCATCTCATGCTTGATCTGATTTTATGGGCGCGCAAGCCGATAAGCAATGGGGATTTCCCCCTCTTTGGATGAGGGATATCCTGATTGCCGGAAGAATATCCGCTGCAGTGTTTCTTACCCGATGATATCGTTCAGTACCTGGCGCAGCGTAGCGAGATCTAAATCTTTTTTATCTAAAAAGGCCACCGCGCCCGACTCCAAACCCTGGCGGTGAAACTCGCGGTCTGGATAAGCGCTGATGAGCACAATGCGGCTCTGGGGAGAAATGGCTTTGATGCGCCGGGTGCAGGTCAGCCCATCTTCGCTGCCGAGAACAATATCAATCAACACCAGTTTCAACTCCACGCGCTGGGCAAGCTGCACGGCGTCATCGATGCAATCTGCCTCGTAGATTGTGGTACGCGGCGAAATCTTGCCGATCATGCGCTGCAACTGCTCGCGGTAGCGGGCATTATCATCCACCACGAGGATCGCTGCGCCGCGCTGCACAGCCGCGGTAGGCACTTCTTCGGCGTGGGCCGCCTCGATGCCGGGCGTTCCCAGCACCTGGGGATGATGCAAAATGTAATTGACAGCCTCCAGGCGGCTTTGCACGCCGAGCTGTTTGTACACGCGCGTCAGGTGGTTTTCGATCGTCTTGATACTGAGCCCGGTTTCTTGGGCGATGGATTTATTATCATACCCCTGGTTGAGCAGCCGCAGCAGATTACGCTGTCGCGCGGTCAGGTCCGGCATATGCGTAACGCCCCCCGGCTGGCCGATCAGCTTGCCGATCAGCGAGCTGGATATCCAGCGCTCCCCGGTCAGCACGCGCTGCACCGCCAACTTAAGATCATTCAACGGCTGGTCTTTCATATGATAGCCATTCACGCCCACTGCCAGCAGCCCCTGCACATACACGTCATCGTCAAAGGCGCTGACCACCAGGATCTTCATATCCGGGTGCCGCGCATGGATCTGCCGGATAGCGGTGATCGGCTCGAAATCTGGCATGGTCACGTCGATCAACAGGCAGTCGACCGGCTCGCGCGCCAGGGCGTCGAACACCTGCGGCCCGCTGCCAACTTCATTGATCACTACCAGGTCGGGGATTTCTTCAATCGTTTTGCGGATACCGGCGCGCACGATCGCGTGATCGTCGGCGAGGAGAACGCGTACGGGAGGCATAGCCCATTTATACCACATGCACCCCAAGATCGGAGCATTGCTCGGCCGGGTCGCAAATTCCGCGGAGCATTGTATAATCGAAACAGGAAATCCGATTTTATCGATGAAACCACTGCTCCAGGCCGTAGAGCTCACCAAATCCTTCGGCAGCCTGCCGGTCATTCGCCAGGTGAGTTTTGAGATTCTGCCGGGCGAAGTCGTCGGCTTAACCGGCAGCATCGGGTCGGGCAAATCGGTTCTGGTTTCACTGCTCTCCGGGCAGCAAGTGCCAAATACCGGCGAGTTGTTTTTCCAGGGCAACCGGCTCACCTGGCCGTTCTCTGCGAATAAATTAGGGATTGGCGTGATCCACCAGCGACCCACCCTGGATGACCGGCAGAGCGTGGTTAGCAATGTTTTTCTCGGCAATGAGATTGGTTGGCCAGGCTGGCTGCGCTCGCTACGGCTGCTGGACAACGACCAGATGCTGCACAAAGCCAGCCGAATATTGAATGAATTAAATGTTGAGATCGGCTCGATGAACAGCAAAGTCACCGACCTGACCGGCGAACAGCGCCAGTTGATCGCCATTGCGCGGGTGATGACCTTGGACGCAAAGTTAATCATCATCGATGAACCAACCGTACTGCTCTCTTACCCTTACCAGCAGCGCCTGCTCAGCCTGATCCACAGTTGGCGCGAGCGCGGCGTGGCCGTGCTGTTTAGCAGCAACAACCTGGATCATCTCTTCGCGGTGACCGACCGCATCCTCGTTTTGCACCAGGGCAGTAATGTGGCCGACATGCAGACGGATCAAACGAACCGCGAAGCCGTCGTTAGCCTGCTGCTGGGTGATGAATCCGCAAAGAAGCAGCCCATGGTTTGGGATTACGACAATTACAACCGGGTGCGCGAGCAGACAGAAAAGTTGCGGTACAGCCAGATTCTGCTGGGGAAAGACCTCACCGGCGAAGCGTCACTTTCCCGGCAGTTGACCGAACAATTAGCTGAGCAAGTTCAGGCGCTTGATCAGGCGAACCTTGTTCTTTTGGAAACACAACGCCGCCTGCTGTCAGAGCACGAGGAAGAACGCAAGCATCTCTCCCGCGAGCTGCATGACCAGATTATTCAAGATTTGTTGAGTATCAATTACGAACTGGAAAGCATGGAAACCGAGGTGTCGATCAGCCCCACGATGGCTGACGATTTGACTGAAGTGCGGCAGGGCATTCGCATCCTGGTGGAAAACCTGCGCCGCATCTGCGGCAACCTGCGCCCGCTGACGATTGACAGCCTGGGGTTGGGCGCGGCGCTGCAATCGCTGGCGCGAGATTGGTCAGCGCGCACAGGGATCAAGGTTGACGTACATATTGACAGCAACCTTGTTCGTCTGCCCGAAGCGACCGAACTGTCGTTATTCCGCATCGTGCAAGAAGGATTGAATAATGTCTGGCGGCACGCGCAGGCAACGCGCGTGCGCATCAGCGTGCAGCATACCTCACCGCGCATGCTCGAAGTCGCAGTACAGGATAACGGCAACGGCAGCTTCGAAAATGTCGACCTTGCGTCGTTATCCGCCAGCGGGCACTACGGTCTGGTGGGGATTAGTGAGCGGGTAGCCATGCTTGGCGGACGCTTCCGGTTGCAGCGGATGCCGGAAGGCGGCGCGCTGCTGCTGGTCGAAATCCCGCACGCGCGGGTCGAAAATGCCGCCGAAATCCCCTAAAGCCGAAGAATCTTAGGGGGAATCCCCCTATCAATTTAGGGGAGCGAAGCTTTCTTGAGCCCTTGCGCTTTGCTATACTGAATCCAACGCGAAAATTTCCGCGTTTGTCCACCGCGCTTCATTCCAGTTTGTGCTTTTCCGCGTCGATAACCCGCGCGAGAAAGAACCTGAGCTGAACAACGCCAGGCAGTCGATTCGGAGAAATCTCTTGCCGCGATTGGAGGTAGCCAGATAGGAAGAAGATCAATCCCCTTTCCCCATGCTGTAATGAGAATAGACCCAATCAATTTCAAGGAGGATCGACAATGTTTCAGAAAAGATCGTTGTACGGTTTGATGGCCCTTTTGATGCTCGTGTCCATGCTGTTGGGCGCCTGCACCCCCACACCGGCCGCTACCGAGGCCCCAGCCGCCGCCACTGAAGCCCCCGCCGCCACCAGTGAACTCGCCGTCGGTATTGTTCTGCCGACCAAAGATGAACCGCGCTGGATCCAGGACGAGACCCGCTTCAAGGACGCCCTGACCGCCGCTGGCTACAATGTGCAGATCCTGTTCAGCCAGGGTGACTCAGCCAAAGAGAAGGACAACGTTGAATCCCTGATCAGCCAGGGCATCAAAGTCCTCATCATCTGCCCGCAGGACGGCACCGCTGCCGCCGCTGCCGCCGAAGCCGCGCGCCAGGCTGGCGTCAAGGTCATCTCCTACGACCGCCTGATCCGCGACACGGATGCCGTG
>DATCUC010000105.1:0-2611 GCA_036567625.1 Anaerolineaceae bacterium | reverse complement strand
AAGGAGCGCACGCGCAGCCAGCCGCGCTCTTGCACGCGGGCCGCGACCTGTTCCACCTTGTCGGGCAGGGCCACGCTGCCGGGCAGATAGCCACTGAGGATTTCGCGCCCGGCGGGGGCAAAGCCGCACCCGGCCAGCAGGTCGAGGTAATAGGGCGGGTTGTATACCTGCCCCAGCGCCGGGCGGTGTTCAAAGCCGCGTACCAGCAGGCCCAGCCCATCCAGCGCGGTGAAGCCCTTGGGGCCAAAGAGGCAGTCCAGCCCGCGGGCGGCGGCCCATTCCGCCCCGGCGTCAAACAGGGCGCGCGCGGTGGGCAGATCGTCAACGCACTCGAACAGGCAGAAAAAGGCGGTATGCTCGCGGCTGTACGCATTGTGCAGGCGGTGATCGAGCAGCGCCAGCCGCCCGCGCACGCTGCCGCGCGCATCTTCGGCCAGGAAGAAGGCCGCCTGCGAGTGGCGGTAGAACGGGTGGCGCGGCGAGAGTTTGGCGCGTTCGTCGGCGCCGATGGGCGGAACCCACTGCGGCACGCCGCGGTACAGGTCGAACGGGAAGCGCGTGAAGCGCCGCGCCAGGGCGCGATCACCGGCAGCGAAACGCAAGACGGTTGTTTTCATGGCAGTTCCAAAAAAGATTTATCACGAATAAAAAACGAATGGGACAAATTCCACGGATAGGGCTTTTTTTTATACATGGCATCTGTGCCATTCGTGTGGGCAAGTAACAAGGGAGGAGCGAGGACGCTCGTGAACCTCCCGGTCGGGAACTTGCTGGCGGCTGGAACGGCGCGGTATACTGAGTTCAGTGAACTGAGCAGGAGCGCGCCTTAGGCTGGAGACAATCCACACCAGCCAACCGGCAGCCAGGGACTGCGGCGCTCGGGCCCGTCGGGTATGCGTATGAAATCGGCCGACATTCTGCGGTCAAATTCGCTTGTCGTGTGTGACGGACCTGCTCGATTCCGCTCACTTGAGACACCCCCGCCTGGGGGTAAGCTCGCTTGAATGTGTGAAACCGTGTCCCGAAAAATGCAGCTTCCCGGCTCCCTCTTTTCATCCGCTGTTTGTTTGAAAGGAGGTTTCTCATGGCAACGCCCACGCGTTTCTTTGGGCTGGACATCCACAAGTATTTCATGGTTGCTGTAACGGTGGATGTCGAGAAGAAAATCATCTACGGCCCACGGCGGGTGGAGTGGACCGACTTCGAGCGCTGGATCGAGCGCGAGATGACGTCCACCGACCAGGTGGTCATCGAGATGACTACCAACACCTGGGAGGTCTACGACCTGCTCACCCCCAAAGCCTACAACGTGCTGGTCGTGCATCCCCAGCACGTCAAGGCCATCGTCGAGGCTCAGGTCAAGACCGACCGCAAGGCCGCGCAGACGCTGGCGGAACTGCTTGCCGCCGGGATGCTGCACGGCATCTGGGTGCCAGACGACTACACCCGCGACCTGCGCATCCTCACCTCACAACGGCGCAAGATGGGCACGTTAGGGGCGGTCGCCAAGAACCGCCTGCATGCCGTACTGCACCGCCACCACATCCTGCCGCCTCCCGGCTTCGAGCTATTTCACCCCGACCTGAGGCCCTGGTGGGAAGCACTCAAGGTCTCGCCGCTGGAGAAGGTGCGCATCCAATCCGACCTGGCAACGCTGGCCTTCGCCCAACAGCAGAAGGCCATGCTGGAAGAGGAGATGGGCAAGGCCGTGGCCAACGATGCGCGCATGCCGCTGCTGATCCAGGTTCCGGGCATCGCTTTGCTCACCGGGGTAACGATCCTGGCCGCCATCGGCGACATCACCCGCTTTCCGGACCCGGCTCACCTGGTGGGCTATGCGGGATTGGGAGCCAGGGTGCACGACAGCGGCGAGCGGCGCACAACGGGAGGGATCACCAAGTCCGGGCGGCGCGACCTGCGCTCGGCGATGGTTACGGCAGCCAACATCGCCGTGCAGCACCATGCCTACTGGAAAAAGGAGTTCGAGCGCCTGGAGTACCGGTTGGGTCGCAGCCGGGCGGTGGTGGCGATTGCCAGGAAGCTCCTCATCACCGTATGGCACGTGCTGCGCCGCGAAGTGGTTGACCGGCACCACGATCCACGGGACATTGCTTGCAGTCTATTCAGACTGGCCTATGCTGTTAAGGTGCGGAACCTGCCAGGCAAGCAGAGCGCGTTGCAGTTCACTCGCAGCCAGCTCGACCGCTTAGCCATCGGGGTAGAACTGGAAAAGCTGCCCTGGGGCACGAGAAACTTCACGCTGCCGCCCAGCAGGCTGAAACCGAAGTAAGTAAGGTGCGGGATAACGGAATATCTGGGGTGAACGCCGAATACGGTCTTTCGGCGGCTCTTGGATACGGCCAGGTAACAAATTCACAGCCTTTTTCGCTCCGGCTCTCTCATTGTAGTCCGGTGCTCGCGGGTGTCAAGGCACGCTGCGCTCTCTGACCTTGACACCCGCTCCGCTCCGGGCTATTCGAATGGCGTCGGAAGCGAAAAATTATTTATCCTTTTGTTCTTTTTTCTTTATGGCTTTATCAACAGCCCTCTGATATAAATCCCTGTAGTAAGAATTCCGCCTGTCGATATAACTCTTTCCGAAGAAATAAAT